>JABGRG010000008.1 GCA_018648445.1 Rhodospirillales bacterium | reverse complement strand
GTGGTTGCTGCTGCCGAGGATGCGCGGGCCGATGTGACCATGAGCATTCTCAACGCCGACGGTGGCGAAGTGGCCGCCTGCGGCAACGCCACGCGCTGTGTCGCCGCCATGCTCATGGAAGAAAACGGCGTCGATCACGCCATAATCCAGACCCGGGCCGGGCTTTTGGAAGCCAGTGACGCGGGCGACGGTCTGGTCGGGGTCGACATGGGTCAGGCCCAGACCGACTGGAAGGACATTCCGCTGGCCGTTGCCGCCGACACCCTGCGCCTCGATGTGGAGGCAGGACCCTTGTCCGGGCCGTGCGCGGTGGGCATCGGAAACCCGCATGCGGTCTTTTTTGTGGATGACGCGGAAAGCGTGGATTTGGAAACGTGGGGACCGATCATCGAAAACCACGAAATGTTCCCCGAGCGCACCAATGTCGAGGTGGCCGAAGTCATGGGGCCGAACCGCATTCGCATGCGGGTGTGGGAACGCGGCGTCGGCATTACGCGGGCGTGTGGTACCGGAGCCTGCGCCGCCCTGGTGGCGGCCCACCGGCGCGAATTTTCCGAGCGTTGGGCGGACGTTATTCTGGACGGCGGCAGCCTGCGCATTGAATGGCTGAAAACGGGCCGCGTGCGCATGACCGGGCCGGTGACGTTCGCGTTCAGGGGTGCCATCGAGAAAAAGCTTCTTGGTGGTGAACCTGCGTAATGTCGCAGAGTCACCAAGGTTTCATATATCCACAAATAAAATAGGGTTTTTTGAAAAAGTAAGGGCAACCGATGAAAATTCGGTTGTTTCGATGAATTTAGTACAATGGAAAGAGATCGAGAGATGACGTCGCCCAAGGTCGTCACATTGGGATGCCGCCTTAACGCCTTTGAATCCGAGGTGATCCGCGAACACGCCATGGCGGCCGGGCTGACCGATACGGTGTTCGTCAACACGTGCACGGTAACGGCGGAGGCCGAGCGTCAGGCCCGCCAGACCATCCGCAAGTTGGCGCGCGAAAACCCCGATGCGCGTATCGTCGTCACCGGCTGCGCGGCACAATTGGGGGCCGACAAATTCGCCGCCATGCCCGAAGTCGACCGGGTCATCGGCAACATCGAAAAAATGGATGCCGCCAAAATTGCGGAAAATCCGGCCGCCAAGGGCGAAGCGGTTCAGGTCGGCGATATCATGACCATTCGCGAAACCGCCGGGCATCTGATCGACACCCCGCTGATATCCAACTTCGGCGAACGCACGCGGGCGTTCGTGCAAATCCAGCAAGGCTGCGATCACCGCTGCACGTTTTGCATCATCCCCTTTGCCCGCGGCCCCAACAGGGGCGTCGAACCGGCGCGTATTGTGGAACAGGCACGTGTGTTGGCGGACCGCGGCTTTTCCGAGGTGGTGCTGACCGGCGTCGATATCTGTTCCTATGACCATGGCCTGGGCAGTGTCGCCGCGCAAATCCTCAAAGAAGTTCCGCAAATCAGGCGGTTGCGATTGTCATCCCTGGACCCGGCGGCGGTGGACGAGAAACTGTTCGCGCTGCTGGCCGAAGAAGAACGCCTGATGCCGCACCTGCACCTGAGCCTTCAGGCCGCCGACGATATGGTTCTAAAGCGCATGAAGCGCCGCCACACGCGGGACGATGCGGGCAAATTGGTGGCGCGTGCGCGCGCGCTGCGGCCCGACGTGGTGTTCGGGGCCGATCTGATCGCCGGGTTCCCGACGGAAACCGACGAAATGTTTGAAAATACGCTGGCTGCGGTTGATGAACTGGGCCTGACGTTCCTGCATGTCTTTCCCTTTTCGGCCCGGCCCGACACGCCTGCGGCCAAAATGCCGCAGGTTCCGGGGAATGTGCGCAAGGAACGCGCGGCGGCCCTTCGCGCGGCGGGCGAGGTGAACCTCGCGCGTTATCTGCAAACGCAGGTCGGCCAGGACGTCGAGGTGCTGGTGGAAACCGGGCGCGAGGGCCATACGCCCCATTACGTGCGCGTGAAACTGGACTTCGACGCCGAACCGGGTGATTTTGTAACGGTGCGCGCCAATGGCGCAGGAAACGACCATCTGACGGGGACAAAAATGGCATGATCGGTGGAAACGGCGGGTGGCTGGACCGACTGAAACGCGGGCTGGGCCGATCATCGTCAAAAATCGCGGGCGGCATTACCGATCTTTTCACCAAGCGCAAGCTGGACGCCGCCGCCATTGAGGAGTTGGAAGAACTTCTGATCACCGCCGATCTGGGCGTGGCCACATCGGCCAGACTGGCGGCCGAGTTCGCCAAAACCCGATTCGGCAAGGAAGTCGACGCCGACGAGGTCAAGGGCGCGCTGGCCGATGACATCGCCGCCATTCTGGAACCCGTCGCCAAACCCCTGATCCTGGACCCCGGCAAATCCCCGCATGTCATTCTGGTATGCGGTGTCAACGGCAGCGGCAAGACCACGACCATCGCCAAGCTGGCCGGTCAGTACCGCAAACAGGGGCTAAGTGTCGTGCTGGCGGCAGCCGACACCTTCCGCGCCGCTGCCGTCGAACAGTTGCAGATTTGGGGCGAACGGGCGGGCTGCCCTGTGGTTTCCGCAAACCTGGGGGCGGATGCGGCTGGGCTGGCGTTCGACGCCCTGAACCGGGCCCGTGACGAGGGCGCGGACGTTCTGATCATCGACACCGCCGGGCGTTTGCAAAACCGCAAGGATTTGATGGGCGAGCTGCAAAAGATCGTCCGCGTCATTCGCAAGCTCGATGACAGCGCGCCGCATGATTGCGTGCTGGTCATGGACGCCGGCGTCGGCCAGAACGCGCACAGTCAGGTCGAGGTTTTCCGCGAAATGGTCGAGATCACCGGGCTTGTGCTGACCAAGCTGGATGGCTCGGCGCGCGGCGGTGTGGTTGTTGCGCTGGCCGAACAATACGGCCTGCCCATCCACGCCATCGGCGTCGGTGAAACCATGGACGACATGCGCCCGTTTGAGGCCAACGCCTTCAGCCGCGCGCTGATGGGGCTGGAAGACTAGCGGCGAATGTCCCTGCAACCCGAAATCGTTGCCCTTGTTTTGCTGGCCGCCGTCGTTCATGCGACCTGGAACGCGCTGGCAAAGGGCAGCGGCGACAAGTTGATCACGGTTGCTGTCATTCAAGGCTCGCAGACGGTTTTTGCCCTGTTTGCCTTGCCGTTTGTTCCCGTTCCCAGTCTTGAAGCGTTTCCCTACCTGATCGCCTCGGTCGTCATCCATACCGGCTATTTTTATTTTCTGATGAAAGCCTACGAGGACGGCGATCTAAGCCACGTTTATCCGCTGGCGCGCGGCTCGGCTCCGCTGTTGGTGGCGATTCTGACCAGTGTGCTGGCCATCGAGACGCCCAGCATGGGCGGCATCGCCGGGATATTGCTGGTTTCGGCGGGGATCATCAGTCTGGGATTTGTCGGCAACGGCCACTATCCCAGTGGTGCCAGGCCGGTAAGGCTGGCGCTGACCACAGGGTTGTTCATTTCGGCTTATACGCTTTCCGACGGACTGGGAACCCGCGCGGGTGACCAGCCTTTTTCCTATATCGTCTGGCTGTTTTTGTGGTCGGGCATACCGTTTTGCATGGCCACGGCCTACGTTCGCCGCAAGACCCTGTTTGGCGATGTGGCCAAACGATGGAAGGCAGGGGCGGCGGCCGGGTTTATGTCGGCATTGGCTTACGCGTTAGTGCTTTACGCCATGAGCCTGAACGCCATGGCCTATGTTTCGGCGTTGCGCGAAACATCCGTCCTGTTCGCTGCATTGATCGGTATCATCGCAATGAAAGAGCCCCTGGGCCTGCGCCGTATATTGGCGGCGGGCGCGATCACGGTTGGCATCATTGTCATGCAGGTTGCCGGCTAGTTCGGCGAAACCTATAATTGGTCCATGCAAATTTCGTCGGCCAACCCTGTTTCGCCTTTGCCTTTGCACGCTCAAAGCGTTCGCGAACCCGTTGCCGTGCCCAACGAACGCCCCGCCGACAGCCAGCGCCCTTCTGAGTCGCACCTAAGCGGCGTTACCCGGTCGCGGCTTGATCCGGCGACCGAATTGGCCGCTCAGGAAAGCGGCCAGGCGCGCCGTAATGATACGTCCGATCTTACCGAGGAAGAACAGGCGCAAATCCAGGCCCTGCGCCGCCGCGATGCCGAGGTTCGCCGTCACGAACGCGCCCATTCCGCTGCCGGGGGCTCGGTGGCGGGGATGCCGGTTTATGAATACGTGCGCGGGCCGGACGGCAGGCAATATGCCGTGGGTGGCGAGGTCGCCATCGACGCCGGACCGGCGGGTACCCCCGAGGCTACCATCAATAAAATGGAAACGGTAATTCGCGCCGCGCTGGCTCCCGCCGATCCATCAGCCCAGGACGTTCGGGTCGCGTCACAGGCCCGTCAGGTCAAGACCGAAGCTATTGCCGAGAAGAACGCCGAGGAGCGCGAGGAAATCGAGGAAAAGAACGATCCGTCGGTGTTCGGCCGCGCCCTATCGGCTTACGGGCAGGAGAGCTTGCCGCCATCTATCGAAATCATCGCCTGAATTCATAAAACGGGAAGCATAAGAAGATGAAAATTGCCGCCATCAAGGTCGGGCATTTCGAAATTCCGTTGCCCAAAGTGCTGAGCGATTCGACCCACGGCGAAATCGCCGCTTTCGAGCTGATCACCGTGCGACTGACCGACGATACGGGATGCGAGGGCGTCGGATACACCTACACGGTGGGCGCTGGCGGTGCTGCGATAAAGGCTTTGATCGAACGCGAGATCGCACCGATGCTGGTGGGTGACGATCCCGAACGTATCGAACAAATCTGGGAAAAGATGTGGTGGGGCCTGCATTATGTGGGCCGTGGCGGGCCGGTGTCGTTTGCCATTTCGGCGGTCGATATCGCACTTTGGGACATGCGGGCCAGGCGCGCGACCCAGCCGTTGTGGAAACTTCTGGGCGGCCATGATGCCAAGGTTCGGGCCTATGCGGGCGGTGTTGACCTGGACTATACGCTGGATGAGCTGCTGGATCAGACGAAGGATAACCTCGCGCGTGGATTCCGGGCCATCAAGATGAAAGTGGGCCGTGATGATCTGAAGCAGGACATCGCGCGGGTTGCCGCCATGCGGGAATTCCTCGGCCCCGATATTCCGCTAATGGTTGACGCCAACATGCGCTGGTCGGTGGAACACGCCATTCGCGCCAGCCGGGCCTTTGCCGAGCACGACGTTTATTGGCTGGAGGAACCGATCATTCCCGACGACATTGCGGGCCACGCCAAGATCGAACGTGAGGGCGCGTTGCCGGTGGCCACCGGCGAGAACTTCCATACCCTGTATGAATTTCGCAACATGATCCAGGCGGGCGGGGTGTCGTTTCCCGAACCCGACGTTTCCAATTGTGGCGGCGTTAGCGTGTGGATGAAGGTCGCCCATATGGCCGAAGCCAATAACCTGCCGGTGACGTCGCACGGCGTTCACGATCTGCATGTCCACCTGCTGGCGGCGGTTCCCAACAAATCATTGCTGGAGGCCCACGGCTTCGGACTGGAGAAATACATCGCCGATCCGATGGTCATTTCCGAGGGTTACGCGACCGCGCCGGATCGCCCCGGACACGGGGTCGAATTCGACTGGGATGGGCTGGCCGCCTTGGCTGTCGAGTAGGAAATTCGGGCCAAAAACGTTTCAGATGGGGCACCTTCCACAGGGTGAATTTCATATACGGAACTAAGTTCCGTTTTTTTGAGAATCCGCTTGCCATTCGCGCCAAATTGGGTGATGGCTATGCTTACGCGATGAGGGTTCCCGGCTTGGGTCCCCATTTTAACACAGGATTTGCGATAGTTTTTTTGGAGGTTTGACGAGATGCGCGCTGTTCAAATTCATGGCGAAAAAGACATCCGCATGGCCGACGTTCCGATGCCGGAACCCAACGACGACGAGTTGTTGTTGAAGGTCGCCAGCGTCTGCGTTTGCGGCAGCGACCTGCACTACTATATGGAAGGTGGCGTCAATACGAAGCGCATCGTCAATCCGCAGGTGCCCGGACACGAGGCCTCTGCCTGGGTGTGGGATGACAGGGCGCCTGAATTCGGTCTTAAAAAAGGTCAGCTGGTGGCGATCGAACCGGCTGAATCCTGCGGCAATTGTGAGCCCTGCCATTCCGGTTGGCCCAACATGTGCGTGAATCAGCGTTTTCACGGCGGCCCGCCACATCAAGGCGCCTTGGCCGAGTATTTCAAGGCCAACCGGCACATGATTGTTGAGGTGCCCGAAGAATTCTCGCCGGCGCAGGCCGCCGGACTGGAACAGGTCGGCATCTGCGTCCATGCTCTTCGGAAGGCGAATCTTCAGGTCGGTCAATCCGTCGCCGTTCTCGGCGCCGGCCCGATCGGCCTGATTTTGATGCAATTGGCGCGCGCCCAAGGGTGCGGTAATCTGATCGTCGTCGAACCGGTCGATTATCGGCGCGAAGCGGCGCTCAAGCTAGGTGCCGATCATGCTGTCGCCAGTTTCGAGGAGGTTGCCGCCCTGAACGGAGGTGAGGGGGTTGAACTGGTCCTCGAGGCGACCACTGATCCTTCCGCTTTCGATCAGGCCGTGAATATCGTCAGATGGGCCGGACGTATTGTGTTGGTTGGCATTCCCACCGGCATCACCTACAACCCGATTGATGCATTAACCATGCGGATCAAGGAAGTGACCGTCTGTTCGTGCAAGATGATGGGCGACGTGTTCCCGGAAGCGATCGATGCGATAAAACGCGGCATGGTCGATATCGAAGCGCTCTTCACCCACCATGTCGAAATGGACAAGGCGATCGACGCCTACGATGTCCAGGCAACGCACAAGGACGGCTGCATCAAGTCCGTCGTCTATCCAAACGGCATTCCGTCCTGACAATTAACGCCTGGTCATGGCGCTTTTAGTTGACGGCTCCGGGGATATCCCTCGGAGCCGTCATGCGTCTGTGCGTACTGCAAATTGAAACGGCTTCATGTTGTTGCCGTAAATACTTGTTTCTGAACGGGTCGTCGGGCAGTATCTGCGCCAAATAACGCCAGCTTTTTGTTTTTTGGGACCGTCGCGTGATGACGCCAAGCGAACGACCTACTTCGTCAATGAAGGGCCTGTTGGCCGACCAACCGACGGTATTCGGCTTCTTTATGGTCATCGTTTCGGCGGCGATAATCGGCTGGAACCTCTACGACGACTATCAGGCAACCTATCGAAATTCGACCGATCTTCTGAGCAACCTCGCCCGCGTTGCTGACGAACAAATCAGCGGTAGCCTTCGTAGCGTGGACTACGTCATGCAAGACGTCGCCGCCGAAATTCCGCGGAAGGCAGGCGAAACTCGGGAGGCGAAAGTCGCGTACGCCAAAGCGCGGGCACAATCGTTTCTCGAAATCCGGCAGATATTCATGACGGATGCCGAAGGAATCATTCAATTCACGACATTTCCCACCATTAATAAATTCGATGCAAGCAAGCGACCGTATTTCGTGAATCCAAAAAATGCGGTGGATCAGGACCGCCTGTTCATAACCGGCCCCGTGAAGGTTAGGTCGGGCGAAGTGCTGTTTTTCGGAACACGACCGCTGAGCGCCGCGGACGGCTCTTTTGCCGGCGTGGTCGGGGCATCGTTGTCATTGGAGTTTTTCGACGAGGTGTTGCGATCCGTGATTCCCGAGGGCAAAAGCGCCGACCGTCTGGCGACGATCAATGGCGATCTTCTATCGCGCATTCCCAATCCCGAAAATTATCGTGCCTTGTCCATCAAGAAGTCCCGGGGTTTCAGGGCGCATTTGATTTCCGATCAACAAACAACTGTTCACCGTACCGAGGCGGACACCGGCAGAAAACAACACGTAACGGTTTTTCGCACCCTGTCGGCTTTTCCGCTGGTGGTTTCGATATCGCGTGATTACGACGAGATAATGGCTGCGTGGCGGAGCGGTGCCCTGCTGCATGGGCTGGTATTTCTGATCGTGGTCGGGGTAACGATCGCGCTGGTCCGTGTATGGCGGTTTTCAGAGCGCCGTGCCCACCGGGAGGCGCAGCGGCTGGACGATAGCCGGGCCTTTTTTGACGATGTGCTGGAAACGGCGAACGCCATGGTCGTCGGCCTTGATCCGGAGGGATGTCCGGTCATTTACAATTCAGCCGCCGAGGAGGTAACGGAATATTCTCTGGAAGAGTTGCGCGGCCGAAACTGGTTCGAGACGATGGTGCCGCGCAAACGCTTTCCCGCCCATTGGGAAGCCGTGGAGGGCGCTGCGGCCAATAACGTGCCGTTGGACATCTCGGAATACCCGGTTCTTACAAAATCCGGCGAAGAACGTTTTATTTCGTGGCGCAACGCCGTCCTGACCAATCCCGATGGCGAGACCGTCACCATTTCCTTCGGCATCGATATTACCGAGCAGAAGGAGTATCAGGCGCGGCTGGTAACCGCCAACGCCCGGCTTCGTTCGCTCGTTCGCGCGCTGGAGAGCCGCAATCAGGAAATCTCCAAACTCGGCGAAATGGTTGAACTGCTGCAGGCCTGTCAAAGTTTTGAGGAACTGTACGGGATTATCTCGCGCTATGCCGGTGATCTGTTCGCCGATTACCACGGGAGCATCTTTTTCCTTGCGCCGTCGAAGGACATGCTTGAGCAGGTCGTGCAATGGCCCGGGAAAGTAAGTCCCGGTAGTGCCATCGTTCCGGACGAATGCTGGGCCGTTCGCAAAAGCCGACCGCACACGTCGGGTGGCGGCGAAGGCGTCGTTTGTGATCATCTGGCTCTGGAATCCGGGGAGCAGTCGCTTTGCGTGCCGATGATGGCGCAGGGCGATCTGATCGGCACGGTCGTCCTGCAACGCAGGCCGAATGACGTCGGGCCTCTGCCCGAAGATGTCGTGCGCCTCGTCGTTGCTATTTCCGAACAGATCGGTCTGGCGCTTTCCAATCTGCGCCTGCGCGAGACCCTGGAAGCCCAGGCGCTGCGCGATCCGTTGACGCAACTCTATAACCGCCGGTATATGGCCGAGAATTTCCAGCGCGAACTTACCATCGCCGGGCGCAAGAACATTCCGGTTTCGGTGGTCATGCTCGACGTCGACAAGTTCAAGCCGTTCAACGACGAGTTCGGCCATGAAGCGGGTGATCTCGTATTGAAAGCGGTTGCCAACATGCTGCGCAGCTTGTGCCGTGCGACGGACATCGTGTGCAGGTACGGCGGTGAGGAGTTCTTGATTATTCTGCCGGACGCTACCCTTGAAAGGGGTCTGGAGAGGGCCGAATTCCTGCGCAAGGAGGTCAAGAACATGGCCGTCGAATTCGAGGGTTCAACGCTTGATCCCATATCCCTTTCCTTTGGTGTCTCTGTATTTCCGGGCAACGGCAGTGACCCCGACGATATCATCCGAGCTGCCGATGTGGCGCTTTATGCCTCGAAGAACGCCGGTCGCGACCGCGTGACCGCAGCCGAACAAAATACCTAATCGGGTAGTCCGGCACGCAGCGCCCGGATGATTTTCCAGCGCTCGTCCGCGCTCAAAATCTCTTTGAAGGCGGGCATGTCTGTTTCCAACGCTTCACCGCCGTCCGAGATGGACCACAGGAAAAAGCCGTCCGTTGCCATGGGCATGGACATCATCATCATTAAATCGGCGGGTTTGGGGTCGAGATCCTCGGCTCCTTCGCCCTTGCCCCGGCCTTTCGGGTCGTGGCAGATGGCGCAGTTATCGTCATAAAGCGTGCGCCCTTCGGCGATGACTTCGGCGGTGGCGGGAATTGGATTGAGGGCGTTTGCGTATTCTTCGGGAATGCCGTTCATCATGAAATAGCGATGGCGGACCATGCCTTTTCCGGGGCTGTGGGCCGCAGCCCAATCCATGACCAGCAAGACGCCGATGGCTGCAAGTATGATGCCGGCGCTTTTCTTAGTTGACTTTATTAGGGTCATTTTTTCTGCCTTTTGTTGATGTCAGCGGATCGAAACTATTTCCCGATGAGGCTATTATCAATGCTTCCTGGTATATGGGGCGAAGGAATGAAACTCGAATACCCAACACGAGATCGTGAAACCGTCCGCGCGGCGGCTGACATTTTAGAAATTGTTCCGGCGGTTGATCTGCACAGCCATCTGGGCTGCTTTTATTTCGACGATGGTTATCCTGATCGGGCATTGGCCAACATGCGAACCGGGAATGTGGCTGCCTGTGTCGCTGCGACCATCGGCGACAAGCCGGCCATCGAACGAACGGAGCGGGGCTTGCGTGCTGTTCGCGAGGTTGAACCCGGATTGCTGTATTCCGCTTCCATAAAGGGATTTGAGACGTTGAACCGGGCCGTGGAAGACGGCGGCGCGGTGCTGGCGAAAAACGCCGCCGACGTACGGCACGCCAAGGCCCAAGGAAAACCCGCCGTCATATCGGGGATCGAGGGTGGCGATTATCTGGAGGGCGAGCTTGGCGGGGTCGAGGCGGCTTACGATTTGGGCGTTCGGCTATTCCAACTTGTCCACTACCGCATCAACGAACTGGGCGACATCCAGACGGAAGAACCGCACCACGGCGGGTTGACGGATTTTGGCGCCGACGTGGTGCGCGAGTCGGATCGTTTGGGCATGGTCATCGATCTGGCCCACGCGCCTTTTTCCGTTTGCCGCGATACGATCAAGGTGGCCAAGGGGCCGGTGGTGGTTTCTCACACCGTTTTGGGCGACGTTCATCCGCGTTGCATCAATGCCGAGCACGCGCAAATGGTGGCGGATACGGGTGGGATGATCGGGGTCTGGCCGTCCAAGCTGGCGGTGCGCGATTTCGCCGAATTCATCGACGGCATTTTCGCTCTGGCCGAGCTGATCGGACCCGATCACGTAGGCATCGGCACCGATATGGATGCGGTCAAAAACCCGGTTTACACCGGTTATGACGAGTTCCACGTGATCCCTGAGGCATTGCTGGCAGGCGGCATGGCCGCCGACGATATTGGTAAAATCGTCGGCGGAAATTTCATGCGTGTCTTCGATGAAGTTGCGGGCTAACGCTTCCCAAATGCGTCGAAATCGCTTTCGGGATCGTCCAGCATCTTGATGCGCGGCACGTGGCGCGCGCCTTCCGCGTGAAGGCCGTCCCAGCCGGTCTTGAGAAACACATCGACGCAATCGCGCGCCAGCCATTGGCCGCTTAGCATGCCGCCCAGACACATCACGTTGGCATCGTTGTGGGCGCGGGTCATGCGGGCGGCGGTTTCGTCATACACCGTGGCCGCCCGGATCCAGGGATAGCGGTTGGCCGCAATGCAAATTCCGATGCCCGATCCGCAAACCAGAATGCCCCGGTCCGCCTTGCGCTCACGAATGGCGTAGGCCAGATCGCGGGCGTAAATGGGGTAATCGCACATTTCTTCGGAATGGCAGCCGACATCGACGATTTCGTAGCCTTCGCCCTCAAGATATTCCTTGAGGAACGCCTTCATCACGTACCCGGCGCCGTCACAACCCATCGCAATTTTGGTTTTGGCCATTGGAACTTCCCCCCAAAAGAAAAATCGGGCGGGTTCGAGGTTTGTCGAACCCGCCCGACCGGTATTTTTTTACTACCGCTGGACGCGGCCCGAGGCGTCGCCACCGGCGAGTTTCTCGGCTTCGGCCACGGTGACGCGGTTGAAGTCACCGGGAATGGTGTGCTTCAGCGCGCTGGCGGCAGCAGCGTATTCAAGGGCCTGCTGGCCGTTCTCGTAACCATAGGTGATGAGGCCGTAAATCAGGCCCGAGGCAAACGAATCGCCGCCACCGACGCGGTCCACGATGTCGGTGATTTCGTAGCGGCGGGAAAGCTTGAAGCCATCCTTGTCCCTCAGGCAGCCGCCCCAGCCGTTGTGATCCGCGCTCTTGCTCTCGCGCAAGGAAACGGCGCAATGGGTGAGGTGCGGGAAGGTCTCGAACATCTTTGCCGTCAGGGCTTCGTACTTGGAAGTATCCAGCTTGCCGCTGGTGACGTCGACGTCGGTGGTCACGCCCAGGCACATCTGGCAGTCTTCCTCGTTGGCGATGGCGACGTCGGTGTACTTGACCACTTCGCGCATAACCTCCGGCGGCTTTTTGCCCCAGTTCCATAGCTTGCCGCGGTAGTTGAAGTCACAAGATACGGTGACGCCGGCGGCTTTGGCTTCACGCACACACTCAATGGTCAACTCAGCCGCACTTTCGGTCAGCGCGGGCGTGATGCCACTGATGTGAATCCAGTCAGCGCCCTTATAGACCTTGTTCCAGTCAATGACGCCGGGGCCGGCATTGGCGATGGAGGAATGGTCGCGGTCATAAACCACGGTTGATCCGCGCTGGTTCGAGCCGGTTTCGGTGAAGTAGATGCCCATGCGGCCAGGCGCCTTGGCAATCAGCGAGGTGTCGACGCCGAAGCGGCGCAGCTCGGCGATGCAGGCCCGGCCGATCTCGTTTTCGGGAAAGACCGACACAAAAGCCGAATCGAGGCCGTAGTTGGCCAGCGCGACCGCCGCGTTGCCTTCGGAGCCGCCGAAAGTGGCTTCCAGGCTCGGCGATTGGAACAGGCGTTCATGGCCCGGCGATTTCAGGCGAAGCATCATTTCGCCGAAAGTAAGAACACGTTTGGTCATTTTGGTTTCCTCCAATTATCTCTATTAGCCCATGAACTCACGGGCTGCCGCCACCAGCATCTTGGCCGTGGCGCGAATGTCGTCCAGGCTTTTGCCCGACTTGTACAGGTTCGAACCGATACCGAAGCCGTTGGCGTTGACCTTCCAGTAGTCGGCCATGTTGTTCTCATTAATGCCGCCCACGGGAACCACCTTCACGTCCTTGGGCAGGACGGCTCGGATCGCCTTGATGATGTTCGGCGGGCAGGCTTCAGCGGGGAAAATCTTGAGGCCGTCGGCGCCGCATTTCAGCGCGGAAAAGGCCTCGGTAGGCGTTTGCACGCCGGGGCAGCAGTACATGCCGCGCGCCTTGGCCGCCTTAACCACTTCGGGGTCGAAATGGGGCGCCACGATCAGGCGTCCGCCCACATCGGCGATGGAATTGACGATTTCCTCGCTCATCACGGTGCCCGCGCCGACCACCATGCGATCGCCATAGGCCTTGGCGATGGCGCCGATGCTTTCCAGCGGGTCCGGCGAGTTCATGGGAACTTCGACGATGGTGAAACCTTCCTCAAACAGAATGTCCGTGACCGGAATGGCTTCGGCGGGCGATATGCCGCGCAAAATGGCGATCAGCGGCATCTTTTCCAAACAAGCATTTAACGTCGGGCCTTCCGACATGGTCCAAACTCCTTCCTAGATTGTCCGTTTCCTGGGCGAGCGATAGGTGGGGGATCAACCACTTTATCACTGATTTTCTTGCGCCCTATTAATAGTCCGCCGAGACCCTGTTGAACAACTTCATATTGCGATTTCGGGTGGGAATTTCGCGTTCTATCCCTGGTTCTTGGTATATGATCAGAAAAAAATCGTTCAGGAGATAGAAGATGAAAATTACGGGGTTCAAAACCTGGATCGTTCCGCCGCGCTGGCTGTTTCTGAAAATCGAGACCGACGAAGGGATAAGCGGCTGGGGCGAGCCGGTTCTTGAAGGAAAAGCGGAGACCGTTTGCGCCTGCGTCGACGAGTTGTCGGATTTTCTGATCGGCAAGGATCCGCTGCAAATCGAGGACCACTGGCAGGTCATGTACCGGGGTGGATTTTACCGGGGCGGCGGCATTCTGATGAGCGCCATTTCCGGCATCGATCAGGCCCTTTGGGATATCAAAGGTAAATATCATGACGCGCCGATCCATCAATTGATGGGCGGCAAATGCCGAGACCGCATCCGCACCTATTCGTGGATCGGCGGCGACCGACCCGACGACGTGGCCAACGCCGCCAAGGACGCCCGCGCGCGGGGCTTCTCGGCGATCAAGATGAACGGCACCGAGGAACTGCAGATCGTCGATACCTTCGCCAAGGTCGATGACGTGGTTGAACGGGTGGCGGCGATTCGCGACGCGCTTGGAAAAAGCATGGATATCGCGGTGGACTTCCATGGCCGTGTCCACAAACCCATGGCCAAGGTTCTGATCCGCGAGTTGGAGCCCTTCCGGCTTTTGTTCATCGAGGAACCGGTGCTGTCGGAACATCTGGACCATCTGCGTGACATCACCAAATCGTCCAACGTGCCCATCGCCACCGGCGAGCGATTGTTTTCGCGCTGGGACTTCAAGACCCTGCTGGCCGAAGGCGGGGCCGACATCATCCAGCCCGACCTTTCCCACGCGGGCGGCATTACCGAATGCAAGAAAATCGCCTCCATGGCCGAAGCGTATGATGTAGCGCTGGCCCCGCACTGTCCGCTGGGGCCCATTGCGCTGGCGGCGTGCCTGCAGGTGGACGCCACCTGCTACAACGCGTTTATTCAGGAACAAAGCCTGGGCATCCACTACAACAAGACCAACGATATTCTCGATTACCTGACCGATCCCGGCGTGTTCGCCTACAAGGACGGCTTCGTCGACATCCCGGAGGGCCCCGGACTGGGCATTGAAATCAACGAAGACTACGTAATCAAACGCGCCGAAGAAGGCCACCGCTGGCGCAACCCCATATGGCGTCACGCCGACGGCTCTGTCGCCGAGTGGTAGGCGTTTGAAAAAAAAACGGGGGACCGGATTTCCCGATCCCCCTATTTTCCGGAATTTCGTTTTTCGTTTTATTGGTTCTTATTCTTCTAATTTCCGGAAACTCTCAAGCGCCGAGCGAACCGACGAATACCTGTTTGATGTCGGCCCGGGTCATGGGGCGGGCGCCGGGGATTTTGTTTTCCGGCGTCCCATACATCTCGAAAATATCATCGAGCATCTGCTCGAACTTTTCATCGCCGATGCCTTCGTCGGCCAGGGTGCGGTGAACGTCCATGCTTTGCAGCCATTTGACGACTTCGCCGCTAAGCGCTTTGGCCGCGACCGCGTCGTCGGTTTCGGTCACGCCAAAGCAGCGCCGCGCCAGCTTGGACCAGCGGGCCGGAAGCGCATCCGCGAAATAATCCAGATAGGCGGGCAGCAAGATGGTCATGCCACGGCCATGGCTCAGTACGTAGTGGGCACTTAGCTGATGCTCGATGAAGTGGATGGGAATGCTTCCCAACCGGCCCAAAGCCTGAATGCCCGACCAGCCGAAGGCGGAACACAGCGCGACCTGTCCGCGCGCTTCCAGATCGTTGCCGTCTTCCAGCGCGCGCGGCAGGTATTCCATGAGCGTCAGGATCATGGCCTCGGTGAAGCGGTCGGCGATTTCGGACACTTCCGGGGTCGACAGGTAGTGTTCGATCAGATGGCAGAAGATATCGACGCCGCCGTCACCCGTGACCGACACGGGCAAAGAGGTGATCAATTCGGGATCGATAATGGCGACCTTGGGAATACGGTAGGGCGACCGGCTGAAACTTTTCAATTTCAGATCGGTGTTGGTGATGACGCCACCGGCGTTGACCTCGGATCCGGCAGCCGAAACCGTCGGCACGGCAATCACCGGATAGGCGCCGGTGTATTCGCGGGGCGTGTGGGACGCGAGAACCACGTAATCCCACGACGAGCCGCCGCTTTCGGCCACGCTGGCGATGTACTTGGCCGCATCGATGGCGCTGCCGCCACCCACGGCGACAACCACGTCCGCGCCGCATTCCTTGAATTGGCGCACCCCTTCGTCGATGGTTTTGACGCTGGGATTGGGTTCAATCTTATCGTAAATGACCGTTTCGACGCCGGCTTCGGCCAGCGATGCCAGCGCGCTCTCGCGAATAAAGGCGGCGGCTTCGACCGGTTCGAAGGTGACGAAAAATGCCTTCTTTCCAAAGGCTTTCGCTTCCTCGCCCAGGCGTTTGATCTCGCCCGCGCCGTAAACCATTTTGGTCGGCAGGCTCCATTCGAAGGGTTTCATGTTCGTTTCCTCAGTTCATTCGGCGGATTCAATTTCGCGGCTCAGTTCTTCAAGCCGCGATTTGCGAAGCCGGAAATACATGGACGCCAGAGCGGCGATGGCGATCAATATAAACGCCAGCGAAATCGGGTGTTCCATGGGGTTGATGAAGGTTGTGAAATCGCCGTGCGAAATCTGCAATGCGCGGCGCAAATTCTGTTCGCCCAGCGGACCCAGAATCAAGGCCAGCAGGATGGGCGACACCGGGAACCTTAAATAATCCATGAAGTAGGCGATCAGTCCGACACCCAGTGTGACGAATACGTCCGTGCTGCTGAATTGCATGGCGTAGGAGCCGATGATGCACAGCAGGAAGATCACCGCTGTGAACATTCTCGGGTCAAGGCTGACCAGCCGGGCAAAAAAGCGAGCCCCCAATAGGCCGACGAACAGCAACACCGCCTGGGCCAAAATCAGGCCGGCGAACATGGGATAAACGACATCCAGATTTTCGCGGAAGAAAATGGGGCCGGGCTGGAAGTTATGAATGGTCAACGCACCCAGCATAACCGCCGTAAAGGCGTCGCCGGGAATACCCAATGTTAACATCGGGATCATCGCGCCGCCGACCGCCGCGTTGTTGCCCGCTTCGGGTGCGGCCACACCTTCCAGAACACCGGTTCCGAATTTTTCCGGGTGTTTGGATGATCGCTTGGCTTCAGCGTAGGAAGCAAAGGCGGCGATATCACAGCCGGTGCCGGGGATCGAGCCGATGAAGGTTCCCATTACCGCAGATTTGAGCATGGTGACCTTGACCGCCCAGATTTCCCTGAATTGCGGCAAAATCTTTGTCAGGTCCGTCTTGATCCGTTGGCCGATGCCCATCTTTTCGATGTTGCGGAAAACCTGGGCGATACCGAACAAACCGATCAGCACGGGAATAAAGCTCAACCCGTCCAGCAGATACATTTGTCCGAAGGTAAAACGCGGCAGACCGGACAGCGGATCAAAGCCGATGGTCGTGACCAACAGTCCAACCAGTGCGGATATGACACCTTTCAACAGCGAGACGCCCGAAACGGCGATAATCATGCTCATGCCGAACAGGGCAAGGGCGAAAAATTCCGCCGGGCCGAACTTGAGGCCAACCTCGGCGATGGTCGGCGACATGAATGTCATAATCAGGGCACCTACTGTGCCGCCGACGAAGGATGCCACCGTGGACATGCCAATGGCCCTGCCGCCCAAGCCTTTTTGGGCCAGCGGGAAACCGTCCAGTAACGTCGCCGCCGCCGATGGTGTTCCCGGCGTTCGAATTAAAATTCCGCTGATCGAGCCGCCGTAAATACCGCCGACGAACACACCCATCAGCATCAACAGGCCTTCCAGCGGCGGGCGGCCGAAGGTAAACGGAATAAGCAGTGCGCAGCCGGTGGTCGCGGTCAGTCCGGGCAGGCAGCCCATAATGATGCCCGACGTAACACCGACGAAGATCCAAACGATCAGGATTGGATTGCTGAGAATGGTCAGCCACGCATCTGAAAATATTGTAAAATCAAAAGCCATGACCCGTCTCCTATTCCCCGAATATCATGTACATCAACTCGCCCTCGGGTAGGGAGACGACGAGAATTTCATTGAATATCCACCAGATGAAAATCGGTGTTATGACTGAGACACCCAGCCGCGCCTTCCATCCGCGTGCGCCTAGCTGTGTCATCAATACAAACAGGAAAAACGGCGTGGCCAGGGCAAAACCGAAAAAGTCGACCGACACCCAGTAAACAATGGCGATGACGATGGAGACGATCAGCCGCACGAAACCCTGTGGGTTGATGCTTTCCGCCTTGCGAAGCGCCTTGCCCCGGTAGGCGTGGAAAATGAGAAGCCCGCAGCAACCAATAAGGAGAACGGTGAGTATCTGCGGAAAGAATTGCGGCCCAAAGAAAGTCTGCTGGACCCCTTGATCCTCGTAGGTGCCTGCTTCCAGATATACGAGAACACAGGCAAAAATAAGAAAAATACCGACGACGATGTCCGACCGTTTCACGGTTTCTATCCCCCGACATCCAAAAAGGCGGGAGCGACGGCGACGCGCCGCTCCCTTTAACAATCCTTACACAAGAAGGATACTATTGAACGGGCTTGTACAGACCAACAGCCTTAAGAGCTTCCCCAAGGGTGTCTTCCATACCGGCCAGGAAGGTCTTGAATTCAGCCGGTTCTTTCCAGGTCAACAAGAAGCCTTTGGCGATCGCCGCTTTTTGGAATTCGGGATCGTTGAAGCACTTGCGCAGGCCGTCGACGAGGATTTTCATGCGGTCGGCCGGAGTGCCCTTGGGCGCACCAAGACCACGCCAGTCCATGATCGGCTGCTTGATCGGATAGCCGGCTTCGGCAACCGTCGGAACATCCGGGAACAGCTCGTGGCGTTCGAGATTGTTGATGGCCAGGATGCGGACCTGTTTGTCTTTGTAAAACTCGATCATTTCGTCGATGCCGGTGGTGGCAAGGGCAACGTGGCCGCCAAGCATTGAGACGCGGGTCGGTGCCGCGCCATCAAAGGGCACGAAGTTGAATTTGGCATCGGCATTGACGCCGAGGGAGGCCAGACCAAGGTGCCACGCACCGCCAGCGCCCGAGTGACCGGCGGTCACGACGCCAGGGTTTTTCTTGGCATATTCGACGACGTCTTTGAGGGTTTTGAATTCGCTGTCGGCGCGAACCGAAACCGAACCGGCGCTACGGTTGATAAGGCTGATCAGTTCGAAGTCGCGATAGCTGAGCGGAGCCAGGCCCTGGTTCTTGTAGCCGCTCAGGTTGAAGGTGATGGTGCCGATGGTGTAGCCGTCGGGGCGGCCTTGGCAACGGAACCCATGCCGATGGAGCCCATGCCGCCGGGCTTGTTTTTCACGTTGATGTTGACGCCCATGTATTTCTTCGCGTTCTTGACCAGAATGCGCGAGAAGGTATCGGTGCCGCCGCCCGGCGACCACGGAACGATAAGGGTAATGTCTTTTTCCGGGAAGCCGGCCATGGCGCCCGATGCGGAAATGCCAACCGCCATCACGGCGGCAGCGGTCGTCAGCAGTGCTTTCTTAAACATCCGAAGTTCCTCCACAGTTAAACCAGTCAAAAACGCTGGTCAGAAAAATGGCGATAGTTTTTTTTCGTTTCTTCTTATTATTGTCAGACGATGTCCTTGACGTCTAGGTCGCGGGCGTAGGTGAGATCAACATCAACACCCTCGACCGGGTTGCGAAGCACCCCGATGCCCTCGATTTCGGCTTCAATGACGTCGCCTGGGTAAAACGCCCCCGCCGGTGGCGTCGCAGTCGTTACGATGTCGCCGGGAAGAAGCGTGAAAAAGTTGGTGCAGTACGAGATAATTTCCTCGAATCCCAATCGCATGTTCGATGTGTTGGAATCACATTCGATTTTGCCGTTGCGCCGCCGCAGCGTTCGCAGATTGTAAAGGTCGTCCGGCATTTCGTCGGGCGTTACGATCCACGGGCCGAACGGCGCGAAGGTGTCCATGTTTTTGCCGAGCGGCTGAAGCTCGCGGTTGGTGGCTTCCAGCGAACGCCCGGTGATGTCGTTGAAAATGGTGTAGCCGAAGATGTGGTCGTTCACTTCTTCGGGTTTGAGGTTCCGGCACGCTTTCGAGATGACGCAGGAAAATTCCCATTCGTGATAGAAGATACCGTAGCCGTTGGGCAGCACGACGGGCTGCTCGTGGCCGGTGACGCAGGTCGGCGATTTCATGAAGATTAACGGAACCGGCGCGTATTCGATGCCGATCAGTTTGCGGTAATCCTCGTAGTTGGTTCCGGTGCAGACGATCTTCCGCGGCTGATGCGGGGCCACGAACTTGATGTCGGAAACCGGCTGGGCAAATTCGGCGGTTTCGAAGCCGATGGACCGGGCGTAATCCAGCGCCCGGTTGGCGGAATCCAGATAGCCGCGCCCGCCGTCAATAAAAGCCAGGGCTTCGGCGGGCAGTTCGGTTTCGGCCCGCGCCCGGGGCTTCGTTGTACCCTTGGCGGCAAGCAGGCCCACATAGGCAGCGTTCAAGTCGATGGCGAAATCGTCTTCGAATGCGCAGACGCGGGATTTACCACTTTTTTCAAAACTGCCGATCTTCATTGTCTTCCCCTGGAAAGTTTTTTCTCGTTCGTTTACGCAGCGTTCTCGAACGCCGGAACTTCCCGGCATCCCATGATTTCGGAAATCTGGTGGGCCACTTTCAAAAGCTCTTCGCGAATGAAATTTGCCGATTCTGTGTCGGTAAAACGATGGATGGGACCGCCGACGCTGATACCGGCGACCATTTGCCCCGTGTGATCGAAAATGGGAGCGGCGATACAGGCCATGTCAGAATCGCCTTCGCCCAGGCTGATGCAGTAGCCAGCGCGGCGGATTTCGTCCGTCACCTCGCGCATGTGCTCGGGCGTTGTGATGGTTTGTTCCGTCAGGCGCGGGAAATCCATTGTCGCCAAAAGGTGATCGCGCACACCATCGGGTTGGAAGGCCAGCAAAACCTTGCCGACGCTGCCCGCATTGAGCGATGCCGCGCGCCCGATCTTGGACGTCGTGCCAAGGCCGCGCGGGCTGTCGATCTTGTCAATGCAAACGGCTTTTTCCCCGGACAGGATGGCCCAGTGAACGGCCTCGCGCACCCGGCGCGACAACCCGATCATCATGGGCCTCGCCGCCGAATGAAGGTCGGTCGAGCGGATATAGGCGCTGCCGACCTCGAAAATGCCGACACCCAGCTTGTATTCCTTGGTATTAAGGATTTTTTCGACGTAACCGCATTCTTCCAGCGTTACGATCAGACGGAAAACGGTGGTGCGGTCGAGGTCCAGGCGTTTGGCGATCTCGCCGACCTTCATGCCCGCGTCTTCGCGCGCCAGGCATTGCAGGATCGTGCTGGCCCGCATGATCGAATTGATCACATAGCGCTGGTTTGTTTCCTCACCCATCCCCGTACATTCATTATTGTAACAGGTGTTTCATTATTGATTTTTTGGTATCATAGGGATCGACGGGAGTCAAAGAATTGTTTACTATCACAACGCAATATTCATTATTGTGCCATTTGTTGTAGTAGGTGGCATAACATCAAACCACGAGGAGCCACACCCTCCGTTACCAAACAGGCGCAGTTGCCCCCTTTTTTTTGACGACGGACAAAAGCGTTCGTCTCGCAGGCGTTGGCGAAGGTGGCGGGGGACGCGATCGCGTTTCTGTCATGAGCCCAACTACAAATTTTTTTCAGGAGACAAGAATGCCAGACGAATTGTTTTCATTGGACGACAGGGTCGCGATCATTACCGGTGGTTTTGGCCAAATCGGCAAGGAGTTCAGCAAGGAATTGCTTGCCCGCGGGGCGAAGGTCGTCATCTGGGGACGAAAGCAGGTTACCGATGCTCAATTGGCCGAAGCGTTCGGCGACGCGGCCGAACGAGTGCGCGCGTTCAGCGTCGACATCGCGAACAAGGAAGCGATCATCGATGCGTTCGAAAAGACCAAGGGCGTCTGGGGTGTGCCACACGTTCTGGTGAACAATGCCGGCATCGACACCCAACCGAGCGCACCGCCCGAGGTCAGCGGACCGTTCGAGGAGTTTCCCGAAGCCGTCTGGCGTGAAGTCATCGACGTTAATCTGACCGGCACTTTCCTGTGCTGCCAGATCGTCGGCGGGGCGATGGCGAAAAGCGGAAGGGGCTCAATCATCAATGTCGGTTCGATCTACGGTATGCTTTCGCCGATTCAGGACATTTACGCCTATAAGCTCGAAAAAACCGGTCAGGGTTTCACAAAACCCGTCGCCTATAGCGCCTCGAAGTCGGGGCTCTACAATTTGACGCGTTATCTCGCGACCTATTGGGGCAAAAAAGGGGTGCGGGTGAACGTCCTGAGCCCGTCAGGCGTCTTCCGTGAGGATCAGGACAAGGAGTTTCAGCAGAACTACTGTGCCCGCATGCCGATCGGTCGCATGGCCCAGCCCAATGAATACAACGGCGCGCTGGCCTTCCTGGCGTGCGATGCCTCGGTTTACATGACCGGTGCGAACCTCGTCATCGACGGCGGCTGGTCGGCGTGGTGACGCCAGGACTAACGACGGGGCTGACGACAGGACTTCGGACGGGAGCGGTGTCGCCCGGCCCCGTCCGCTGTGTATTTTCAAACCAAGGCTGCGCCTCAAGAGAGTTGTGATGACCCATTTGTCGGGACTTTATGCCGCACTTGCCACGCCGTACACCCACGATGACGCGATCGACACGGAAAGCTTGGGGAGCCTTCTGCGCTTCGTTATATCGCAGGGGCTGGACGGGGTGTACGTGGGGGGATCCACAGGGGAATCCCTCCTGCAAACCGCAGAGGAGAGAGAAGCTGTTCTTCGTTTCGTTGCCTCCGAATGTCGCGAAAAAACCCGCACCATCGGGCATGTTGGCGCTCTGAGCACAAAAGAGAGCAAGAAACTCGCGAGAGTATGTTCGGAAGAAGGCTATGCCGCCGTATCGGCGATACCTCCGGTCTACTATCCGCAAAGCAAGCAAAACATAGTCAAATATTATTCAGAAATCGTCGATGCCGCGAGTGGCGTCCCACTGATCGTCTACAATGTTCCAGCGATGAGTGGCGTCAAGTTTTCGACGAATGACCTTTCGGAACTCATGAGTATCCCGAACGTGATTGGCGTGAAACAAACATCATTGGACATGTATCAAATGGAACAGATGCACCGTCTGTTTCCTGAGAAACTCTTGCTGAACGGATACGACGAATCATTCCTGGCCGGCATTGTGTCCGGAGCGCACGGCGGAATTGGAAGTACCTTCAATATTATGGGGGGGCGCTACAGAAGAATTTGGGACCTTGCGCACGATGGAAACGTGAAAGAGGCTTTGAGCGTTCAGTCACAATGCAACGCCGTTATCGATCTTTTGGTGGAGGCCGGTGTGTTCCCGGGAATCAAATTCATTCTTCATCGCATGGGGATTATTGCGTCTGCGCGTTGTCGCGAACCTTTCGCCGCGGTCGACCCCGTTCATCACGATGCCCTTGGCCGGATCGCCGACGCGTTGGCTGAGGAGTCCGGCGTCGCGCGTACTTGAACACTAATTCCATCGGAAAATCTGACATGAAGCCCAAACCCTTTGACCAATTCGTATCTTTCATCCTGGTTGATGATCTGGAAAAGTCTTGCGCGTTTTACGCCGACATTCTGGGTTTGAAACTGGTTCTGGATCAGGGCGCGTGCCGGATTTACGAGGTCGCCCCCAATTCATTTCTGGGGATTTGCTCGCACCGCACGCCGCCCGAGGATAAGAGTGGCGTTATCCTGACCCTGGTCAGCGATGACGTGGACGGGTGGTATGAACACCTGTTGGGCTTCGATCTGGAATTCGAGAAAACCCCGCAGCTCTACGAGAAGTTCAACATCTATCATTTGTTCGTGCGCGATCCCGACGGCTACTTGGTTGAAATCCAAGAGTTTAAGGACCCGTCCTGGCCGAAACCCGTCTAAGCAGCCGTTTCGAATTCCGGGATTTCCGCGCAGCCCAGTTTTTCTGATATCTGACGTGCGGCGTCGATCAATTGGGCGGTCAGCTTGCGCGCGTTATCGGTATCCTCGAAGCGTTGAATGTGGCCGCCGACGCTTAATCCCGCCGATACCCGTGCGGTATGGTCGAAGATGGGCGCGGCGATGCAGGCCATGTCGACTTCGCCCTCGCCCAGGCTGAGGCAAAACCCCTTGCGGCGGATTCTCTCGATTTCGGCGCGCATGGTGTCAGGCGAGGTGATGGTGCGGTCCGTGAAGCGGGCCAATTCCAGGGTGTCCAAAAGGTGCTCGCGCGCTTCAGTCGACTGGAAAGCCAGCAGTACCTTGCCAACGCTGCCCGAGTTCAACGGGACGGCGCGACCGATTTTAGACGTCGTGCCCAGGCCGCGCGGGCTTTCAATCTTGTCGATACAAACGGCCTTTTCGCCGGAAAGAATGGCCCAATGCACGCCTTCGCGCACCCGGTGTGACAAATCGATCATGATGGGCCGGGCAATGGAATGAATATCGGTTGACCGGATATAGGCGCTGCCGATTTCAAACAGGCCGACGCCCAGCTTGTAGCTCTTGCTCTCGCCGATTCGTTCGATGAAGCCACATTGCTCGAGGGTGACGACGACGCGGAATACCGTGGTCCGGTCGAGATCCAGGCGCTTGGCCAACTCCCCGATGCGCAAGCCGGTCACTTCCTGGGCCAGCAACTGTAGAATGTTCTTTGCCCGTATGATGGAATTGATCGTATAGCGGTTGTTATTGTCTCTTTCAGCCATCAAAATATTGCCGCAATTCCGGGTAATGCTTCAAGTGTGGTTAGGACTTAGCACTGGCTAAAGATTTGGTCAATTCGCTGCCGTTTTTCAAAGGATATGACGAAAAATGAATATCGCCCGCCGTATAGCCGCCGCCGTATTTATGTCGTTGATCGTCAGCGCGCCCGCTTACGCCACCGGGGCCGCCGATTTCCGCGCAACCGGAACCAAGGTCAACGCCGATTCCGACCGACCGGAATTCTGCGTTATTTTTAACAGGGCGCTAAGCACGGATCGTTCGGTCCGCTTCGAGGATTTCGTGGACATCCTGCCCGGGACCACGGGCGGCGTCATGGCACGGGGTGAACAGTTGTGCGTGGACGGCGTTCAGCACGGCACGGATTATATGGTGAGTGTGCGTGCCGGCGTTCCTGCTGCCGAAGGTCCGGTATCGGGAGAAGCCTCGGTTTTTCAGGTCCATATAGGCAACCGCAAGCCCTCCGTCGGCTTTCGCGGCAGCACCTACGTTCTGCCGCGCAGCGGGGCAAGTGGCGTACCGGTCATTTCCGTCAATGTCGATAAGGTGAAGTTGCGCATCTTGAAGATCGACGAACGCAACATGGTCCCGCAGATGAAATCGGGCCGTATCGGAAACCCGTTGGGCAGATGGGATGTTAACAACATCACCGATGAAATCGGCGAACTTGTATGGCAAGGCGAAATGGATGTGGCCTCGCAAGCCAACAAGCGGATCACCACGGCCTTTGCCGTCGGCGACGTTCTGGAACGTTCGGGGCCGGGCATTTATGCGGCCATCGCCCAACGGGGCGAAGACGATGACACGTCGTGGGGATTGCGCGCCACCCAATGGCTGGTGATTTCCGACCTGGGCCTAACCACTTTTTCGGGCGCCGACGGCCTGCACGTGTTTGTCCGTTCGCTGGGCTCCGCCAAGGCGAAATCGGGTGTCACCCTTCGCCTGTTCGCGCGCAACAACTCGTTGCTCGCCGAAGCCGTGGTCGGCCAGGACGGAAGCGCGCGGTTCGCGCCGGGATTGTTGCGCGGTCGGGGCGGGCGCGCGCCAAAGGCGATTTTTGCGCTAACGGGATCTGGCGAATTCAATTTTCTCGATCTTTCCGGCCCGGCCTTCGACCTGAGTGATCGTGGCGTTGGCGGGCGCACCCAGCCCGGCCCTATAGACGCCTATATCTATGCCGACCGCGGCGTTTTCAGGCCCGGCGAAACCGCCCATGTGGTCGCCCTTCTGCGCGACGCCAAAGCCATGGCGGCCGAGGCGCTGCCCATGACGCTGAAATTGTTGCGGCCCGACGGCGTCGAGGCCCGCAGCGAAATCGTCAAATCCACCGGTGTGGGTGGTTACGCCATAGATCTGCCGTTCTCGCGAAGTGCCCAGACCGGGCGCTGGACCTTGCAGGCCCATCTCGACCCCAAATCCAAACCCATCGGCGAGTTGAAGATATTGGTTGAAGACGTGGTTCCGCCACGTATCGAAGTCGGACTTACTTCGTCGGTCGGGGTGTTGAAAAGCGGCTCGGTTTCGCGCCTGGATGTGGCGGCGGATTACCTGTACGGCGCACCCGCCGCCAAACTGCCCGCCGAAGGAGAGGTCGTCGTTCTGAAGGACGAGCGGCCTTATCCGGACTGGCCGGGCTATCGCTTTGGGCTGGCCGAAGAAACCTTCCGGCCCCAACGAAAAAAACTCCCCTTCGAAGCCACCGACGACGCCGGAAAAGTCTCGGCGTCCCTCAACATAGACTGGGCGGAAGATACGACCCTTCCCTTAAAGGCGGTGGTGCGCGCGGGCGTCTTTGAATTGGGCGGACGACCCGCGACCGGCAGCCTGACCCTGCCCTTGCGCAATCGCGCCAACGCCATCGGTCTTCGTCCGCGTTTCGATACGGGCGCGATTGGCGAAGGAAGCGAAGCCGAATTCGACGCGATCGTTCTGAGCTCCGACGGCAAGCGCGTAGGTGCGTCCCTTGAATACAGCTTTTACAAAGAAAACTGGAAATATCAGTGGTTCCGCCGCGGCGGGGTTTGGGACTACGAGGTGCAGATTATTGACGAGCCGCTTTCGGGCGGCCGTATCGACGTAGCGGCGAGCGAACTTGCCACGCTTGGCCGACAAGTCGATTGGGGCCGCTACCGGCTGGAAGTGTTTGATCCAAAGACCGGCGCTGCGTCCAGTGTTCGCTTCCGTGCCGGATGGTTCGTGACGCCGACTTTGGCGGATCGTCCCGACACCTTGCAGGTGGTCGCCGACAAGAAGGGCTATGTCCCCGGCGATACGGTTCGCGTGCACGTGAAATCGCCGTTTGATGGCGAGGTTCTTCTGGTTGTGGCCAACGAGCGCATTATCGAAACCCGCTCGCTTTCCGTCTCCGCCGAGGGATCGGTGGTGGAATTCCCGTTTACGTCTGAATGGGGGGTTGGCGCTTATGTTCTGGCCACTGCATTCAGGCCCGATGCGAAAACGCGCGGGCCGGGCCGGGCCATCGGGCTGGCGTGGGCCGGGTTGGATGCCGAACCGCGCACGTTAAAGGTCGCGTTTGACGCGCCCGACGAAATTCGTCCGCGCAGCCGCCTGGACGTTCCGGTCACCATCAAGGGCGTCGAAGCGGGGAAACAGGCTTTCGTGACGCTGGCCGCCGTCGACGAAGGGGTTTTGCAACTTACCAATTTCAGGACGCCGGATCCGGCGGCTCACTTCTTCGGTAAGCGAAAATTGGGCGTCGCGATTCGCGATCTGTACGGAAAGCTCATTGACGGCAAAACCAAACGCCGGGGCCACATCCGTTCGGGTGGCGGCGATCCCGCCCTGGCGACAAAGGGCATGCCGCCCGTGGACGTCAAGATCACATCGCTGTTCTCGGGGCTGGTAAAACCCGATGAGCACGGCGTCGCCCGCATCGCACTGGATGTTCCCGACTTTGCCGGACGCCTTCGTTTGATGGCGGTGGCGTTCGACGCCACGCGCGTGGGCTCGGGCGAAACGGCGGTTCTGGTTCGTGATCCGCTGATTGCGCAAGCCTCGTTCCCAAGGTTTCTCGCACCCGGCGACGAAGGCCGCCTGAGCGTGGCGCTAAACAATCTTTCGGGCCCGGCGGGCAAGGTCACGATTGCCCTTCGCACCGAGGGATCGGTATCTGTGCAAGGGACCAGTGAACGCACGGTTGAACTGGCCAAGGGCGGCAATGGTTTCATCGGTTTCGGGGTCAAGGGAATTGAGACGGGGCTGGGCAAACTGCACATGAAACTAAACGCGCCGGGTGGGTTCACTCTTAGTCGAAGCTGGACGCTCGGTGTCAGGCCCGCGCAATTGCGGGCCGTACGCCGGTTGTCGCGGCGCATGAAGCCCGGCCAGAAGGCCGTCTATTCGCAAGGCGCACTGGACGAATTCGTTGAAGGAACTGGCGAGCTGCTTCTCGGTTTCAGCCCGCGAACCAATCTGGACGTTCCGGGCCTTCTTCGTTCATTGGATCGCTACCCCTACGGCTGTCTCGAACAAACCATCAGCCGCGCCATGCCGCTGCTTTATGTGTCCGAAGTTGCCGGGATATGGGGCGTCGAGGAGAAGGACAACGGCAACGCCATGCGCGTTGACGGGGCTATTGCCCGTATTCTTGAAATGCAGCGTCCCGATGGCGCTTTCGCGTTGTGGAATTCGCGGGGCCGGGCCGACCCGTGGCTGACGGCCTACGCCGTCGATTTTCTGACCCGTGCCAAGGCCAAGGGATTCGGCGTTCCCGCAACTCCTTATCTGGCGGGGCTGAAATGGCTCGAACAAAGGGTCCGCCGCACCGAGTGGAAGGAGTTCACCGATTTGGCGGCGACCGCTTATGCCCATTACGATCTGGCCGCCGCCGGGGTGGGGCGGGCATCCTATGCGCGCTATTTCGCCGGACGGGTCGTTGACCGGTTGCCCAGTGCATCGGCTGCAGCCCAACTGGCCGCTGCGCTGGCCCTCTATGGTGAAGCCGATCAGGCGCGCTTCTACTTCGGAAAGGCTTTGGCCAAGGTAAATTCGCGACGTGATTTGCGCGATTACGGCTCATCGGTGCGCGACATGGCGAACCTTGTTTCCCTGAGCGGAGAAACCGCACCCCGGATGGCAAATGTGGACCGTGACTGGGGTGGGCGGAACCTGTTTGATCTGGTCGACGAACTGGCGACCCGCCAAAACCAGAAAAGGTACCTGAGCACACAGGAGCAGGCCTCGCTAATTGTTGCCGCCGCCGCCCTGAATGAAGCGCAAACGCCCATGGAACTGACGGTGGACGGTGTTGCCCGGGCGCCCGCCAACGATCCCCTATACGTAAGGCCGGGCAAGGCGCGTCTGGTTGACGGTATCGAATACGTTAATTCAGGGTCATCAGCGCTTTGGCACACGGCGACCATCACCGGCGTGCCCAAAGCCGAATTGCCGCCGGAGGCCGAGGGGTTTGCCATCAGCCGCGGGTTTTACGGCTTGGACGGTGCTCCGACGGACCTCTCGCAGGTCCGGCAAAACGATGTGCTGGTGGTCATGATCGAGGGTGAAGCCTCGACGACGCTTGATCATCAGGCCCTGATTGTCGATTTGCTGCCCGCCGGGCTGGAAATCGAGAACGCGCGGCTTAGCGATGCCCGCTCAACCACCGAACTGGGGTGGCTTCCCAAACTTAGCCGGGCTGTGCATATGGAATACCGTGACGACCGGTTCGTCGCTGCGCTGGATATAGGAGACAAGAACCGCGAGTTCACGCTGGCCTATCTGGTGCGCGCGGTAACGCCGGGAAGTTACGCGGTTCCGGCCGTCCATATCGAGGACATGTACAAACCGCAATATCGGGCGCGAACGGCCATGCGGCGCTTGAACGTACTGGATCGCCATTGATCGGTGAACGATATGAAACGCTCACCAGTGCTTGACGCCGTCGACCCTGCATTCTCCGCGCGAGTAGGATCCGCGCACGCGGCACGACGTCCGCATTTGCACGATCAGCGCGCCCTTGCAGGATTTGAAGCGCACCCACGCGTCGTAGCCGTCGGTGACTTCGTTCTCGCCCTGCGTCCGGGTTCGTCGGCTAATGCTGATCGAGGCGATGTTGGATCGATTTACGTTCAACCGGTCAAGTTCCGCTTCAACCGACGCGCTGCAGTTTCCGCGTCGGGAGCCGTCGGCAAAAGCGGTCGACGCCACGACCAATATGCAAACCAAAATGATGAATACACTTTTCATAAGGCAAGTCATTGGCGCTGCTCCACAAATCGGGATGGGGCGTTTTCCCCTTCTCTGACGGTTGGTTCCTTGCAGTTCTTGGCCATATGGGGAACTCCCGACGAGAAGGCAAATCACGGCGCAGTGACTTCAACCATCTGTGAAAAGGCGGGCCGATGACTGGGCGATCGAAGGCCGCGTTGTTGGGTGTAGGGATCATGGTCGCGGTGTTGACTTCGGCGGCGCTGGTCATTGATGCCGCCTATCCGCCCGCGTTGGAACGTTATAGCGAGAGATCAAGCGCTGTTGTTGATGCTGACGGCCATATTCTGCGCGCCTTTACCGCGAAAAACGGGGTGTGGCGGTTCGCCGCCGATCCCGGCGAAGTCGATCCGACCTATTTGGAAATGCTGACGCTTTACGAGGATAAGCGGTTTTTCCGCCATCCCGGCGTTGATCCGCTGGCCATTGCGCGGGCGGCGTTTCAGTGGGCCTCAACGGGACGTCCCGTGTCAGGCGCATCCACACTGACCATGCAGGTGGTGCGTCTGCTGGAGCCGCGCCCGCGAACGCTGGCGTCCAAGGTGATCGAGGTGGCGCGCGCGTTGCAGCTTGAATGGCGTTTCAGCAAGCGCGAAATCCTTTCCATCTATCTGACCATTGCGCCCTTTGGCGGAAATCTGGAGGGGATCAAGGCGGCGGTCCGGTTCTACCTTGGCAAGGAACCAAAGCGCTTAACGCCGGGCGAGGCGGCATTGTTGGTGGTCTTGCCGCAATCGCCGGAAAAGTACAGGCCCGACCGATATCCCGAAGCGGCACGAGCGGCGCGCGACAAGGTGCTGGCGCGCACGAAAATGTCCGGATACCTGAGCGCCCGAGCCATACGGGCGGCACGCGAGGAGCCTGTTCCCCACGCCCGCAACGCGGCTCCCATGCTGGCTCCGCACCTTGCCCGAAGGTTGGATCGCGAAGCACCGAAAACCGATGTTCACCGCACCTTCGTTGACGCTGGATTGCAAAAATCGCTGCAGGCTCTGGCGACCCGTTTCGCTGGACGCTTCGAGGCGGGCGCAAATCTCGCCGTTCTCGTCATCGAGAATGAAACCCGCAAAGTCCGCAGCTATGTGGGATCGGCGGAGTTTCTCGATACCGCGCGGAACGGGCAGGTGGACATGGTCCGCGCTGTGCGCTCGCCGGGGTCAACCTTGAAACCCTTTATCTTCGCAGCGGCCATTGATGCCTTTGCCATTCATCCCGAAACCCTGATCGCCGACAAACCCATGCGTTTCGGCGACTATGCGCCGGTTAACTTCGATCAGCGCTTCCGGGGCGAGATCACCGTGCGCGAGGCCCTTCAACTTAGCCTGAATGTACCCGCCGTGGCCGTCCTCGACCGTCTGGGCGCGGCGCGTTTCGCAGGCCTGCTGGAAAAAGCGGGCGCGCGTCTGCGCTATGATCCGCGCGTCAAGGCTCCCGCATTGCCCATCGCACTGGGCGGGGTCGGCCTCACCCTGTGGGATTTGGCGGGCGTTTACACAGGTCTGGCCAACGGCGGGCAATTTGCGCCGTTGCGGCTGCGCGAAACCGATGAAATCAAGTCGGGAATGCGTGTCTTCAGCCCGTCCGCAGCCTGGTACGTGGCCGAAATTTTGCGCGGCGCGCCGGGACCGCGTGGCAGGATCGCGTCCCGCCACGCGGCTACACAAAGACGGATCGCGCTAAAAACCGGAACTTCTTATGGTTTTCGCGACGCGTGGGCGGTGGGGTTTGATGCGGGTCATACGGTAGGTGTCTGGGTTGGCCGGCCCGACGGCGGTTTCGGCACCGCAAGGACCGGCCGGTCGCAAGCAGCCCCCTTGTTGTTCGATGTGTTTGATCTTTTGCCGCCCGTGGCAGCGGGGGTCGAAGCCTCCCCGCCCGCAGGGATACTCGTGGCGCGCAATGCGGACCTGCCGGCGCCCATGCGAAAGTTCAGCACGGGCGATCGCTTGACCGTTGCGCATGTTGAAGAAAAACCGGAATTTGCCGTTTCATTTCCGCCGGACGGCTCGACGGTCGAGCTCGGCGCGGATATGGATGGCGCCGTATCGTTGCGCCTGCGCGCGCACGGTGGACGCAAACCGTTGCGCTGGCTGGTCGACGGACGACCCATTGCTTCCAAACCCTTCAAGCGTACGGCGTACTGGTCCGGGAACAATCAGGGACGGGTCCGTATTACCACCATTGACCGGGATGGCCGTGTGGCTTCGTCGGATGTATGGATCGCCGTTACCCATTAGCTCAAATTCGCCAGTTCTTTTCGAAGGTGTTTCAACGCCGGGGTGACAATGGCGACGAAGTAGGATTCGCGAAGCCGCCGCTGCGCTGCCGACTGAGCCACATACCCGCGCGCGCCCGCATGAAGCATCGCGGATTGGGCGGCTTTTAGTGAAAGTTCGGATGCGTCCGCCCTGACAGAAAGGACCCGGCGCAGGAAATCACGGTCCGTTTCCAGAGGTGTCGCGGCTAATGTGCCGACTTCTTCCTCGGCGGTAAAAAGCGCGGATTCAATCTCGTCCGGCGGATCATCCAGAAACCGGTTCACGTGATCCAGCCTGCGGTTCGCCCGGCGCATGATGGCCACGCAATCGCGAACCAGACCGATGGCCATACCGGCCTGCATCAGGATAAATCCGGGCTTTATTTTGGGCACGATGGCGTCGGCAGGATCGGCCAGCACCCAGTCTTCGGGTACGAAAACGTCATCAAAGCGCACACAGAAGGTTCGCGTTCCTTCCAACGCCGTAAAAGACACGTTTTGGGTGATGGAAAGGCCTTCCCAGGCGCAGTCCGTCATGGCCATCACGGTGTGTTGGCTATCCGCCAACTGGAAAATCGCGCCGAACAGGTGTCCATCGCCAAGGTTCGAAACCCATGGCAATCGACCGCTGACACGAAAACCCCCTTTGACGGCTTTGCCCTTGAGCAAAAGCCGCTCGATCCCCGAAAAGCTCTTCATGGGGTTGGAAAGCGCCGTGCCCCCCAACCGTTCTCCCGCTGCGACACGCGGCAGGATCGTGCGTTTCAGGAAGGTATTGTCGCTAAGTTCCATATAGTAGGCGCAGGCATTCTGGCACCAGCCGAGAAAAGCCGTGGATAGGCAATGCTCACCCAAAATCGCCATGGCTTCGATGGTCGCGGCCATTCCGTCACCACTCGGATTGGCGCGTGGCAAATGCTGGCGGAAGGCTCCGGCTGCTCCGGCGGACCGAAGAATGTCCTCCGGATAATGGCCATCGCGATCAATTTCGACCACCTGCGGGGCCAGTTCCTTGTCGGCAATGCGGCGGATCTCCGTCAACAGGGGGGAGGCGGCCGGGGGGGTGACCGGCCCTGGTTGAGCGTAGATCCGCCGCGCGGCAACTTGTGACGTCATCCCAGCTTTCCTTATTCGGAAGAGACTTCAAGATTGACCGGATTGGTCATGGTTGCGCCTACCGGCGACCATTTGACGGCGTTGGCGACGATGGCATCCAGTTCGCTCTGATCGGCGTCACCTTCGATGTGGGCCTTGACCCGGATATCGGTGAACCCGAGGGTTTTTTCCGAAAGGTCGCCTACGCCCCAGACTGCCGTGACGTTAAGGTCACCTTCGAGTTCCAGTTCGATGGTGCTCAGCGTCACGCCGCGCTGGGTGGCATTGGCGTGTATGCCCACCGAAAGGCACGAACCAAGCGCTGCGAGGGTGGCTTCCGACGGATTGGGCGCGGTGTCATCGCCCAGCAGCGTCGGCGGTTCGTCCACCACATGGGCGGTAAGATTGCGCACGAATGTTAGGTTGCGAAAGCGCCCCTCGCAGACGGTGCGCGCCTTCAGAGTGACAACATTTTTCGGATTGGCCTTACCCTTCGCAGAAAGGGCGGCAAGACCCTCGGCATCGATGGGGCGAAGGGGTGCGGACGTTTCGATTTTGGCCGTGGCGGTGCTCATATGGATGATCCTTTACGTTGACGATGAATTCAGTCGGCTTGTTGCCAGTTGAAATGTTTGATGGCCGCGAGGCACAGGCCATCGAGCACGAACCCGATGGCGCCGATCAAGACGACGATGGCGGCCAGACGGTCGTATTCAAGGGTGTCGCGCGCGTCGTTGATGCCGTAACCGAGGCCGCTGGTTACGCCCAGGTATTCCGCCGGAACCAGAACGACCCAGGAAATGCCCAGCGCCAGACGAATGCCGGTCAGGACGTCCTGGGCAATGGCCGGGAGAACCACGTGCCGCAAAACCTGAAGTTCGCGGCCGCCCAGATTGCGCGCCACCTTGAACCATTGCGGGTCGATCTTGCGCAGGCCGTTGGCCGTGGCGAATACGATGGGCCACACGGCAGCGGCGGATATGAGGAAAACGATGGCTCCGTCCCATGTCTCGAACACCAGAATCGTGATCGGCATCCAGGCCAGCGGGCTGATCATGCGCAAAAACTGAAACGGCGTATGGGCGGCCCGGCCCAGTCGGGCGTAGCGGCCGATGACGATTCCCGTCGGAACGCCCACAAGGACGGCCCAGAAAAGGCCGGTGCCGATGCGATAAAGGCTGGGGCCGATCATCTCCCAGACCCCTCCGCCGACAAGGATGTCGCCTAGGGCGGCAAAGGCCGGACCGGGCGCGAAACCGGCGAAGGAGCTGGTATCGGGGTTGGTGGCAATCAGAAATCCGCCGATCCACCACAGTCCCAACAACACAGCAAGACCCGCCCCCGAAAAAAACGCGGTTTCGACGCCGCGTCCTTTTACGAGGAATTTAATGCGGGCCGTGATCCGCCGCCCGTTCGCCGCGGGCGTTCGAGCCGGGGCAAGGGTTTCGATTCCGGTGTTCATATGGCGATGACCTCTTCGCGTTCGAACGGATTCGCGGGATCGACGCCGGGGCCGTCTTGCCAGCCGGGGAGGGTCTCCATGGCCTTTTTCACGAAGCGATAGTCCACCAGATCGCGGGCAACGAATTCCGGATCAAGTTTGGAAAGAAACGCGGTGTCGCCCGACACCAGCGTTTCGTTCATGGCATTGACGATCAGTTTGGTCGCCGACGGATAGGGCCATGGCGAAAAGTCGATGCGCCCGTTGCCCCAATCGGCGTGGCGAATGGCCTCGGGCTCGGCGTAATCGGCTGGGTCGTAATAGGTCATTGCGCGCTCGACCACGTTGGCCGGCATGGGCAGATATTTCGAACCGTCCCGCGACAGCAGGTGCGCTACCTCGCGCTTGTTTTGCGAGGCGAAAATCTCGGCCCGAACCACGGCGTTGATGACCTTTTGCGTCCATTCGGGGCGCTGGGCGGCATCGTCTTCGTGCATGCAGACAACGCAGCACGGATGATTTTTCCAGATGTCGCCGGTAAAGCGGATCATGCGCGCGCCCGCCAGCAACTCGCCCGCCGCGTTGAACGGTTCGGCGACGATGTAGGCGTCGATTTTTTTGGCGGCCAGAGCGGGCGGCATGTCGGGCGGCGGCATGACCAGGAGGTTGACTTCATCAGGCGCCAGCGCCGCCTTCTGGTCGCGAATGACGGGTTTTAGCCCGGAATGACGCAGGGCCATCTGCAACACCACGTTATGCATGGAATACCAGAACGGCACCGCCACCTGCCGTCCCGCCAGATCCTTGAACCCGGTCGCCTCGATGTGCTTTCCGGCAACCACGCCGGAACCGTTGGTGTGGCACCAGGCCATGATTTTGACCGGAAAATCGTTGTTGTAGCGCATCCAGACGGGAATCGGCTTCAACAGGTGCAACAGATTGAAGCGTCCGGCGGCGAAGCCTTCGACCAGCGGCGACCAGCCGCGGATCAGGGTTGGCTTGGCCGCTTCAAGGCCTTCGTCGGCGAAATATCCCTTGGCGTGGGCGACCAGCAACGGAGTCGCGTCGGTGATCGGGATGTATCCGATGCGCACCACGTCGTCCTTGGGTTGGCGCAGTGCCCCATAGGCCCCGCCCGGCAGGCTTGTGGCCATAGCGGCAAGCCCGCCGCCGGCCAGGAAATCCAGTGTCCGTCGCCGAGAGATCGGCGCGTTCAGCGTTTGGGTCAATTTTGTTTTGGTCACGTCCTGTCTCCATCTCGCGCGCACCTGGGTAGCCGCGCGTCTGAGCATCGGTTCGGAAATTCAAGTGTTTAGCGGTTACGGCGGCCGGGCTTTTGGCTCAGGCCGCCTTGCGACAGAGCGTGGTCTCGAACCGGCTCATAATCAGGGCCTTGGCGGCCAGGAACGAATGGGTGGCGCGTTCGCGCGGGCGCGGCACTCCAATGGGAACCTCGGCGGCAATGCGTCCCGGCTCGCCGTTCATAACGAACACGCGATCCGCCATCAGTGCCGCCTCGTCGATATCGTGAGTGACCAGAACCACGGTAAGGCCCAGACGTTTAACGATATCGACCAGTTCGTCCTGAAGGGCAGCGCGGGTAAACGCGTCCAATGCGGAAAAGGGTTCGTCCAGCAGCAGCACGTCGGGTTGCGTGGCCAGGGATCGCGCCAGCGCGACGCGCTGCTGCTGTCCACCAGACAGGGTTTGAACGTCGGCTCCCGCATAATCGGCAAGGCCCACCAGTTCCAGAACGTCGTCAACGATTCCCGCTATTTCGTGTTTCGGGCGCCCGGCGAAGGTCAGGCCCAATCCGGCATTGGCGGCGACGCTCATCCACGGATAAAGCGAAGGCTGCTGGAACATGAGGTTCCATTTCGGGCTGGGCTCGAATACCGGCACGCCGTCGATGCGAACGCTTCCCGCCGCAGGCTGTACCAAACCGGCCAGAATATGAAGCAGGGTCGACTTGCCGCAGCCGCTTCGCCCGACCAGCGCAATCGTTTCGCCGCGCGAGATGTGGGCGTCAATTCCGGCGAGAACGGGCTTCCCGCTCCGCCTGAACCAGTGGCCTACGCCCTGGATTTCGATATTGGCCGCCATTGCCCACTTTCCCTCATCGTCAAATACAACACAAACGAAACGATATTTAGAATTATTAAAAGCACAATAATCTTGTTAAAATAAAAGTCAATACAAATAAATAATGTGAAATAAGGTACTAACGGTGGGGAAGGTAAAGCGGATTCACAAAGCGGTGATGCGAACCACCAACTCGGGTGTCACCATGATGTTGCCGTTTTCGGCCGATTGATGATCGGTGTGCCCGACGATTGAACGGGCGACGATTCGGGTGACTTTCTTGATGTCGTAGCGAACGGTCGTCAGTTGAAAGTTTGGCCATCCCGCCATGGGGATATCATCGAAACCAACCACAGCAACATCGTCGGGAACGCGCAGCTTGAATTCACTCACCGCCGAGAGCGCACCCAATGCCATGGTGTCGTTAAATGCGAAGATCGCATCCGGGGGTTCAGGCATGCCAAGAAGCCGGATCGCCGCATTGCGTCCGCCTTCGAAAGTCGTCGCATCCGAGGTTTCGGCATACAGCCCGACCCCGGCGCTTTCAATTTCGCTGACGAAACCTTCGCGGCGGTTCTGGTTGCTGAAGGTATTGATGGCCTTGCCGATATAGGTGAGTCGCCGCCGCCCGGAGCGAACCAGCAGGCGGCCAAGCATTTGCGCGCCGAGAAAATTGTCGCAACAGACGCCGACAACCTCGGCATCGACGTTTTCGCGGCCCAGAAGAAACAGCGGCGTATTCGCGGCCCGCAGATGGTCGACGATCCCGCGCGAAACGCTGCCGCCGATGACGACGATTGCATCGGCCTGATAGTCGAGCGCACGAAGAGATGATTCGTCGATGCCGTCGGTGTTGCCGACCGGGATGATGAGGGCACGCTTGCCGACGTCGTAAAGCTGAAGATAGAGCTCGCGCACGATGCGGGAGGTATGGAAACTTTCGTTATCGGCGATGACCACGGCGACGAGGTCGGTCTGGCGTCCGGTAAGGGAGCGCGCAATGGCGTTGGGACGATAGCCGAGTTTTTCGGCGGCGGCCAGAATACGTTCGCGCTTTTCCAGCGACACTTTTTGACCGCCATTGAAGTAGCGAGAAACCGCCGAGCGCGAAACGCCGGCGAGATTCGCCACGTCCTGAGCCGTCGTTCGGGGCTTATTGGCCTCGTTCATGGTCTCGCGTTCACTTTTCTGTTGCTATTCGAGGGCAAAGAACAAACGTCCGTTTCGGTGAAGATTTTACGCAAGAACACTGAGATATTCAAGCAATCACTGAAAACCCTCTTGCCGCAATCGAGATGCCACGATGGGTCGGGCCTAAAAATTCCTTGCGGAGAATGATATTGTTCGCTAGAAAAAATGAACGCGCGTTCACACGGCGTTGCGATTAAAGACAAAGCGTCGCGATTTAGGGAAGTCGGCTGGAGACAAAGATGACGGGGTGGCTGAAATTACAGCTTCGTCGATTCCTGACGAAGCCGGAGCGGATGTTAAGTCTGCTGCTGACCGGGGTGCTGGGCATTCTGGTGGTGACCCCCTTGGCCGAATTGATCCGTGAGACGGTAACCGTCCAGGCCTATGACGCCGCCTTTTTGCCGGATGCCGAGCGTGGCTCGCTCACCTTCTTCCATTATGAACGCGTCTTCGCCAGCGAGCTTTCCTGGGCCGTTTTTTACAAACCCTTCATGCATTCGCTGATTATCGCTTTTTCCGTGACCTGCATGGGGGTGGCCGCCGGTGCGTTGCTGGCCTGGCTGATCGTGCGCACCGACATACCGGGCCGCACCGCGCTCAATACCCTGGTGGTGGTTCCCTATATGATGCCGTCCTGGGTGCTGGCGCTGGCCTGGCTGACCTTTTTCAAAAATGATCGCGTGGCCGGAGCCGAGGGGCTGATGTCGTACGTGTTTGGCGTAGCACCTCCCGATTGGCTGTCCTACGGCATGGTTCCCATCATCATTTGTTTGACCCTGCACTATTACGTTTACGCCTATCTGATGATTTCGGGCGCGCTGGCTTCGGTGGACACGCAGCTGGAGGAAGCAGGTGCGATCAGCGGATTGTCACGGTTGCGCCAGTTCCTGCTGATCACTGCTCCGCTGCTGCTGCCTGCCATCGGTTCGGCGGTGGTAATGACGTTTATCCGTGTGGTTGGTTCCTTCGGCGCACCGGCTGTGCTGGGCTTGCCCGTGCGTTTTTACACGCTGCCCACCCAGATTTACTCGGCGCTGAGTTCGCGCAACGCCGGTGACGGATACCTGTTGGCGCTGGTCATGGTGGTGCTGGCGGTATCGTTCATCTTCATGAATTCCCGCCTGATCGGGGTGCGAAAAAGTTTTGTTACGTTGTCGGGCAAGGGGTTCCGGCGGCGCGATCTGTCGCTGGGCGCATGGCGCTGGCCGGCGCTTTTTTTCGTGGGCGTTTTCCTGATCGTAACCATCGTCGCGCCGGTCGGCTTGCTGGCCCTTGATTCGCTGATGCTGGAGCCGGGCGTCTATACCCTGGAGAACCTGACGCTTCACTATTGGGTCGGCGACAATTCCGCAGAGTACATCTCTTCCGAACCCGGCATTTTGCGCTCTCCGCAAATCGGCGGCGCGGTGTGGAACAGTCTGCGGCTGGCATTCGCGGCTGCACTGTTTACCGGCTTTATGGGATTGCTGATCGGTTATGCGGTGGTTCGGACCCGTGGAACCCTGGTTTCCAAGGCACTGGAGAACATTGCCTTCACCCCCTACATCTTCCCGGCGGTCGCGCTGGGCGCAATTTATCTGGGCGTGTTCTCGCGCCCCATAGGACCGGTTCCGGCGCTCTATGGCACCTTTGCCCTGCTTGTCATCATTTGCGCCATCAAGAATTTGCCGTTTACCTCGCGCACCGGCATTGCCGCATTGTTGCAGATTGATCGCTCGCTGGAGGAAACGGCGCGGGTGCAGGGCATCGGCTGGTTCAAGCGCATGGCCAAGATCATCGTGCCGGTTGCGTCCAGCGGCCTGATTTCGGGGATGCTGCTCAGTTTCATCACGGTGATGCGCGAGCTGTCACTGATTATCCTTTTGATAACGCCGTCCACCAACACGCTGACCACGTTGGTTTTCGACTACCAGCTCCAGGACTTGCCGCAGCATGTGGGTGCGGCGACGGTGATGCTGATGTTGATCATCGTCGGGGTGAATTTGGCGGTGCGGATATTCAGCCGAAAATCGCAGATTACCAGTATTTAACGACCCTTTACGAAGACAATTGCGAAACGACGAAAACCCAAAAAAAGGAGGCAGACATGACTATGGGAAACACGACATCGCAGAGGTTGAAGGCCGTCCTGAGAGGGGCCGTCTTTGGCGTTGCCGGGACCATGATGCTGACGGGCGCGGCCGCGTCGGCGGATGATATGGCGGCGAAGCTGGACGCCTGGCTGAAACAAAATCAGCTCGGCGCCTATCATGCCGAAGAGGACTGGGGCGCGATCATCGCGGCGGCGAAAAAGGAAGGCGAGGTCGTCATCTATGCGTCGTCCTCTCAGCTCAAAAAGGTCGCATCGGCCTTCATGAAGGTCTATCCCGAGATCAAGGTCACGGCGCACAAGCTCGGTTCAGAAAAATCGGTCGAAAAGACCATCCGCGAACATGACGCCGATATCTACGATGTGGACATCGTCACCACCACGGGCGCGCGCTCGATGGTCTACGAGATGCTGCCCAATCAGAACATCATCAACTACGTGCCGTCTTATCTGAAGAGCCGGATTCCCGAACAGTATCGCGAGCCCCTGCTGGTGCGCGTTCTGGAAGGTCAGGCCTTTATCTACAATACCGAAGCCAATCCCGGTGGCGCGCCCATCAAGAACATTTGGGAACTGACCGAACCGAAGTGGAAAGGCCACTTCGCCATGAAGAACCCGCTCTCGTCGCTCTCGACCGTGGCTTGCGTGATGGCCCTGGTGGCCAATTCCGACGCCGTGGCCGACGCATACAAAAAGTACGCCGGCAAGGAACTGGTGCTGAGCAAAGGCGTCAAGAGCGCCGGCTATGAATTCTGGAAGCGTATGCTGGCCAACGATCCGGTGATCTTTAAGTCGGGCTCCAAGCTGGCCAAGGCAACGGGTAAGGCTGGGCAAAAGAACCCGCCGGTCGCCCTTGCTTCAGTGCACTATCTTGCGCGCAACAAAACCAAGGGTTTGGTCAACGCGGTCATGACCAAGATCGAACCGGCGGCGTTGATGGAATATCCCACCTACACGGCCATCGCCCGTTTTGCTCCGCACCCCAACGCGGCCAAGCTGATCACGGCCTTCATGATGGGAAGCCCCGAGTTGAATGCAAACTCGAAGCTGGTTGCGCCGTTTGATAAGGGCGAATCGGCGAAGCTGCTGCAGGGCCTTTCGTCCGAATACCGTATCGGCGTGGCACCCCCGCGTTCCGACGTGCCGCCGCATCCCGACAACGGTGTTTGGTTTGAGGCAAAGCATCTAGGTGCTTCGGCCGAATTCATTGCCAAGAACGGCGCGAAGTTTGCCGACTTCTGGACCATCGAATCCAGCAAGTAAATGACCGGACGGCCCGGCGGCTTCGGCTGCCGGGCCGCGCCAGACAACGTGTGCGGAGAGGACCATGAGCGAGATCCAACTGAGCGATATCACGAAGGACTACGGACCCGTATCCGTCCTTCCCCCGTTGAACCTGGAGATTGCCAAGAAATCCTTCGTGACGTTGCTCGGCCCCTCGGGCTGCGGCAAGACCACGTTGCTGCGACTGATCGCCGGATTGGAAGAGCCGACCTCGGGAGAGTTGAAACTGGACGACGCGACCGTATTTTGCGCCAACACGGGCGTTTTTGTGCCACCGGAAAAGCGTCACCTGGGACTGATTTTCCAAAGCTACGCGCTGTGGCCCAACATGAAGGTCGATCGCAACATCACGCTCGCGCTCAAAGAGGCGAAACTAACGTCGGCGGAAATAGAAAAAAGGTTGTCCGAGGCGCTGGCCAAAGTGCAATTAACAGAATACCGCGACCGCTACCCGTCCGAGCTGTCGGGCGGCCAGCAGCAGCGCGTTGCCGTGGCCCGTATGATCGCCGCGCGCAACGAAATTCTTCTGATGGATGAGCCATTGTCGAACCTTGATGCGGTTTTACGCACCGATATGCGGACCGAACTGCGCAAGTTGCATGACGATTTGAATGCGACAACCGTTTACGTCACTCACGATCAGGTCGAGGCCCTGACCATATCGGATGTGATTGTCGTGATGAATGAAGGGCGTATTCAACAGGTGGCCAATCCCTTCGAGGTGTACCACTCGCCCAAAAACCTGTTTGTCGCCGAGTTCATTGGCGACCCTAAGATCAATGTCTTTGAGGCCGGTGTTCGCCGTTCCGGGGCGAGCGCGGCGTTGGACTTCCAGGGTGTCTCGATCCCCTGCAAACAAGCCGTTCCGGATCACTTCGGAAGTTTGAATTTTGCCATTCGACCCGAATCAATTGTGTTCTCGACTTCGCCTGCAGACGATACCATCGAAGTGGTGATCGACCGGGTTCATCCGACCGGATCACAAACCATCGTATTTGCCTCCATCGGGGAAGTTCGCTTCACGGTGTTGCTTCCCGGGTTCGTTATTCGCGAGCCCGGTTCGAAGGCCTGGTTGCATCTGCCAGAAAGCGAGATAAACTTGTTCGATCCCGAAAGCGGCGAAAACCTTTCCGCTATTGATCAAGCGAACCAACCGGTGCGCGCTGCGTAACCGTCACTGCTAACCGAATGGAAACGACAATGAATACAAAGAGTGACAGCACCGAGAAAGTCATCAACACGGTTTATTCGCTGGCGCCGATCAGCCTGATGGACACCGGGTTCGAGCCGCATGGGTTCGATCTCTATATCAGTGGCTCTGAAGGTGCGCGCGACGCGGCGTTGCTGCGCGAGCACAACATCGCGATAGTAATTAACTGTGCGGTGAACATGGACATCAACTATGTCACCGATCCCATCGATCCGGCGGAAGGCGAAAAATGCGCGCAGGGTGTGGGACCCGCCCGGATTTACAAGCTTGGGCTGGTGGATGGACCGGGCAATACTGAAAATATGATGCTGGCGAGCTACTATATTCTTGATGGTGCGATCCGTCAGGTGTTGCCGGAAAAACCCACCTATCCGCGGCGCGAACAGGGCAACGTGCTGGTCCATTGCCGCGGCGGGCGAAGCCGTTCGACGGCGCTGGCCGCGCTTTATATGCATCTGCACCGCCCGGAAAAATACCCGACCATGGAAGATGCGTTGACGCAGGTTCGCACGGCACGAGGCCTGCATCCCGACGAATGGTACCAAGCGCCTAAGCAGATGTTGGTCGATCAGGCCGTGCACGCCGCCGAAATCGTTCGCATGATAAATGCGCGGAAAACGCTCTAGATAAATTCCGAAAGTTCGGTCAAATCGCAAATCGTCCGGGTTCCCGCGGGGAACGGGCCCTGTGCGCCGTGGGGCACGCGACCGACAAACGGCAGGCCGACTTCCTTTGCCGAGTGGTAGTCGAAAATGGCGTCGCCGACGTAGAGCGTGCGTTCCGGCGCCAAAGCGTGGTCATCAAGCAATTGGCGAAAAATTGGCGGCTTGCGTGGCGGCGATCCGCGCACGGATACGAAATAATCCGCCATCCCCCGGCGTTCGACGATGCGCCGCATTTCATCTTGCGGCGTTCCTGAAATGACGAACAGCGGCGTCTTCCCGACATGGGCGTCCAGAAATTCACGCGCGCCCGGCACCCAATCGCATTCCACCACCGCATCCACGACCAAAGACGAATACCGCCGCTCGATGACGTTCAGTTCGTCGTCACCCAAGTCGATTCCCAGGAACTTGAGGTGCGCTTCGCGAATTTTCTCGACCCGCGATATGCCCTCGCCGCCGAGCGCGTATTTTCTGACCTTCTCGCGCACGTCCGGCCCATGCTCGGCATAAAGGGACATGAAGGCTTTGATTTTGATGGGGGTCGAATCGGCGAGAACGCCGTCGAAATCGAAAAAGAACGCATCAATGGAAATGTCGGTCACTCCTTCTTGTCGGGCTTCGTTGGCTTGCCGGGCTTTGTTGGCTTGGCGGGTTCTTCCCAGCGCCCGGCGGCGGCATCGTCGGCGGCGCGGGCTTCGACCCATTGGGCGCTTTCAGCCCCTTCCTCGCGTTTCCAGAAGGGGGCTCTGGTTTTTAGCCAGTCGATCAAAAAACTGCAGGCGTCAAACGCGGCTTGGCGATGGGCCGATGCCGTCGCCACCAGCACGATCTGATCGCCCGGCTCAAGCCGGCCGTGGCGATGAATGATAAGGGTTTCCTCCAACGGCCAGCGATCCCAGGCCTCGGCCTCTATGCGCGACAGCTCTTTTTCGGTCATGCCGGGATAGTGTTCCAGCGTCATGGCCTCTATGGCATCTTCTCCCGCCATGTCGCGGACCCGTCCGACGAACGCGCATACCCCGCCGATACCGAGATTGCCACGCCCCAGGTTGGCAAGTTCGCCTCCGGTATCAAAATCTTCGCGTTGCACCCGGATCATCGTTTAGCCGCCTGTGACCGGTGGAAAAAATGCCACCTCATCGTCGGGGCCGACAGGATGATCCAGCTTGACGGCTTCCTGATTGACCGCCGCGCGCACCCTGCTTGCGTCGCCGAGCGCCTCTTCGAAGCCATCGCCGCGGCTCCGCAACCACTCGACCAGATCCGTCAGATCGGCAACGTTCGCGGGGGGCTGCACGTCCTCCATATCGATGCCGGTTTTCTCGCGCACCCAGGCAAAATAGAGAATTCTCACTTGAACACCTCCGAGAACGGCAGGAAATCAACCATATCGCCTTCGTTCACCGTTTCCACTTGTTCCGGCAGTTCCACCAGACCGTCCGCCACCGACATCGACGTCAGGACGCCGGATCCGTCGGACGCGAATTTGACGGCGCGGGGCTCGCCGCTTTCGTCCCTGACCAGATGCGCGCGCAACCATTCGCGCCGCCCGGCTTTCTTATTGAAGGCGAAGGCCGTTCGCACCCGATAAATCTGTGGGTCCACGTCGCGGCGACCGGAAAGCCAAAGAATGACGGGTCGTGCGATGCGCATGAACGTGGTCATGGCGGCCACCGGATTCCCGGGAAGGCCGATAAAGGCGGCATCACCCACCCGGCCCAATGCAATGGGGCGGCCCGGTTTGATGGCCAGACGCCAGAAATGAATGCTTCCCAGGGCTTCGATCACGGCTTTGACGTGGTCCTCATCGCCGACGCTGACCCCACCCGATGTGATCAGAAGGTCATGGTTGCCCGAGGCTTTGTCGACGGCGTCCCGGATGGTTTCGAAATCGTCGGGAAGAATGCCCAGGTCGGTCACCTTGCAGCCCAATTCGCGCAGAAGCGCCCCGATGGTGTAGCGGTTGGCGTCAAAGATGCAGCCGGCGGGCGCGTTTGCTCCGGGGTCACGGACCTCGTCCCCGGTGGAGAAGATTGCGGCACGAAGGCGCATTCGTACGGCAAGCTCGGCCCGCCCAATCGAGGCCGCCAAGCCCAGTTCCTGTGCGCGAAGCGGAATGCCGGCTTCGAGAACGACGTCCCCAAGCCCGATATCCTCGCCCCGAAAACGAACATTGGCGCCGCGCTTAATGCCGGGACCGAAAATCACGTCGTCGTCGTCGGTTCGAACATCCTCTTGCATGATCACGGTGTCGGGACCTTCGGGAATGGGCGCGCCGGTAAAAATACGAAGGGCTTCGCCGCGTTTCGCCGCATGGTTCAAGGGATGACCTGCTGCGATGCGCCCGGTCACCGGAAGCCGTGTTTCCGCATCAGGAGATACGTCGTCAAAGAAAACCGCATATCCGTCGACAGCGGAATTGTTATGGGGCGGGACGAAGCGATCAGAGACAACGGTTTCTGCCAGGGTTCGGTTCAGCGCCTCGATCAGCGGAACCATTTTGATTTCGGTCGCCGGCTCAAGCGTGTTGGCAAGGCGCGTCAACGCCTCTTCCAATGGCATCAATTCGGCCCCTTGCGAAAAACAGTCGTCAGTCATCGGCGCCATTTTCACTCACCGGGTTCAATTGGCAATGCTCGATAATGAATTTGGCGATTTGCCCCATGTCGGACAACTCCAGAACCGGAATATCCAGGCCCTCAATTTTTTCGTCGCTGGCCACGGCGACGACCGTTTCGTCGTTGTCGGCAAGCAGGGCCTTGCCGGTCGAGGGGCGATGGATTTCCAGTTTTGGGTAAGGATGGCTTTTGAAGCCCTCGACCAGAATGATGTCCACCGGTCCCATGCGCCCGATGAGTTCGGTCATCTCGGGTTCGGGCGCCTCACGCAGTTCATGGACCAACGCCCAGCGTACCGGCGACGTGATCAGCACTTCGACCGCACCGGATTTGCGGTGACGGAACGAATCCTTTCCCGGTTTGTCGACTTCGATATCGTGGTGGGTGTGCTTGACGGTGGATACGCTCAGCCCCCTGTTTGTCAATTCGGGAAGCAGTCGGGTGACCAAGGTCGTTTTGCCGCTGCCGCTCCAGCCGACCAATCCAAAAACTTTTTGTTCCAAGGTGTCAGGGTTCCTCGTTGGTCAGTTCCGCTTATCCGCGTCGATGACATGTTTTAATCCGGCGCGCAGATAGTCATATCCGGTCACCAGCGTCAATATGGCTGCGATCCACAGGCCATAAACGCCGACCTCGGAGGTCGTCAACGGGCCGAAATCAGGCCCCGCTTCGTTGACGATCAAAAAGCCGAGCGCGACCATTTGCAGGGTCGTCTTCCATTTGGCGAGGTTGCTGACCGGGACGCTGACCCGCGTTTCGGCGAGAAATTCGCGAAGGCCGGAAACCAGGATTTCACGGCATAGGATGATGATTGCCGGAACGATCGCGAGGCCGACAATGGCATTTGTCGCGGCAAGCATCAAAAGCACCGCCGAGACCAGAAGTTTGTCGGCGATGGGATCGAGAAATCGGCCCAGTGCCGATTGTTGATCGAGAACGCGGGCCAGATAGCCATCGAAGAAATCGGTCACACAGGCGTAGGTGTAGGCGGCCAGCGCCAACCAGTTTCCCAGCGGCGGGTCCATGAACATAAGGCCGACGACAAGCAGCATCGCAAGGATGCGCGAGAAGGTCAGAAGATTGGGAAGGTTGGTGGCCATCGGGCTCAATCTATTGATTCGTTAATGTTTGCAGTAGGGCCCCTATACTAACCGTCGGCGTGGAACCATTGATAGATTTTGTTGGCTATTTCCTTACTAATTCCGTCGACGGCCTCCAAATCCGCATGTCCCGCTGCGCTCACGGCCCCGGCCGAGCCGAAATGATGCAACAACGCTTTCTTTCGTTTGGCGCCGATTCCGGGGATTTCGTCGAGAACGGATTTCGTTATTCCGCCGGACCGTTTGGTTCGGTGCGCGCCGATGGCGAAACGGTGGGCCTCGTCGCGCAGGCGCTGAAGGAAATACAAAACCGGGTCCCGTGCCTCCAGAACGACCGGATCGCGGCCCGGAAGGTGGATTTTCTCGCGGCCCGCATTGCGCTCCGGTCCCTTGGAAATGGCGGCGATGGTGACGTCTTCGATGCCAAGTTCGGCGAAAACCTCCAGCCCAATTCCAAGCTGGCCCTGTCCACCGTCAATGAGGACGAGGTCCGGCCATTGACCGCTGCGGCGTTCGGGGTCTTCCTTCTGGGCGCGCGCGAAACGGCGGGTCAGTACTTCGCGCATCATGGCGTAATCATCGCCCGGTGCCGAACCCTCCTGCCGTCGGATATTGAATTTGCGATAGGCCGCCTTGATCAGGCCTTCGGGTCCGGCGACGATCATTCCGCCGACCTCTTTCGTGCCCGAGATGTGGCTGTTGTCATACACTTCAATGCGGATTGGCACGTCGTTCAGTTCAAGGTGTGTGGCCAGACCTTCCAAAAGCCGGCGCTGGGTGGCGCTTTCAGCAAGGCGGCGGCTTAAAGCGTCCCGGGCATTGGCGCTGGCGTGAAGAACCAGCTTTCTTTTTTCGCCACGTTGCGGAACGCTAATGCGGACCGGACGATCGGCGCGCACTGACAGGGCTTCGCCAATCAATCCGGCGTTGGTTAGGCGATGGCTTAGCAGTATCGAGCGTGGCGGCGGGTGAGAAGCGTAAAACTGACCGAGAAAGGCTTCCAGAACCTGGGGCGCGTCGTCGTCCCTAGCGTGGCTCGGGAAATAGGCGCGGTTGCCGTAGTTGCGTCCCGCGCGGAAGAAAAACACCTGGATACAGCTTTGCCCGCCTGCCTGATGAACGGCGACGACGTCGGCCGTGCCGAGGCTGCTCAGGTTGATATCCTGATGGGCCTGAACACGGGTCAGGGCGCTGATGCGGTCGCGGTATTGGGCCGCCATTTCAAATTCCAGGCGGTCGCTGGCGGCTTGCATGTTTTCCGCCAGTTGTTGCTGAATTCGATGGCTTTCGCCGGAAAGGAAGGCGCGGGCTTGATCGACCAGCTTGGCGTAATCGTCCTGGCTGGTGCGATCCACGCAGGGCGCGCTGCAGCGTTTGATTTGATAAAGAAGGCAAGGCCGTGTGCGGGCCGAGAAGACGGCGTCCGTGCATGAACGCAACAAAAATGCCCGCTGCAAAACGGCCAGCGTCTCGTTCACGGCCCAGGCCGACGCGAAGGGGCCGAAATAGTCGCCCGTTCGGCTGCGCCCGCCCCGGTGTTTCAATACCCGGGGAAAGGCATGGTCGCCGGTGACGAGAATCGATGCGAAGGATTTGTCGTCGCGAAGCAGAATGTTATAGCGCGGCTGAAACCGCTTAATCAGGTTCGCTTCCAGCAGCAGGGCTTCCGCCTCGGTATGAGTGGTCACGAATTCCATGCTCGCCGTTTGCGAGATCATGCGTTTTAACCGGTTTGGCTGACGCGCAAGATTGGTGTAACTGGTGACTCGCTTTTTGAGGTTCTTGGCCTTGCCCACATATAGGACGTCGCCGGTCTCCTTGATCATTCGATAAACCCCGGGGCGGGATGGCAGGGTCTTAAGGTAGCCTTCGATTACGGCGACGCCCGCGGCAATTCGTGTCTCACCCAATGGTGGTGCCGGCGCATCACCTTCGAAACCATTGGTCATGCGCGCCTCCTCGGAGGGCCGTCGGTTCTCCTTCCCCAATGATCGGGTGCGATGCGGTTTTGATTTTTTTGTTCGGAGGCCATGCGTTTTACTCAGCCAGTGGCGGCATATCGGTGATTTCAGCCCCGGCAGCGCGTCGCGGAGCAAGGGTGAATTGGACCGGCCGGTTTATTAATCCACCAAACCTGTGGATAAGGTTGTTGACTTTTCGCTTCCCGGACGCGCGGTCCCGCCGAAACCGTCATTTTCCTCGTTTTGCACAAAAAATGGGCATCCATATAGAACGTTGAAAACAAAGGATATTGTCAAAGTCAATACAATATCTCACGGGTTTGTGATAAAACTGAAACAATTCGCCCATAAATGCGAAGCAAACTTCGGGCTGTGAACAACTTAACAAATGGGACAACGCAAATTACGTTTTTGCAAGCACTTGCGGTATAGTTTTCAATTCTTTGTCTAGTGCCGTACACGCTCTATTTCGACACCAACGCTTTCAACGTCGGCGAAGACATCGAGTTTCTCAATCCGGACCCTCACTGAAAGTATCCTGATGTCTTCCAGGCACATGGTTGCAATATCCTCCGCCAGGGTCTCAACCAGATTTACATGGCCACGCGCAGCAATTGAACGAATCGATTTTGCCACATCCTCATAACATAGGACGTTGGAATGATTATCGTTCAGGGGGGCTACGTCTTCGCGGACGGCGAGGTCGAGATTTATCCTGATTCTTTGAGCGCCCGTTTTTTCGTGTCGGTGAATACCGATCAGGCACGAAACCACCATGTCGTGGATGAAGACATGGCGCACGGCGTTTCTGGCGTCGGCGATGCGAAGGGGATGAACGGTTGATTCTGGACTATTGGTCATTTTTCTCTTTATAGCTCAAGCTCGTTTGGGGCCGGATCATTCATCAAGGGATTGGGCGCGGGCGGGCGGCGCCCAGCCCAAATGTTGCCCGCCGTCCAAAGCGATCATTTGCCCGGTCATGGAGTGCGCGTCGATAATAAACCGAACCGCATCGCAAATCTCGTCGGTAAACACCTGTCGCGCCAACGGGACCGCCTGCCACTGCCGCTGGAACTGCTCATCGGTTTGTCGGGCGCTGGGCAAGGTCGGGCCCGGGCCGACCGCATTGACCCGGATACGGGGGGCCAGGGCCAGGGCCAACGTTCTCGTCAGCGTCCACAGGGCCGCCTTGCTTACCGTATAGGAGGTAAACGAGCCGGTCAGATTCCATACCCGCTGATCGACGATATTGATGACATGCCCGGTGATATCCTTCGGAAGGGTCGCTGAGAATTCCTGGACAAGCACAAAGGGCGCGCGCAGATTGATCTGCATATGCGCGTCCCACGATTCTCGGGTGGCCGTTTCCGGCGAATCCTTTTCGAAAATCGAGGCATTGTTGATAAGCAGGGTCAGCGGGCCAAGGGCGGCCGTGGCACGCTTCACGAGGGCCTGACAATCATCCTCGCGTTCCAGATCGGCGCGAACGGGAGCGGCGCGTCCGCCAGCCTGAACGATCTCGTCGCACACCTGAACGGCGTCGGCTTCGGATGAATTGAAGTGAACGGCAACGGCCCAGCCATGCGCGGCCAGATCAAGCGCCATGGCTCGCCCGATACGTTTGGCGGCTCCGGTAATGAGTGCCGTGCGCGGAACATCGTTGTTCATGGGGCGGAGAATGGTCGAAGCCGCGCGTCGATGCAAGGGATCAGGTGTTGGACCGCTCAAAAACGGAAAGCTGCCGGAATTCCTCGACAACCGCCTCGTAGACGGGCCGCTTGAACGGAATGATAATTTTGCAAAGGCGGCCGATGGGGATCCATTGCCACGCGCGGAATTCCGGATGTCGGCCAGCGCTCAGATCAATGTCGGAATCCGCGCCGGTAAAGCGCAGGGCAAACCATTTCTGTTTCTGTCCACGAAAACGGCCGCCCCATGCCGTGCCGATCAATTCCTTCGGAAAATCGTAACAAAGCCAGTCCGGGTGCTCGGCGACAATTTCTATCTTGTCGGTGCCGATCTCCTCGGCCAATTCGCGTTTTACAGCCTTGCGGGGTTTTTCACCCTTATCCACGCCGCCCTGCGGCATTTGCCACGATGATTCGCCCATGTCGTTGCGTTCACCGACGAAGACCAGGCCGTTTTGGTTGAATAGAACCGCGCCCACGCATTTACGATAGGGGAGGCCTTTTTTCTTGCGATCAGCCATTGAGTTCCCGTTATTGCACCGGTTGGCGATCTGCGACAGCCGACACCGGAGCCAAGGCGATTTTCTTACCCCCCAGCTTTTCAGCCCATGCGGCGACGCCGGCAATGGTCGCCGGATAGGGCCTGGCGATCACGATGGCTGCCTTGGATGCGCTGGCGATGCGTTCAAGATCGGCAAGTTTCCGGTCCAACGCGGCGCGGGACATGGCTTCGTCGAATTTCATGTTGGCGACGGCGCGCGGCACGCCGATTTCCTTGGCGATGGTTGGCCCGACCGTTTCGCGCCCGGCTTTCGAATCGACGAACATCAACCCCCGTGATTTCAACAATTCAAGAACGGGGCGCATGTGTTCTTCTTCCTGGGTAAAGCGCGAACCCATCAGGGAAATAATGCCGACGTAACCGGACAGGCGGCTCAACAATAATTCCAGACGGCCAAGGTTTTCAGACGTATGGGATGTGGTCATCAATGCGTTGGGTCCGGGGTCCTGGTCCGGAAAGGCTTTCGGCTCCATGGGGACGCCGATAAGAACTTCGTGCCCCGCCTTGCGCGCGGCGGCGGCCCAATCGTTCAACCCGGCGGCATAGGGACTGAAAGCGAGCGTGACTTCCGGTGGCAAATATTTGATGGCGGCCTCGGTGACACTGCGGCTCATGCCAAGGTCGGAAAAAACAACCGCGATTCGCGGGCGCGGATCGTCGGCTTTAAACGGGCGGGCATAAACCTGCCAGGGCTTGCGTCCGTCCTTGCCGATCACGGGAAGCGGACCTTGCGGGCTTTGTTCGATCAGCGCCGCGTCCGGTGAGGGCGAAAGGGGCTGCGCCGCGGTCGGTGCCGGAATATTGCTGAAGGCGGCTGTCTGGACCGGCGCGGCGACGATCCCGGCCCCCGGCCCTTCGGAAACCGCCGCAATCGCGTTCAGCGTTTCCGTTGCCGTCAGCGTTTTGCCTTTTTGCGGCCTCAGTTTTCCCCGATTCGGGCGTGGTCGCGGAGCAATATCAAGGACGATGTGGTCGGGCTTACTTTCTTGGATCGCCGCGGGTTCCTCGGCATGTTCGCTCTCGTCCTCGCTGCCGCCCAGGAACCACCATGCGGCACCGCCGACGATAAGAATTAGGGCCAGCGACGCCCCGCCGATGGCAAGAAGGAGGACACGCTTGTTTCCGCCCGGTGATCCGTCTTCGTCATCATAGTCGTCGTCATCGTAGTCGTCGTCGTCGAAATCGTCGCCATCGCCATCGCCGTCGCCGTCGCCGTCGCCATCCCCATCGCCGTTTCCGTCGTCTCCGGACGCGTCATTCCCCCCGGCGGTAGAATCATCGTCGGCGGCCTCATAATCGTCGTCATCGTCATAATCGTCGTCAAAGTCGTCATCGTCCGACGACTTCTTGCCGAAGAGCTTGGGAAATTTCACGCCGTTTGGTTTCCTTCCCTTCTCAACCGCTTTCGGCCATGCGATTTCGGCCTGATGCTACGGCTGCTACTGCGGCGTTTTCCCCGCATTCGCCGAGAATAAGGCAATTCCGCGTAAAAGGTCGAGAGCCCTTGCCAATTGATAATCCTGCGGTGCTTCCTTTTCGCCTTCGGCTTCGCCGCCGGATTTTCCCTGTTCGTCTTCCGGCTTGGCCTGGTTTCCGTTATCCAACGCGCCGCGCAAATCGGATTCGCGCCGTCCGCGCGGGCGGTCAATGGTTTCGACCTTGGCCGGGTGGACCTCGATATCAGGTTCGATACCGACTTGCTGAATGGAGCGGCCCGACGGCGTGAAATAACGTGCCGTCGTCAGCTTCATGGCGCCGCGCCGGGCCAACGGAATGATCGTTTGAACCGATCCCTTGCCGAATGTCTTGGTTCCCAGAAGAAGCGCGCGACCGTGATCCTGCAAGGCGCCGGCGACGATCTCGGAAGCCGAGGCCGATCCGCCGTTAATCAGAACCACAATCGGAAGTCCGTTTGCCGCGTCGCCCAGACGGGCGTTGAACCGTTGGGTATCTTCCGGCCTGCGTGACCGGGTGGATACGATCTCTCCGCGATCCAGGAACAGATCGGACACGCCGACGGCCTGATCCAGAAGACCACCCGGATTGTTGCGAAGATCGAGAACGACCCCCGCCAATTGATCGCCGATTTCGGCGGCGAATTTCTTCATCGCCTTTTCAATGCCGGATTTGGCCTGCTCGTTAAACTGGGTCACGCGCACGTAACCGATCTTGCCCTCAAGGCGCGAGCGCACCGACTGAATTTTGATGACCGCGCGGGTGATGGTCACGTCAAAAGGTTCGCGGCCCTCGCGGCGGATCTTCATCTTGAGGTCGGTTCCCACCTTGCCGCGCATCTTCTTGACCGCCTGATCAAGGGTCAGGCCCAGCACCGCTTCGCCGTCGAGATGACTGATCAGGTCGCCGGCCTCGACGCCGGCCCGGAAAGCGGGCGTGTCGTCGATTGGCGCGACCACTTTCACCAGTCCGTTTTCCATGGTCACTTCAATACCCAGTCCGCCGAATTCGCCGCGGGTCTGAACCTGCATTTCACGATAGTATTTGGGGCTTAGATAGGAAGAGTGGGGGTCCAGTGCGCTGAGCATGCCGACGATGGCCGCTTCGATCATTTCCTCGTCGGTGGTTTCCTCGACGTAGTCGGCGCGCACCCGTTCGAAGACATCGCCGAACAGGTTGAGCAACTCGTACGTATCGGTGCCGTTCTTGTTCTTTGCGTCCTGAGCAAACGCCACCGGGGCGAATGCGCCGGGCGAGGCCAGAAATGCCGCCGCCAAAGCAATAGTGAGAAATCGATGCTTCATCCGCTTACCTTATCCTTTTGCGATGCGAGCCACGGCAATGGATTGATCGGTTGTCCATTGCGCCGCAATTCCACATAAAGAACCGGGGCGTCCCGATCCCCCTTTTCCATCAGACCGACTGGCTCGCCAGACGCCAGCCATTGTCCGAGGACCGTGTCGATCCTGGTCAACCCGGCGAGTAGCGTATGATATCCCTCGCCGTGTTCGAGGATCAAGATTTGCCCGTACCCGCGAAACTGTCCGGCGAATACGACCAATCCATCATATGGGGCCACTACCCGCGCTCCGTCACGGGTTTTTATGGAAATACCTTTTTGCGTCATCCCGGTTTCGGTGGCCTGACCATACCGGATAACCACGTGGCCCGATGCCGGGAAGGGTAATTTCCCTCGCGCTTGCGTGATCGGAACAAGTTCATCACCCTTGCCGATGCCAACAATTTCCGACGTTTCCGCCTTGGCCACGGCTTCTGCTTCGGCTTCGGCTTCGGCTTGCGCTTTGGCTTGCGCTTCCGCCTTGGCTTTGGCTTCGGCTTCGGCTTCAATTTTTGCGTCCCGGGTTTTTCGCTGCTGTTTCGCCCGCTTTTCCGCCTCGATCCGCGCCAAGCGGGCGGCTTCTTCCTTGGCCTTTCGCTCGGCTTGTTCCCGGGATTTGCGCTCCGCCGCGATGCGGGCCATTAGTTCGCGCAAATCCTTAGCTTGGCGGGCTAGCTGATTGATTCTGCGTTCGGCCTTCTTGCTGCGCGCATCGGCGCGGCGTTTGAGGGCTTGTTTTTTTCCAATCAGCGCGTCGAGCGCTGTGCGTTCTTTTTCCATGCCGCTGGTGGCTGAGGCCAGTTCGGTGCGTTTTGCCGATGCTTTGGCGCGCAGGGTTTCCAGTTCGCCGATCTCCCGGCGTAGTTCGGCGGTGCGGCTCTCGATTTCGGGAACCGCCGTGCGCAGCAGAATGGCGCTTCGTACCAGAGAATTGGCGTCTAATGGCTGGGCAATAAGGCTTTCCGGCGGGTGACGGGCGATGCGCTGCAACGCCGAAAGGACCAACGCGAACTGCTCACGGCGTTCGGCCAGTTTCGCCGCTTTAATGCTTTCAGCGCGCACCAGTTCGCCAAGGTGGCCCTCGATCCGCGTAACTTCCGTCTCAAATTTCTGGGTGGCTTTTGCCGCCGCGATCATCCGGCCACGCAGTTCGCGCACCTCGACGACGATGGCCGCCGCCTTTTTGCGGCGCGCCTGATCATCCTTCTGCTCTTTCGCGATGGCTTTATTGATTTCCTGCAGGCGGGAATCGTCTTGCGCGCCCTGAACGGGTGCGGCTGCCATACCCAACGCGCAAATTAACGCCGCCAATACAGTTCGGATACGGGTTCGCGACCCGGCCACTTCAGGGCGCAGCCGGCCCGACGATCAGAGACCGACCGGTCATTTCTTCGGGTTGCGCGAGGCCGAGAAGGCGGAGCAGCGTCGGCGCGATATCCGCCAGACGTCCTTCGCGCAGCCCTTCGGCCCAGTCGGGCCCGCCGACCAGAACCAGCGGAACCGGGCACAGGGTATGGGCCGTATGCGGTTGGCCGGTCTCGGGGTCCTGCATCATTTCGCAATTGCCGTGATCGGCGGTGATCAGCATAGCCCCGCCCATCTTGCGCAATGAAGCCTCGACCCGCCCCAGGCAGGCGTCGACGGTTTCGGCGGCGCGAACCGCGGCGTCCAGAAATCCGGTATGGCCAACCATGTCGCCGTTGGCGAAATTGGCGATGATCAGGTCGTATTTGGCGCTTTCAATGGCTGCCGTCAGTTTGTCGGTGACCTCAAAGGCCGACATTTCCGGTTGCAGATCGTATGTGGCGACCTTGGGCGAGGGGACCAGAATACGGTCCTCCCCCTCGTAAACATCCTCGCGTCCGCCGTTAAAGAAGAACGTCACATGGGCGTACTTCTCGGTTTCGGCGATGCGCAGTTGCGTCTTGCCCGCTTCCGATACCAGCTGGCCCAGAATGTTGTTCAGTTCGACCGGTGGGAACATGGCTGGGCAAAAGGCGTTCAGAGCGTTTGAGTATTCGGCGATGCCCAAAACCGCGCCGAAGGAAACGGTACGCGGGCGGGCGAACCCGTCAAAGGCGGGATCGACAAAGGCGGTCAGGATTTCGCGAACCCGGTCGGCCCTGAAATTGGCAATCATAAGGCCGTCGCCGTCCGCCATACCTTCATAACCGTCGACCACGGTGGGCAGGACGAATTCGTCGGCCACATCCTCGTCATAGCTTTGTTGAACGGCAGCGGCGGCGTCGGGCGCCCGGCGTTCTCCTTTCGCCTCAACCAGCGCCGCGTAGGCCCGTTCCAGACGGTCCCAGCGCTTGTCGCGGTCCATGGCGTAATAGCGTCCGCTGACGACGCCGACGCGCAACCCATCGATATCGGCGGCATCGCTCAGGAATTTTTCAACAAACCCTTTGCCGCTGCGCGGCGGCGTATCACGTCCGTCAAGCAGGGCATGAATGACGACGTCAATCCCGGCGGCGCGGATGATACGCGCCAGTGCGACCATGTGATCCTGATGGGAATGCACACCGCCCGGTGACATCAGGCCCATCAGATGGCATTTGCCGCCGCTTTTTTTCAGATCGTCGATGAATTTCGCCAGTTCCGGGATGCCGGAGATGGAGCCGTCGGCCACAGCCGCGTCGATGCGCGGCAAATCCTGCATAACGACGCGCCCGGCCCCCAGGTTCATGTGGCCGACCTCGGAATTTCCCATTTGCCCTTCGGGAAGGCCGACTTCCAGCGCGGAGGCGGTCAGAAGCGCGAAAGGGGAGTCCGCGATCAGGCGGTCCCAATTGGGGGTGTTGCCGATGGCGACGGCGTTTTGCTTGGTTTCGGAGCGCACCCCCCATCCATCCAGGATGCAAAGTACGACGGGGCGCTGTTGGCTAGCGGAATCATTCAGGCCAGCGGAATCATTCAGGTTTGTCATGGTCAGAATATATGCCGAATCAGTGAGTTTGTGATAGAGCGGGGTTGGTGAGGGGTTTATGCCCGATGATAGGGATGGCCCGCAAGAATCGATTGTGCGCGGAAGATCTGTTCGGCCAGCATGGCGCGGACCAGCATGTGCGGCCACGTCATGGACCCGAAGGAAATTGTCAGATCAGCCCGCTTGCGTACGCTGTCGTCGAGACCGTCGGCGCCGCCGATGATAAACGCCACGTCGCGCCGCCCGTCGTCGCGCAAATCGCCCAGCTTTTTGGCGAACTGGATACTGGAAAGACCGCGCCCGCGTTCATCAAGTGCAATAACAAACGCGCCTTGGGGGATGGCCGATAACAGTTTTGCGCCCTCGGCGCTCATGCGGGCCGGAACGGGCAGGGGCCGTTTCTCTTCGACTTCAACAAGTTTGAGTTTGGGTTTGATGCGCCGGACGAACCCGTCGAACACATCCTTTTCCGAGGCGTGCGCCCGACCGCCTCCAAAGCGGCCGACGGCGATGATATGGAACTGCATGACCGTTTCAGTTTTACATGCTTGCCTTATTAAGCCTTGGCCCGCACCTGCGTATCGCCATTTGCCGGAGCCGGGGCATCCCACATCTTTTCGAGGTTATAGAATTCGCGCACTTCGGGACGGAACAGATGAACGACGACATCACCGGCGTCGATCAACACCCAGTCGGACTGGTTCATGCCCTCTACTGCGATCCCCTTGATGCCGGAAGATTTCAGTCTGTCGCGAAGATGGACGGCCATGGCGCCGACCTGACGTTGGGAGGTTCCCGAGGCGATAACCAGGAAATCGGCAATATCCGATTTGCCGGCTAGATCGATGGTGACGGTTTCCTGTGCTTTGTCGTCATCCAGCGATTTCTGCACCAGCGTTAGCATGTCCGCCGCCGCCGATGGCTTCGTGATCCGTTGGGGTATGGTCGTTCCTTTCTACTTGGGTTGGCTTTGCGCCGCCCCGGCCCGTATCCGGGTCGCGGAAGCGCGGTTCAGGGGCGTCTTCAAATACACCCAGGCCGGTGGTCTGGCGTTGGCCAGACGCGGCGCGCTTGACGCCTTCATTTCGGCCTTTGCGAACTTACGGGCGGCCAGCCCCGATACCGCCCCTAAAGAATAAGAAGGACGGGCGAAAACCGCAATGGGAACCGAACGAAAAACGCGCTTCCATCGTTTCCACTGCGGCATCTGAATCAGATTGTCCGCGCCCATGATCCAAACGAAGCGCACGCCGGGAAACCGTTTTTTCAGGGCGGCCAGGGTATCCGCCGTGAAGCGGGTTCCAAGGTCGCGCTCGATGTCATCGACGCGAATGCGCTCGTCAATTGCGGCGCTGTGGGCACCGTCCAGACGATCGGCCAGCGCGGCCATGCCGTCGGTGGCCTTCAACGGGTTTTGCGGCGAAACCAGCCACCACACCTGATCCAGCCTCAAGCGATCCAGCGCCAGCGTACTGATATGAACGTGGCCTTCGTGGGCGGGATTGAATGATCCGCCCAAAAGTCCAACCCGCAAGCCCCTTGGCGGGTCGTGCGGAATAATATTCCTTAAGGTCGGCATTTCGTTAAGGTCGGCATTGGCCATTTCCACGAACGATATATTTGAAACTGGTCAACTGCTCGACGCCGACGGGGCCGCGCGCATGCAGCTTGCCGGTGGAAATTCCAATCTCGGCCCCCATGCCGAATTCGCCGCCGTCGGCATATTGGGTCGAGGCGTTGAGCATGACAATGGCGCTTCCGACACGGTTCAAAAAGGCTTCGGCGGTTGCTTCCGATTCCGTGATGATTGCCTCGGTGTGTTCCGATCCGTACTTGGTAATGTGGGCGATGGCGGCGTCCACATCATCGACCACCGCAACAGAGATGATGGCATCCAGATATTCGGTGCCCCAGTCTTCTTCCGACGCCGGAACGATGCGCGGGTCGGCTGCGCGCGCGCGGTCATCGCCGCGCACCTCGCAACCGGCATCGACCAGTTCATCGACGATGGGCGAAAGATGGGTGTCCAGCACGTCAGGGTGAATCAACAGCGTTTCGGTGGCGCCGCAAATGCCGGTTCGCCGCATCTTGGCGTTCAGCGTCACCTTGCGCGCCAAGACCACATCGGCGCTGGCGTCGATGTAGGTGTGGCAGATGCCTTCCAGATGCTTGAAAAGCGGAATCTTGCTTTCCGCCGTTATGCGTTCGATCAGCGACTTGCCGCCGCGCGGCACAATAACGTCGATGGTGTCGGCCATGGTCAACATCTCGCCAACGGCGGCGCGGTCGCGGGTCGGAACAAGCTGGATCGCGCCTTCGGGCAGCCCGGCCTTGGCCAGACCGGCGGCCAGACATTCCATGATGGCGCTCGACGAATGGAAGCTTTCAGAGCCGCCGCGCAGGATCGTCGCATTGCCCGACTTCAGGCACAGCGCGCCCGCGTCCGCCGTTACGTTGGGGCGCGACTCGTAAATCACGCCGATCACGCCCAGCGGCACCCGCACCCGCGAAATCTGCAAACCGTTGGGCCGCTCCCACGCGGCCATGACATAACCCACGGGATCTTCCAGGGCGGCGATGTCTTCCAGGCCCTTGGCCATGCCTTCAATGCGTTCGTCGTTCAGCGCCAGACGATCCAGCAGGGCCGGGCTCAGTCCTTTTTCCGTGCCCGCGGTCAGGTCCTTGGCGTTGGCGGCCATCAGTTCGGTTTTGCTGGCGCGAAGGCTCGCCGCCGCGCCCAGAAGGGCGGCGTTCTTGACGGCGGTCGGGGCGGACGCCAGTTTGCTTGCGGCTTCTTTGGCCGCCACGCCGATGTCGTGCATAAGGGCCGGGATGTTTTCTTGGGCGGCGGTCATTCTTTCCCCCTGTCCAGAACCAGATCGTCACGGTGGATCATTTCATCACGCCCACGGTAGCCGAGCAGGTTTTCAATTTCACGGCTTTTATGACCCATGATTTTCTTGGCGTCGGCCGTGGAGTAGGCGATCAGGCCCCGGGCGACTTCTCGGCCCCGAAGGCTACGCACAATCACGGCGTCGCCACGCTCAAATTTTCCACTGACTTCGGTCACGCCTGCCGGAAGGATACTGCGACCGTTTCGCACGGCCTTGAGCGCACCGTCATCCAGCGTGATTTCGCCCATGGACTTGAGGGTCCCTGCGATCCAGTTCTTGCGCGCTGTGCGTGGATTATCGTCGGGCAGAAACCAAGTACACAACGCGCCGTCCTCGATTCGCTTCAGCGGATGGGGTTCGGCGCCGTCGGTCAGAACCATGCGGCAGCCCACGTTCAGGCAAACCTTGGCCGCAGCCAGTTTGGTGAACATGCCGCCGACACCGAAACCGGGACGGGATTCGCCGGCCATGGCCTCGATTTCCGGCGTAATTTCACGCACCTCGGGCAGATGCCGTGCATCCGTATTGCGGGTCGGATCAGCCGTATACAGGCCGTCGATATCGGAAAGCAGAACCAGAACATCGGCGCTGGCCATGGCTGCCACGCGGGCCGCCAGCCGGTCGTTGTCGCCGAAACGGATTTCGTCGGTGGCGATGGTGTCGTTCTCGTTGATCAGCGGCACCGCGCCGAGACCCAACAACGTGTCCAGCGTGTTGCGTGCGTTGATGTAGCGCCGCCGGTTTTCGCTGTCGTCCAGGGTCAGCAGGATTTGCGCGACGGTGACATCGTGTTCGGCCAGATATTCCTGATAGCGATGGGCCAGCCGGATCATGCCGGTGGCTGCCGCCGCCTGCTTTTCTTCCAGCTTTAATTCGCGCTCGGCCATGCCCAGATGGCGTCTTCCCGCCGCGATGGCGCCCGAAGACACAAGAATGACATCCTGCCCGCGCGCCCGGCATGCAGCGATATCTTCCGCCAGCGCCCGCAGCCATTCGCGGTGGATGGCCCCGGTTTTCGAATCGACAAGAAGGGCCGAACCGATCTTGACGACGATTCGATTTCCTTCGGTCAGATATGCGTTCGTTTCCCTGCTCATGGGACAAAAGCTTTCGGCTGGTCAGAATCATCTTCCCGGTTGCGGCGATCTTCCACCGCGCGGGCGAGGCTTTGCAAGACCTCTTGCACACCGATCCCGGCGACGCCCGATAAAATTGCCACCGGCTGGCCCGAAGCCTTCTCCAGCGCTTTTGATTTTTCCGCGATTTCCTCGTCAATAAGCGAATCGCACTTGTTCAGCGCGAGTATGACCGTTTTGTCGGAAAGGCCGGCGCCGTAGGCGTGCAGTTCCTCGCATACCGCGGCATAGGCTTCGGCCACGTTTTCCTCGGTTCCGTCGACCAGATGCAGCAGCACGCCGCACCGCTCGATATGACCGAGGAACCGGTCGCCCAGACCCGCGCCCTCGTGCGCGCCTTCGATCAGGCCAGGAATATCGGCGATAACAAATTCATTGTCGCCGAAATAGACGACGCCCAACTGGGGGTGCAGCGTGGTGAAGGGGTAGTCCGCGATCTTGGGCCGGGCGCGCGATACGGCCGCCAGAAAGGTGGACTTTCCGGCATTGGGAAGGCCAACCAGACCGACATCCGCAATGAGTTTCAGGCGAAGCCAGACCCAAAACTCCTCGCCCGGCCATCCGGGGTCGGCGCGGCGCGGCGCGCGGTTGGTGGATGTCTTGAAGCGAGCGTTGCCGAAGCCACCGTCACCGCCTTTAGCTAGGACGACGCATTGGCCGGCCTCGGTCAGATCGGCGATCACGGTTTTTCTGTCTTCCGCAAGGATCTGCGTGCCAACCGGCACTTTCATGACCGCGTCCTTGCCGCCCGCGCCGGTGCGGTCCCTGCCCATGCCATGCTGGCCGCGTTCGGCCTTGAAGTGCTGGCGGTAGCGATAATCGATCAGGGTATTCAGCCCGTCCGCGGCCTCGACAATAACGTTGCCGCCGCGTCCGCCGTCGCCGCCGTTGGGCCCGCCGAATTCAATGTATTTCTCGCGGCGAAAAGCGATGCAGCCGTTACCGCCGTCACCGCTTTTGACCAGAACCTTGGCCTCGTCGAGAAACTTCATCGCCGGGCTCCTGAACGTTGCGGTTTATACCGCATAAAACAAAAAAGGGGGGAATGGCCAGCCATTCCCCCGCTTTTCAAAGCGAATGGCCGGTTAGGCTATGCTTCCGACGGCTCCACGGCGACATAGGTGCGCCCGCTCGTCTTGTGCAGGAACTTGACACGGCCTTCCGTCAGCGCGAACAGGGTGTGGTCTTTGCCAATCCCTACGTTCTCGCCCGGATGGAACTTGGTGCCCCGCTGGCGCACGATGATGTTGCCCGGAACGACGATTTCGTCGCCGTACTTTTTAACGCCAAGACGCCGACCCGCTGTATCGCGGCCGTTCCTTGAGCTACCACCTGCTTTTTTATGTGCCATTGTCCGTTACTCCTTCGGCTTGGCGGCCGCTTTGGGCTTCGCCGCCGCTTTAGGCTTGGCTGCCGCTTTGGGCTTTGCCGCTGCTTTGGGCTTGGCTGCCGCTGCGGGCTTTGCCGCCGCTTTCGGCTTGGCAGGCGCTTTGGCTTTAGCCGGAGCTTCCGCTTCCGCATTGGCTTCGACGGCGGGCGCTGCCTTGGCCTTGGCCGCCGCAGGCTTCTTACCCGTTGCACTGATCGACGAGATCCGCAACTTGGTAATATGCTGCTGATGGCCGGCCTTGCGGCGATAGCCCTGGCGGCGCTTTTTCTTGAAAACGATGATCTTCTTGGCGCGGGTCTGCTCGAGAATCTCGGCAAACACCACGGCTTTTTCGATCAGCGGCGCGCCCACGGTAGGCGCCTTGCCGTCTTCACCGATCATCAAAACTTCCGATAACTCAACCGTATCACCCGGCGCACCAACCAGCGACTCGACGGTGACAACCTCGTCCTGAGCCACTTTATATTGTTTTCCGCCGGTCTTAATGACTGCGAACATCTTCGCCCCACAACATATATGACGAACACGAACCCGCACGAAACCGTGGGGCCCGCGAAAAGAGGCGGCAATATAGCTGTAACGCCGGTGTTGTCAACGGTCTTGGCGCGATTTCCGGACGGAATCGTTCCCCCGCCCCAAATCAAATGGCCCGGCGACGGAAAAGACGGCGGATTTCGGTGCCGCGCGACTAAATTCGATGGGCTTTTCCGAACTATCGATTCGCGTGAATTCACGAAGCTGAAAATCGGTTAAGTTGCCCGCTTGCGGGCGGACGCACATTCGGTTAATCTCCGCGCCCCGTCGACACCACGGGTATTTATTTCCCGGTGGGCGCAGCCCGAATATCAGCGGAGGGGTGCCGGAGTGGTCGAACGGGGCGGTCTCGAAAACCGTTGTACGCGTGAGCGTACCGTGGGTTCGAATCCCACCCCCTCCGCCATTTTTCTAGCGGCAACTGTCTCTCTGCAAGATGGTTGCCGCAGAAAATCCCAGCTTCTGCGCCGCTTTCAAGATGAAGCTGTTAACCTCGGTTTAAGCTAATCTCTTCAAAATCTCTCTCTACCGGCCAATTCTCTCTCAAGCTGTTGACCTTCAGTAAGTGGTACGGCGTTTTATGGCGTTGATAGGTAGCAGAAAATGCGTCTCACAATTTGACGTGATTCTCGCAAATTCTGATGAGAAACCGGAACTCAAATCAAAGCTATAGGTATCGGTAGCACGGCGCTCTTCTCAAAAGTTAATTTGGGCTGCTGGCTGGTTGTCAATGTAATCGTCTGTGTGCTTTCCCGGCGCACAAACTCATCGCATGAGAATTTTAGCAGTGATGATTGCGGGTTCGTTCTCATACCCTTTTTCCGCCAAGGCGTTCACCTTATCACGAACATTTTCTGGAGACCAAAACAGCCATCCTTGCGCGCTAAAGAGCTCCCGAATCTCGTCATTCCGATTTTGGTAAACGTTGCCAGCTACCAAGCCAAGCGTGATGGTGGTCTCAGCATTTGCCATATTTGCTTCGATTAAGTCGCTTTTTAACCGTTTGAGGACGATATCGCGGTAGTTCTTACAGGTGAACAGTTTGTACCGACCAGTTGGGATATCATAATCCTCTTTTAAATCAGCGAATTTCACCCCTGGTGAATCCAGATATGATTTGGCTTCAATGGCAAATAGATGATTTTCTCTCTGGTTAAACCCGAGTAGGTCAATTTCGGGCCTCGGAATAGAATGTTTTCCGATATCTCGCTTCTCTTGTTTCGTTACGTTGACTTTGAATGACTGACGCACCCAAAAACCCTCGTGCTCTAACAGGGTTTTAATGATGGCTTCGAAGTGGTCCATGCCTGCATCCTGAATTTCAAAATAATGCTCTCAAGCTTCTCCATGAGATTTCAAAACTGAGGGATTATGGGTCAAAATGGAATGACATCATCATCCAATACGGGGGCATTCAAAGGCTGCGAATTATTGAAGCTTTGCGGATCTGAGGGATAACTCTCGCCTGCGCCTTCACCAGCCCTTGAGATCTTCCAAGCCTTAACATCAGTATACCAGCGGCCGTTATATTCGCGGCTTTCCAGGTCAACCGAAACAACCAGGTTTTCACCTTGCTTGATATCGAATTGGTCAATCTTATCGCCCCAGGCCATGAAACAGACCTTCTTGGGGTATTGGCCATCGGTCTCCAAAATATACTCTTGTTTGCGCCATGGCCCATTTGCCGACTGCCCGGTCTTTTCAGGCAAGAGATCAATAATTTTTCCGTTTATTTCCATTGTGACAACCTTAGTCGAGAAACTGTGTTCTAATTGATTCTCGAGATCATACACTATGAGGCCATATACCCCCAGCCGCTTTGGCCACATGTTGTGGGTTAATTGGCTTTCTGAAGCAATTGACGCTGCGCTTCCCAACAAACAGGAAAGCCCTTTTGAAGGCTTTTGAGTGTCATTGCCGTCGGCTGACGGCCATCCAGGATCATTTCCACGATCTCCGGCGACAACAACGTCAGCCGTAAAATGCGGCTGACGTAGGATGTAGTGATCTTCTCAGAAGTGGCGATTTCTTCGATCGTGACGTACTGCCCGCTCTCAAGAAGCCGCTGCCACCGGAAAGCCCGAGCCAGGGCTTTGACCATGGTGTTGTCGATCCGGTGACGAGGCTTTTTCCAATCTCGGCCATCGGGAGAGACCACCAGCTTCCGTCCTCCACGAACTGTGAACGACATCGGAATGCTGACGGTCATCGTTTTCCCATCCGGGCTGAGCCTTGTTTTGGACATCAAGCGGCCTCACGTTTTTTGAGGCTTTCCCTGATCTCAGCAACGAGTGTTTCGAGACCATCCATCCGGAACTTGATCTCCAGTCCGCTAGGGTGAACCTCAACCCGTTCGACCAACAACTGAAGAACCCGGGCTTGCTCATAAGGGAAGAGCTCATCCCAGATCGGATCCATATCTTGAAGAGCCTCTCTGACCTCGTTTTCTGAGATCGTCTCGTCCAGCTTATGAGCTTCCCTCCAGGTGGCGACTATGATTTCTGGTGATCGGAGCAGTCCGCGAACATGGTCGATGACAGCAGCCTCAATCTCACCAGCGGGAACGCTTCTTACAATGCCCGGAGGGTTTTCTCCTTTCAGAAGTCGTGACGCCACGTAGTATCGATACAGGCGATTGTTTTTCTTCTTGGTATGGGTCGGCGTCATTGCGCGCCCATCGGCACCAAATATGATGCCTTTCAGCAGGGCTGGAACTTGCCGACGAGAATTGCCTGCTCGTCGTTGGGGGTTCCGCTTCAGAATGGTCCGCACCTTGTCCCATTGTTCCTGAGTGATGATCGCTTCGTGAACGCCGGGATACGCGGTGCCTTTGTGGACGGCTTTTCCAAGATAGGTTTCGTTATTGAGAAGCTTGTACATATAGCCCTTATCAATAAGGCGACCCTTTTTGGTCCGAACATCTTCTTCGGCTAGCCTCTTTGCTAAAATCGTAGCGGACCCAACCGTCGGAAACCGGTCAAAGATCATCCGGATGATTTTGGCTTCGTCTTCATTAATGACGAGCTTCTTGTCTTTCACGTCATAACCAAGGGGAACATTACCGCCCATCCAAAGGCCCTTTTTTCGACTGGCTGCAATCTTGTCCCGGATGCGTTCCCCGGAAACTTCCCGTTCGAACTGCGCAAATGAGAGAAGAATGTTAAGCGTGAGCCGTCCCATAGAATTGGTTGTATTGAATGATTGGGTCACGGACACAAACGTCACATTGTGCCGATCAAAAATATCGACGAGCTTTGCAAAATCCATCAACGACCGGCTCAGCCGGTCAATCTTATAAACGACAACAACGTCTACCAGTCCCGCTTGAATATCTGCGAGGAGTTGCTGAAGCGCTGGTCGCTCAAGCGTCCCACCTGAGATGCCGCCGTCATCATAAAAGTCAGGAACAAGGACCCATCCTTCCTGCTTCTGGCTGGCGATATAGGCTTCGCAAGCCTCTCGCTGGGCATGAAGGCTATTGAACTCTAGCTCGAGCCCTTCCTCGCTGGATTTGCGGGTGTAGACTGCACACCGTGTTTTGCGCATGGGCATTTGTTTCATTGGACTTCTCCTGCTTTGCGAAGACCAAAAAAGACCCACCCGTTCCATCTGGTTCCAGTGATCGCTCTGGCGACAGACGATAGAGATTTGAATGGACGGCCTTCGTATTCGAAGCCGTCTTGAGTAACGTCGACACAGTATTCAACGCCCTTGTATTCTCGAATGAGGCGAGTGCCGGGGGTTGGATGAAGATCGGCTCGAATGCGTCGCTTCTTTACATCCCCTCCATCCAAGTTCTCACCCATGGCTTCCAGCCGTTCTATTGTCGCCGGCTTCAGCCCACCGTATGCGAGCTCCTGGATCCGATAGGCTAAACGGCTCTCAAGGTATTTCCGGTTCTGGCGAGGAGGCTCAGTTTCATAGAGCTTGCGCCAGAGTGTTCTAAGGTTCGCCGTTGGCGTGTTTTTCAAAGCCGCCAATCTAGTGATTACAGTTTCCGTCATTGATATTACTCCGCATCAAATTCAACGGTTCCATGACGGCATTGGTCGGGGAAAATGTGTAGGTAACTGTCTCCCGTGACGGCAGTTAGTTCACTTGACTTTCGCTGCTTTAGGCGGATCAAGCCAACGGCTAGGATCCCACCAAGTTCAGAAATCCTGTCGCCTTTTGGCATTTCATTTTGGTCTAGAAAATTCATCGTGTATTGTCTCCTCAACGAAGACATGATGGACTCCTCAGATCGAATTTGACATATGAATCAGAGCATTAGTGTTGGCGCGATAAGAAAAAAGCATGCGTGAGCAGCTGAGAAAGTTCTGTCTCAATGACGATGATTTGCAGTGCCTTCAAGTGTTACATTGAACGCACAAAATCGGTCGAATAGAGGAGATTTTCGATAGAGTTTCCGCCGATTAAGCTTATCACCCTCAATCGTTTCTTGCTTGAGTTCGAGTAGGCCGAACCATAATAAAGGCCGAAGGACGTTTGCCTCCATGGCAAGGGATCCTGTATCCCAAGTCGCATCCAGCACGCCCTTTATTGGAACAGTGCACAGTCGGCACAGTCGTTCTCGAGATTGCCAGTCATTTGCTGCGACAGATAGGGACCATAATACGATCCCTATATCACCGTGAGGCCAACCTCCATGAAGACCCCGACCGAGATCGCCAAGGTCCATATGCCAGAATGCCGTATGAAACAGGACGGCCTGAAGAGCTTCTGGATGTTCGATCATCGTTCGACCGGCAGCCGTGGTTTTCATATGGCCTTTGCGCCTGTGAACCAGCTTTGCAAATTGAGCTATATGCCGAATAAAAAAGAGAGGTAAAAAGTCCGGCTCGTTAATGACCTTGTTCAATCTAAGATGATTATCTTTGTAAAAGTCTGGCCAATTAAAAACATCAATCATATCAGCGACGGCCGCCCGAGAGAGATTACCTGTCGCGGTCAGCTTTAAGCCCGATGGCTGTGCCGTCTTATCTAGAAAAGCCTTTGCGTTCCTCCCAATTGGGGACGATTTCAGTTCTTCATCAGTGAGGTCAGCGGCAAGCTGAATTGCACTTCCGTTTGGAGATGGCGGCTCTCGTAGCCCTGAAAAGCTATCGATATCTAGTAATTTCCAAGCGGGTTCGAGCCCGCCGAGCCATTTTATAACAGATGGGTTTTGTAACATGGCGGCAACAACCATTGACTATACCTCGTGTGAATTGGCTCTTAATTCTATTGGGGCAGTCCCGAGCCATTCATTCAATTTTGACCACCTGCGGCGTCCTGAGATGTTTCGTACTGCAATGGCAACGGCCTTCTTTTGTCCGACTAGAACGACAAGCCGTTTGCCTCTCGTTACCCCTGTATAAAGCAGGTTACGCTGAAGCATGGTGTAATGCTGGGTCATGACCGGAATGACAACGGCAGGATATTCCGACCCTTGGCTTTTGTGAATGGTGGCAGCATAAGCTGGAACAAGTGTATCCAGTTCCCCAACGCCATATATTACGGTGCGCCCGTCAAAGCTTACGGATAGCTCGCCGTCATCAAGGTCAAGGCTATCGATATAACCGATATCACCATTATAGACCTCTTTGTCATAATCGTTTTCAATCTGCATTACTTTGTCACCGGCTGCAAAGGTCGACCCAAAGCGTTCAATTTTGTTTTCGCCTGCGGGGTTGAGGGCGGCCTGTAATTCGATATTCAATGATCGTGCGCCAACGCCACCCCGATTCATCGGGCATAGAACCTGGATATCACGGATTGGATTGAGGCCAAATCGTTGAGGGATCCGGTTTTTAACAAGCTCTATGATTCTTTGAACAGCGGTTTCTGGATTATCCGCTTGCACAAAGTAGAAATCGCTATCGCCTTCCGGTTTTGATAAATCCGGAATGGCTCCTTTATTAATTTTGTGAGCAGTCGTGATGATCTGACTTTGGGCAGCCTGTCGAAAGACCTCGGTTAGCCGGACGACAGGCGCTACGCCGGAAGAAATAATATCAGCAAGAACCTGACCAGGTCCAACGGATGGAAGTTGATCGATGTCTCCCACAACAAGAAGGGAAGCATTATCTGGGATGGCTTTTAGTACGGCCTGCATCAGCATGACATCAACCATGGAAGTTTCATCAATAACCAGCAGGTCGCATTCTAACGGGCTCTCCTCATTGTGCTTAAAACCGCCGCCTTTCGGGTTCACTTCAAGCAAGCGATGGATCGTCTTGGCTTCAAATCCAGTGGCTTCTGTCATGCGTTTGGCCGCACGTCCCGTGGGAGCACAAAGCAAAATCTCAACGTCCTTAGCGGCTAGAATTTTGAGAATGCCATTTACAATTGTCGTTTTCCCGACGCCAGGGCCGCCGGTTAAAACCATAACTTTTGATAAAAGAGCGAGCCGTATGGCTGCGACCTGGCTCTCAGCTAAGGACAGACCTGTTTTCTGTTCAATCCATGGCAGCGCCTTGTCGGGATCAATCCAAGGCCAGGGCAACTTTCCATTCATCAAGTTCAGCAGGCGTTCTCCAATCAGCCGCTCAGCCTTGTGTAGTCCAGCAAGAAATACGCAAGGCGTTTCTCCGACTTGGTCAGCAATTACAGTCGCCTCTGAAAGCTCTAAGCCGAGAGCGGTTTGGACTAGCGCACTATCAACTTCGAGAAGCTCAACAGCCAATGGAATAAGTTCGGCCGTCGGCAATCCACAATAACCTTCACCCATGGCTTCACTAAGTGCATACGATATGCCCGCGCGAATGCGGATCATAGCACTCTTCTCTATCCCAAGTTTAATGGCGATAGCGTCGGCTGTTCTGAAACCGATACCGCGAATATCCCGTGCCAATCTGTAGGGGTTTTCGGACATGACCTGAATGGCATCATTGCCGTAGGTCTTGTATATGCGAACAGCCCGTGCAGTGCCGACACCATGGCTGTGAAGAAAGACCATGATTTCTCGAACAACTTTTTGCTCAGCCCAGGCGGCTGTTATTCGTTCGGCACGAACGGGACCAATGCCAGCGATGTCACGAAGCCGCTCGGGTTCATTCTCAATGACATCAAACACCTTGTCCCGGTAAGCCTTCACCAATTTTTTGGCGTATACGGGGCCAATGCCACGGATCATGCCGGAAGCAAGGTACTTCTCAATGCCTTCTGCCGATGTTGGAGCAGAGGCCTTGAGAAAAGCTGCACGGAACTGGAGGCCGTGAACGCGGTCATTATTCCATGAACCCGTGACGGTGATCCATTCGCCAGCCGAGATGGTTGCGGAATGCCCAGTAACCGTTATCAGATCTCGGTGTCCACGTGCCTTGATACGTAGCACGCAAAAGCCATTTTCCACATTATGATAGGTTACTCGCTCAACCAGTCCGGCGAGAACTTCTTTTTCTGCTCCGTCCTTTCGGTTCACGATCCAATTCGAGCAGGGTCCGGAACCACGTCCGCTTCACTCGCCTCCTTGTGAACCTCCTCTCGGATCAGTCGATCTGTAATATCAGAGAGATAGGCGACCAGAGCAGCATCCAATTCCTTAAATTCTGGCCACAGGACATTCTCTATAAAACTCGTTGGTGCTTTTACCATAATGGTCTGCCGATGTTGTCGGCGATAGCGGTAAGGCTTGAGCCCATAGCGCCGGCAAAGAGCCGAAAACAACTGCCGTGACCAGGGATCCGGAATACTAAACTTTGTCTCGACTGAGACTTCTGATTTTTTCGCCTGTTTGAGGCGTTTTTTTATTCGTTCCGCGGCAGCCCCAGCAGCCGCCTTTTCACCAGCAGTTCCCGCACCCGCAAACAGTGCCTCAATCTTGCGGAGCTTTTCTCGTAACTCTGTCTCGCTCGTCATCGCTGCCATCTCTTCCCGTGAGCAGACGTTCTCACTCTAGTTAAGCTCAACATATGGGTTCCCGTTGCCTTGAATGGATTTAATCCGTTTGTTGCGCTCACTTTCCCATGCATCCACTGGGTCACTTATAGACCACGCCTCCATCAGGCGGATTTGCTGTGCGCTCATGTTTAACTTGTACTGATCGCGCATATAAAAATAGATGCGCGCAATGTCGCCACGGACGTTTTCGGGTGGCTCAGCGCTCTTAGATTTGAAATCAACCTCAAAATCACATTTCCCGTAGGCGCGAGGCTCACCTGGCATCATTGTGAATTTAAAGTTAGATCGATCGCCATTTAACTCACCAATTGCTGGGACCAGATTGTGAAGATCACCTTCCATTTTGGCGAACATAGGATCTTTCTTGCAGGCTTTACGGCCACCGTTTTGCCAACATTGACGTTGGTGCCCAAATACCCATGCCGGCATTACATGTTCCCACTCAATCCGGGCTGCACGGGCATTAGGTTTGCCTTTTTTGGTAACAGCAATACGCGGCTCGTAGCCACAGGATGAAGGAACTGGAACTAGTTTTTTGCCTTGGTAAACATATCTGCATCCACAATAGATCGTCACTTCGTGGCCTTGGTAAATTTGTACTGCGAGACGTTTCGCTTTGCTGAATGAAACTGGGTGTTCGGCATATGCTATAAGCGGGAACGAAGCCCAAACAAGAAGGCTAAATAAAACTAAACGATGAGCCATCTATAAATCCCAATGATGTTTATAATAACGAAGGTTGCTTGTAACAGGATCAAGCTGTCATCGCGTTGAGCGACGCCCGCCGCACACCACAGCAGAGACGAGATTAGGAAGAGTAAAAATCCATATCCAGACACATCCAAATTCAAGGCGATCAGGATCGCACCAGCAATTCCAGCCAGTGTTCCGATCCATTTGGCCGGTCCAAGCCAGCTGTGGTTGCGATGAAGGGCAGCAGTCGAATAGGACATCTACAGCTCCCGCGCGAACCAACGAATCCGCCCAATAATGCTGATTTCATCAGCTGTCCGCTCGTAAGCGCTATAAAATGTGTTGTCAGAAATCACTCGGACCTTCGCCGGCTCGTGATTAGGGATGTGCTCAAGGCGTTTGGCAACTAGTCCCATTCCGTCAAACAACACGAAGATGCCGGGAGGCGTTGGAGACCTGCGCGCCAAATCGACCAGGACCACATCACCAGAATGTAGGGTCGGCATCATGCTATCGCCTTCGACATGCATGATCCTGAGCTGCGACGGGTCTGCCTTCAGATCATGAAGAATCCATTCGCGTTGAAAATGATAGGGCTT
>JABGRG010000103.1 GCA_018648445.1 Rhodospirillales bacterium | reverse complement strand
GAGCTCTTTGATCTGGTCAAAAAAGCCGCCCGAACTCAGTTGTTCGATCAAGCCCAGCGTCGCATCCGCCACCTTGTCCCCGTCGTGCTGATCGGACATCGCGCTCTCCCCCAAACAACGCCGCACCTTGCGATCGCCGAAGCATAACGTCCGCCCCCGTGAATGTCATTGTAAAGAGGGACGACGGCCTTGCGGTTTCCCATCAAAAGAGCGATGAATGACCCATGACATTACAAGACGCAGCACATCTTCCACGCCTTCGGCCTGCCGGGGTGCTTTATACGGCGAAGACGCGCGAATTGCCCCTGCTCGCCGATTTCGCACACGAGTTGACGGCGCGCGGATGGCGCGTCGGCGGACTGGTTCAGGAAACCTTGCGCGGGCCGGACGGCTACAAGCGCGCCATCGTCGCTACCGATCTGGGCACGGGGGCCGAAATCACGCTTGCGACCTACAAGGGCGACCGCAGCAAGGAAAGCGAATGCGGGTTTGACACCGCCGCCCTGGCTGAGGCGACGCGGGCCGTCCGCCGGGCCGTTGAAACCCGGGCCGACATCATCGTTATCGAAAAGTTCGGCCGCCGGGAAACGGAAGGCAGTGGCCTGTTTGACGAAATCCTGGCCGCCATGGCCGAGGGCATTCCGACCGTCACCCTTGTCTCTGCAGACGCTTTGGAGGAATGGAACCGGCTAACCGGCGACCTCGGCGTTCTGCTGGCCGCTGAGCCGTCGGGGCTATGGCGTTGGTGGGGGGCGCACCGGCTGTACCGTGACCTGGAACAGGGCGTGGAAGACCAAACGGCGGCGCGGGTCCTGATCGGGTTCAACTGGGTCCTGGTGGAAGGACCGCACGGCTGCGGTTTGGCGCAAACCCCGGATCGCGGCAGCGCGGCCTGCCGGGGCATCGCGGATGGAAGCGGGCTGGCAGGACGCTCGCTTCGCGAACTCGCCGCCATGGTCCATTCCTGGGACCCGGTGAAGGCCGCCGTCGGTCTGGCCGCCATCAATGCCTTCTACAATCGTTTCGATCTGGATGTGCCTGACGGCAACGGCCTCGAAACCTTCGCTGCGGCGGATGAGCCCGTCAGCGTAGTTGGCCGCTTCGCAAGCCTTACCAAGCACATCAAAAACCCGCTTGTTTTCGAGAGCGATCCTGCCGACGGCGAATACCCGCAAGCGGCTGCATCCTGGCTTCTGCCGGACAGCGAACGGGTGATCGTCACCGCCTCAACCCTGGTCAATCACAGCCTGCCCGGAATTCTCGGCTCATGCCCGGATGCGCAGGTCGCCCTGGTCGGGCCCAGCACGCCGCTAAGCCCACGGCTTCACTCCTATGGTGTGGACACCCTGGCGGGAATGATCGTCGAAGATGTCGAGGGCGCGGTGCGCGCCATATCCGAGGGCGGATCGCTAAAAGCGCTGAAACGATGCGCGAGAATGGCGACCCTAAACGCGTGACGCGGCCAGCAGGCGTTCGCCTTCCGCCAGATCTTCAGGATTGTTGATATTGAAAAAGGGGTCGATGGGCCGGGCCGGGTATTCCACGCGCGCCACATGGAAATGTTCGAGAAGCCGGTCGGCCCGGCGCAACCCCTCGTCGACCACCAAGCTGCGAAGCCGGTGGCGCAATTCGACGGACCAGAGCGTGATAACCGGATGAACCCGTTCGCCTGAGACTGCGCAGGCAAACTCAGCTTGCTCGGCATCAAAAACCTGCCGTGCCCGATCAACGAAATCCAGAGGTAGCAACGGCGTGTCGGTGGGAACAGTGACGACCAGCGAAACCGCAGGTCGATTTGCGGCCACCCATTCCAACACTGACAGAATCCCGACCAGCGGGCCGCCAAAATCCTCGACTTCTCCGTTCCCGGAAATATCGGGAACGATGTTTAGTCCGTACTCGCGAAACCGGTCCAACTCTTCCGACGCGTTGATGACCACCTCGGAAACCTGATCGCCAATTCGATCCAGAACATGCGAAATCAAGGGCCGCCCTGCAAGCGCAAGGGAACCCTTGTCACGCCCTGCCATGCGCCGCGAAAGCCCGCCGGCGAGAACCGTGCCCAAGACACTGCTGTTTTGCGAAATCTTACTCATTGCGCCCCATATTAGTCGAAGGGTGAAACCCTACCACCCAAAAATTTTTTATGTGTTTTTATGTCTTTTTATGCGTTTTTTGTTTTTTTCTTCGGTTTTTGGAGATATATGACCAATTAGAGGTCACACCTTGAGGGTTTACGGAACGTCGGATGTCGGATTTTGCAGCAGCCTTTTCCAGCGCTGTGTCCCTGATCGTCGGATTGGACGCGGGGCTTGCTGAAATCGTCCTCCTTTCGCTGCGGATCAGCCTGTCCGCCGTTTTTATCGCCACGCTGATCGGACTGCCTCTGGGCGCGGCCACGGCGATTTTTCGGTTTCCCGGACGAATGGGCATCGTCGTCGTGCTCAATGCGCTGATGGGGCTGCCGCCCGTCGTCGTCGGTCTCATCGTTTACCTGCTTTTGTCGCGCGCAGGACCTTTCGGGGTTTTAGGCCTGTTATTCACGCCAACGGCGATGATCATCGCCCAGGCGGTTCTTATTTTCCCCATTATTGCGGCGTTGACGCGCCAGGTCGTCGAGGACCTGTGGGAAGAATACTCCGAACAGCTTCAGTCGCTGGGCGCAACACCCGCCCGCGCCATGCCGACACTGCTGTGGGACGCCCGGTTCTCGCTATTGACGTCGATCCTTGCCGGGTTTGGTCGGGCCAGCGCAGAAGTGGGCGCAGTCATGATCGTTGGCGGAAATATCGACCATGTGACCCGTGTTATGACAACCGCCATTGCGCTTGAAGTCAGCAAAGGTGATCTGGCCCTTGCCCTGGGTCTGGGCATGATCCTGATCGCACTCTCTCTTGGCGTTACCGGGGCTGCGTTCGTAATTCGCGAGGCCGCCCGTGGATAAAACGATCCTTCCCTTGCACGTAACCGATCTGGCTTTTTCCGCCGGTGGCACCAACCTGATCGACGGCATTTCGTTTGCCCTTGAAGCCGGACCAAGGACCATCGTTCTGGGCCCCAACGGAGCCGGAAAAAGCCTGCTTCTGCGCCTCTGCCACGGATTGATAGCGCCCAGCAGCGGTGAGGTGACGTGGGCGGGGGCAAATGAGTCTCGTGGCGGCTCCGATCCCGCCCGCCGTCAGGCGATGGTCTTTCAACGGCCCGTCATGCTGCGTCGGTCCGTTTCCGCCAATGTCGAATATGCCCTTGGCTTGCGTGGCGTGTCGAAAAACGCCCGCCAAGCGCAAATTGACGAGGTTCTGTCACGTACCGGACTGCAGCGGTTTGCCCGCACGCCCGCTCGCGTGCTTTCGTTCGGCGAGCAGCAAAAGCTGGCATTGGCCCGCGCCTGGGCCTTGAACCCGCAGGTGCTTTTTCTGGACGAGCCGACGGCCAGTCTTGATCCGGCGGGCACCCGCGCGGTCGAACAAATCATTGCCGCCATCCAATCGGGTGGAACCAAAATCATCATGACGACGCACGACCTGGGTCAGGCCCGTCGCCTTGGCGATGAAATCCTGTTTCTTCATCAGGGAAAACTAATCGAAAAAACCGAGGCGCAATCGTTTTTCGAGCGCCCAGCGAGCAACCTTGGACAAGCTTTCTTAAACGGAGATTTATTGTGGTGAAAAAAAGAACCTTCCAAGCGCTTCTTATCGGTCTTGTTGCTGTGATGCCGTTGGCGTCCACTTCCGTGGCCGCCGACAAATTCATTACCATCGCGTCCACGACGTCGACAGCCAACTCTGGGCTTTTCGATGCCATTCTCCCGGTTTTCGAGGAAAAGACCGGAATCGAGCCTCGCGTTATCGCCGTCGGCACCGGCCAGGCCATCCGGCAGGCGAAGAACGGCGACGCCGACGTCTTGTTTGTCCACCACAGGGCTTCCGAGGACGCGTTCGTTTCCGAGGGGTTCGGGGTGAAACGTTTCGACGTGATGTACAATGATTTCCTGATCGCCGGCCCCAAATCCGACCCGGCAAAGGTCCACGGTCTTAAGGACGTCGTTGCTTCCATGCGAAAGATCGCCGAGGGCCAAAAACCGTTTGTCTCGCGTGGCGATGACAGCGGAACCCACAAGAAGGAACTGGGCTTGTGGAAAAAGACCGGCATCGACGTGAAGTCGCAGTCGGGAACATGGTACCGCGAAAGCGGCTCGGGTATGGGCGGCACGCTAAACACGGCTGCGGGCATGAACGCATATGTTCTGGCCGACCGTGGAACATGGCTGAGCTTCAAAAACCGTGGCGATTTGGTGGTTCAGATTGAAGGCGATCCGCGCCTGTTCAACCCCTATGGCGTCATTCTGGTCGACCCGAAACGCCATCCGCACGTCAAGGCCGAACTGGGCCAGATGTTCATCGACTGGATTATTTCGCCCGAAGGCCAGCGCCTGATCGGCGAATTCACTATTGACGGCAAAGGGCTATTCGTTCCAAACGCTAAGGGATAGAACAAACCGGAGGGTGCGGGGATGAAAATCGGGGTTATCGGAACGGGAAATATCGCGACTGCGGTTATTCGCGGTCTATGCACTGCGCAGGATGCTCCCGAACGGATACTTCTTTCACCCCGCAACGCCCAAAAGTCGGCAGCGCTCGCCGAGGCGTTCGCACAGGCTGAAGTCGCGCCGGATAATCAGTCGGTGATTGACGAAAGCGACTGGATGATCCTGGCCGTCCGCCCCCAGGTGGCACATGAGGTGTTGTCCGAACTCAATTTTCGTTCCGAGCAAAAGATCGTCAGCCTCATCGCCGCCGTAACGCTGGATGAACTTCGCGATCTGTGCGAACCGGCAACCGATATCACGCGCGCCGTTCCGTTGCCACCGGTCGCCCAACATATTGGCCCCACGGCCATATGCCCGGTCGATTCCGACGTTGCCGCGCTGTTCGATAAAATCGGCACCGCCGTACCGGTGGAGGACGAGCACCAGTTCAATGCCATGTGCTCCGCCACTGCCACCGTTGCGGCCTATTACGGGTTTCTGGGAACCATTTCGGACTGGATGGTTAGCGAAGGGCTGGAGCGCAAGGCCACCGACCGCTATCTGGCGGCGCTTTCCCGAGCGGTCGCCGCGGATGCGTCGGAGGCTGTGGAACATGGTTTTGACGCACTTATTACCGACGTTGCGACACCGGGCGGCATGAACGAGCAGGTGCATCGGACGTTTCGCGAGAAGGGATGGTTTGACCCCATTCATCCGGCCCTCGACGCCATTCTGGCCCGCTACGAGCACGAAAAATGAAAACCGCGCTGGCCATTCGCCACGTGCCTTTTGAGGACCTGGGTATCCTGGGCGGCGTTCTGGAAGGCCGTGGTTTTTCCATATCGTATGTGGAAGCACCCAGCGCCGATTTCAGCGCGGTCGACGCCTTGTCCCCGGAAATTGTGGTCGTCCTCGGCGGACCCATTGGCGTTTATGAAGAGCAAGCGTATCCGTTTTTAACGCAAGAGATCGCTCTGATCGAAAAACGCCTCGCCCAAAAACGGCCAACCCTCGGGATCTGCCTCGGCTGCCAGCTTATGGCCCGCGCGCTGGGTGCGCCCGTATATCCGTCAGGAACCAAGGAAATCGGGTGGGGCCCGTTACGCTTCAGCGATGCAGCGGCAAATTCATGCTTAGCGCCGTTGGCCGAACGGCAATCGCCGGTCCTTCACTGGCACGGCGACACTTTCGATCTGCCGGAGGGTGCCATCCATTTAGCCGGGACGGACGCTTGCCCCAACCAGGCCATTTCCCTTGGCAAATTCGCACTGGCCCTACAATTTCATCTTGAGGCGACCGAACAGGCATTGGAGGCGTGGTTTGTTGGCCACGCCTGTGAAATCGCGGCCACGCCAGGCATATCAACTGAAATACTGCGCGCCGACACGCATCAATGGTCGGGTCATCTGGAACCCACGGCGAAAAAAGTTTTCGACCTGTGGATTGACGGAACGGGATTGTAATTTTCCCGGTTTTCCAAGAGGTGCCGGGCGTTCGCGTTGGTTGGGACAACTCCGGCGTCCAATCGCGCCGGAAAAACCATACTCCCATAATGGTTTGCGCGGGGCTTCGTTCGTGGTATGTGAACGCCTGTAGCGTCGTGATCATCGGCGGCGGATGACTATATTTAGCGCCGCAAGACGCCGTCACGCTCCAAGGAGCGGGCGGTTTCATTTTTGAATTTTTTCGGTTGATTAATTTTGCTGCCGGTGCTGTTTAAACGGCCCCCGGAATTGCTTGATTGGACTCAAGCTCAAAGAAGAAACGAGGAGAGACCGCCGTGAACTTCCCGGTCGTTGCCAAAGAGATAAATCTTGCAGAGTCTCTGGGCGCCCAACAATCGAATGCGTCAATAGCGGAGACTGCCGTGCCGTCTTACCTTTCGGAGGTTTACGATTGGGCGTACCTGAATCCCAGGAACGTCGCCCTTCTTGACCGTACTCTCGTTGTCGATGTGTTGCTTTTCGGCAATGCGCGGCGCCTGATGCGCGCGGCAACCCAGGAAATCATGCCCGGGCAAAAGGTTCTGATGGCAGCCCATGTCTACGGCGATTTTGTGAATAAACTTGCCAACGCTGTGGGCCCGACGGGACAGCTCGATATCATCGACGTGGCCCCGATCCAGATCGCTCATGCCCGCCAAAAGGTCGGGCACCTGCCGCAGGTTACCATTCGGCAAGCCGATGCGGCGGGTCCGCATGACAATGATTACGACATGGTTCTCAGCTTCTTCCTTCTGCACGAGGTGCCGGACGGAAAGAAACGCAGCATCGTTGACGCGCTGCTTGCCGGCGTCAAGCCGGGCGGCAAGGCGGTCTTCGTCGACTATGGCCGACCGAGCCGTTTGCAGCCCATTCGCTATATTCTGGACTTTGTGAATGAACGCCTGGAACCGTTTGCCAAGGCGCTTTGGAAGCACGAAATTTCGGAATACGCGGGTGAGCCGGAAGCCTACCGCTGGTGGAAGAAATCATTCTTCGGCGGCGTTTATCAGAAGGTCGTGGTCAACAAACGCTAGAGCGTTTTCAGGCCAAATTTCAGATCTGTAGGTTCTTTGTTTCCGCTGGAAGGGTGACGACCAGTCCGTCCAGTTCGCTGGTCAGGTGAATCTGGCATCCCAGCCGAGATGTCGGTTCGAGCCCGAAAACCAGATTGAGCAAGTCCTCTTCCTCTTCGGCCGGATCGGCCAGCCGCGAAATCCACGCCGGATCGACGACAACGTGACAGGTGGAGCACGCCAGGCATCCATCACACGCGCCTTCGATATCGATATCAAATTCATGGGCGATTTCCATTACCGAAAGCCCTTCCGGGGCATCGACTTCGCGCCGCGACCCATCAGGCAAACAGAATGTCATTTTCGGCATGTGTTGATCCTCAACCGCACGATTTCAACAGTTCTTCGGAAATTCGCCGCGCCGCAAAATCGACTTCGTCATCGGTCGTGAATCGGCCGAATCCGAAGCGGATGCTGTTATGCGCAAGTTCGTCTTCGACACCGATGGCATGGAGCACGTAGGACGGCTCCAGCGCCGCCGACGTGCACGCCGAGCCCGATGACAGGGCGATATCCGACAGGCGCGCCATAAGCCCCTCTCCCTCAACGCCGACGAAACTGAGGTTGAGATTTCCGGGAAGCCGGTTTTCCATATCCCCGTTAATGCGGACATTCGGAACGTGCGACTGAACGGCGCTCAAAAACCGATCGCGAAGCCGACGCAGGCGGACGGCTTCCTGTTCCATTTCACACGCGGCGATCTCGGCGGCCACACCGAAACCCACGCACAGCGGTGTCGGCAGCGTTCCCGAACGCATGCCACGCTCCTGTCCGCCGCCACTGAAAAGCGGGGCGATGCGGACCCTTGGCCGACGCCGGACGTACAAGGCGCCGATACCCATCGGACCATAAACCTTGTGGGCCGAAAGACTGACTAGATCGAGCGCCATTGATCCGACGTCCAGGGGGATCTTTCCCGTGGCCTGGGCCGCATCCGTATGAAAAAGGACATCGCTTTCGCGGCAGATGCGGCCGATCTCGGATAGGGGCTGAAGAACGCCGATTTCGTGGTTTGCCGCCATGACCGACACAATGAGCGTTCGCTCGGTGATCGCGTCAGCGACGGCCTGCGGATCGATCAGCCCGCCCTTGCCGACGGGAACGAAGGTCGCGCGAAACCCCTCGCGTTCCAATTGAGCGACCGTTTCGATGATGCATTTATGCTCGGTCACGCAGGTGACGATGTGGTCTTTGTGGTTCTTCCGGCCGCGATGGAAATATGCCGCGCCCTTCAAGGCCAGATTGCCCGCTTCCGTCGCTCCCGACGTGAATACGATCTCGCGCGGATCGGCGCCAATGAGCGAAGCTACCTGGCTGCGCGCCTTTTCAACGGCTTCCTCGGCCTGCCAACCGGCGGAATGATTGCGCGAATGCGGATTGCCGAACTGTTCGGTGAAATAGGGCAGCATCGCGTCCAGAACACGCGGGTCGGTGGGCGTCGTTGCTTGATAGTCCAAATAGACGGGACGATTTTGCGGGGCTTGCGCGACCTCGTCAGCCACGCTTGAATAAGGCATCATGACGCGACCAGTTCCGGCGCGCCGGCCTGCTTTCGGTTGCGCAGATACGCCTTGCGCCAGGCCTCGACGAAACGATCCACGTCACCGGACCCGCTGGTCCAGCCAAGGCTGACACGGATGGTGCTGATGCCCAGTTCATGCTCGCCCATGGCCGCCAAAACGTGGCTTGCCTCGACCTTGCCCGAGGAACAGGCCGAACCGGAACTTACGGCGACGCCCTCCATGTCCAAAGCCATAACCTGGGTGTCACTGGGAAGATTCGGGACGGCGAAGCAACTCGTATTGGGAAGCCTCGCCATTTTCTGACCGAAGACCTTGGCATCCGCAGCCACGGAAAGAACAGCTTCTTCCAACTGATCGCGCATACCCGACAATTTTGCGAAATTGGCTAAGCCGGCCCGGGCCGCACTTGCAGCCGCACCGAACCCGGCGGCGCCGGCGATGTTCTCGGTTCCGGCCCGACGGCGGCGCTCCTGCCCGCCGCCTCTAATTTGCGGCGAAAGCGGTAAATCAGTGGAGAGAATGAGCGCTCCGATCCCTTGGGGGCCGCCAATTTTGTGCGCTGCCAACGACAGCATATCGACCCCGAGAGCACGCATATCAACGGCGATTTTGCCCGCCGCCTGAACCGCGTCGCAATGCACCAAAGCGCCGTAACGCTTGGCGATCTCGCTAACCCTACCGACCGGCTGCAATACGCCCGTCTCGTTGTTGGCAAGCATCACCGACACGACGGCGGGGCCGTTTTCCTCAGCCAGACGCGCCTCAAAGGCGGCCAGATCAATCACGCCATCGCCATCGACGGGAACCGGGGCATGGCCGGTAGAAACCGCCAGAACCGAAGGATGTTCGACCGCCGAAACAATGACGTTCGGGCAACCGCATCCAAGCAGCGCCAGGTTATTGGCCTCGGTTCCGCCACCGGTAAAGATGACATCGTCGCCGGAAACGCCAACCAGCGCCGCGACCTGTTCGCGCCCATCCTCCAGCAGACGGCGGGCGGCGCGCCCGAATCCATGAACGGACGACGCGTTTCCGCCGGTGCGGAACGCCCCCATAACGGCCTCCACGGCTTCGTCGCGAATGGGTGCAGTAGCATTGAAGTCTAAATAAACGGCAGGTTTCATTTCATTTTGCGCGCTTCAGTGATCAACCGAGCGCCACGGATTTCGGAACAACTTCCGGGAATAACAGGCCGCTTGTTCCGAGAACCCGGCGCTCGACGATATCTTCCACCGTAATCGAGCTTAAATAAAGGTAGATCTGGTTTCCGAGTTCTTCCCAAAGATCATGGGTCATGCAGCGGGCTTTGCTCAAATGGCACCCCGACGGCGAGCCCGGCGTACAGCGGGTCGCCTTGATCAATTCGTCGACGGCCATGATGACGTCGGAAATACGGGTCTCGCTAGCGTCGCGCGCCAGCAAATAACCGCCCCCCGGGCCACGCACGCTGCGCACCAGCCCCCCCTTGCGCAGCTTGCCAAAAAGCTGTTCGAGATAGGAAAGCGATATTTCCTGTCGTTCGGCGATATCGGCCAAAGCGACGGGTTTCCCTTTGCAATAGCTGGCGAGGTCGACCATCGCCATAACCGCATAGCGGCCCTTCGTGCTAAGTCTCACGGCCTCGCCTCCTTCGTTTTCATTGTACCCTCAAGCCACGTCTCTTTTTTTCCGGCCTGCAATCGTCTTTGTATCGACATCTGGTTTTTGTTCGCCGTTTTCAATGGGACGACCGGTATTTAGGTCTTCGTAGTGGCCCAGACGATCTTCCAACTCTTCGATGCGCCCTGCCAACAAGGCCAATTGACCACGGATGCTGTCGATATTGCGCAAAACCGGATCAAACAATTCGTCCGGCGTTCCGTAAGCCACGAATTCGCGGTCCTTCGCTTTTTTCTTGTCACGGGGCAAAATCACGCGAGCGGGAATTCCCGCCGCGCTGACACCACGGGGAATATCGCGCGTAACCACCGCATTGGCGCCGACGCGCGCGCCTTCGCCAACAGTAATCGGCCCCAGAATTTGCGCCCCCGATCCGATGATAACGCCGTCAGCCAATGTGGGATGACGTTTCGTGTCAACCTGTGCGCGAGACTCCACGGCAGGTGACGTTCCACCAAGGGTGACGCCCTGATACAAAGTGACGTCGTCGCCGATTACCGAAGTTTCACCAATGACAACGGCTGAGCCGTGGTCAATCACGCAGTGAACGCCGATCCTGGCGCCGGGATGAATTTCGATTCCCGTCAACATCCGACCGATATGCGAGACAAACCTTCCCGACAGCCGCCAGCCATGCAGCCAAAGGGATCGGGATGCCCGATAAAACAACAATGCCTGGAAGCCTGGATAGCAAAGAACCACCTCGATCCGGCTGCGCGCTGCCGGGTCGCGTTCCATATAGGCGTCGATGTCGGCTCGAAGCCTCTTGAAAATCATCGGTTCTTCTATATCCTAGCGCACACATTTCGGCGGTTTGGTCGGTTTGGCATCGTTTGCGTGGAAGAAATGGTGCGTTCAGTCCCCCACTAAACCACCGGTTATATAGTAAACCCGACAATTCCGGTCAAGATTTGACAGTATTATTTCCGTTGATTTTCAACGAATGTCAAAGCTGCGGAATAGGGAAATTCGTCACGCTACGACGGTGATGAGCCTGAATGAGAAAGAAAATTGCCTGAAGTAACCCTGAACGGACCCGATGGCCGCCTAGAGGGGCGTTACCATCATTCAAAAGACCCGAATGCGCCGATCGCCCTCGTTCTTCATCCGCATCCGCAACATGGCGGCACGATGAACAACAAGCTGGTGTACGGCATGTATCAGGCGTATGTCCGCCGTGGATTTTCGGTTCTTCGCTTCAATTTCCGCGGCGTCGGCCGCTCCCAGGCGAAGTTTGATAACGGCCAGGGCGAGCTTAGCGACGCCGCCGCGGCGCTTGACTGGATGCAAGGGCACAATCCCAACGCATCCGGATGCTGGATCGCCGGCTATTCGTTTGGCGCGTGGATCGGCATGCAGTTGATGATGCGGCGTCCAGAGATTTCCGGCTTTGTCTCGGTATCCCCGCCGGCCAGCACCCAGGATTTTTCCTTTCTGGCGCCGTGTCCGTCGTCGGGCATCATTATCCACGGCGACGCGGACGATATCGTTCCGATTTCCTCGGTCGAAAAGCTCGTTCAGAAGCTATCAAGCCAAAAGAATATCGTCATCGACTATCGGGTCATTAAGGGTGCCAATCATTTTTACGGCGACCAGCTCCCTGAACTGAACGGTTACGTCGCTGATTATCTGGATCAGTGGCTCGAAAAAGTCGCTTAATTGAACCGCAATGGCCGCTATGGCTGGAACAGGGTTCCGCCCGTCTGCGGGCTTCTGACGCCCGTGGTCGTCGGCAGGCTGAGGGCCAATCCCTTGGCCGAACGGATGGCGAGAAAAGCGAACGCCTGGGCCTCAAGGAAATCGCCGTCCCAGCCCACGGCCTCAACGGGATCCACGGGTGCTCGCAAGCCTTCTTCGAACATGTGCATAAGCGTTGCGTTGTGACGTCCGCCGCCGCACACCAGCCACCTTTTCGCCGGCGAGGGAAAGAACTCGGCGGCCTTGGCCACCGCTGTGGCGCTAAAGGCGCTAAGGGTTGCCGCACCGTCGGCGGGCGAAAGGGCCGCGACGTCCTGCATGGAAAAATCGTTTCGATCCAATGACTTGGGTGGCCGTCGACCGAAGTAATCGTTGTTCATCAATTGTTGCAAGGCGTCCGAGTTGACCCATCCGCTGCGCGCCAGCTGTCCTCCCCGATCCATCGGCAGACCCGTCGCGGCCTTCACCCAGTCGTCGATCATGGCGTTGCCCGGTCCGGTATCGAAAGCCAGAACCTCGCCGCCTTGGCCGATCCACGTCACATTGGCGACACCGCCGACGTTCAGAACGGCGAGCGGTTTTTCCAGGTCCGCCGAAAGGGCCGTATGAAACAGCGGCGCCAACGGCGCGCCTTCACCCCCGGCCGCGACATCCATCGACCGAAAATCGGCAACCACCGGAATGCCCGTTTCAGCGGCCAACAATGTGCCGTCGCCGATCTGGTGGGTAATTCCGGCTTCCGGTCGATGAAAAACCGTGTGGCCGTGAAAGCCGATCAACTCAGGGCGGGGAAAGCCGTCGCCGCTGATTTCAAGAAGCTGGCGAACGGCGGCGGCATGGCGCAGGGTTAGTTCGGCGGCGACACCGTCAACATCCTTCGCTGTTTGTTCGCCGATAACTCCCCGCAACTGATCGCGAAAATCCGCATCGTAGGAAACCGCGAGCGTCGGCCCGATTTCCAAAATCCGTTCCCCGTCGGAACGCAGGAGCGCCGCGTCGATCCCATCCATCGACGTTCCACTCATCAGTCCCAGCGCCACACAGGAACCCTCAGTCATGCTAAGCCCTTGCCACCATCATATTCGCATGCTCTGATTCTAGAACGGTTGGGGATGGATAGGAAATCCCTAGATTTACCTTCATGCGAATACATTTTCGTGCCCGAAGGGGTGGTTTTCCTTTAAAATCAGATTGTTATTTTGAATCGAAGGGCGTTTTCGCGGGGTTTGCGGATGAAAATCGACAAAATCTGCCGTTACCCGGTCAAGGGGTTGAGCGCCGAGGAGTTGGATCGGGTTGAACTGGTTCCGGGTGAAGGGGTGCCGGGCGATCGGCGGTTTGCGCTGGCTTTGGCCGGCGCGGGATTTGATCCGGCAGAGCCCGAATGGCTTCCCAAGAAGAAATTTCTGATGCTCATGCGAGACGAGCGGCTGGCGAGCCTGCAGACGATTTTTGACGAGGCCGAGGGAGTTCTGGAAATCCGCCGCAATGCAAAAACGGTGAAGCGGGGGAACATCACGACGCCGGTGGGGCGCGCCCTGATCGAGGATTTTTTCGCCGCTTTTATGAAAGGCACCCCGCCCGGCAAGCCCCGGCTGGTTCAGGCCCCTGGCCACATGTTTTCGGACCGTCGCGAAAAGTTTGTTTCCATTATCAACACGGCAAGCGTGATTGATCTGGAACGCATTGTCGGCGCACCCGTCGATCCGTTTCGCTTTCGCGGGAACCTTTTGGTAAGTGGTCTGGAACCGTGGGCCGAGTTTGATTGGGTGGACCGTGAAGTGGCCGTCGGGTCGGTTCGACTACGCATCGACAAGCGCATCCAACGATGCCCGGCCACCGACGTCAATCCGGGAACCGGTGCGCGCGACATGAATATTCCCATGGCCCTGAAACGCGGCTACGGCCACACCGATATGGGGGTGTTCGCAACGATAATCGCCGGCGGTACGGTGGCCGCCGGCGACGAAATCATAGTCGGGTAGTGTCCTTCGGATCGAAGGCTTCGTTTACGTGGAATCGGGAGTGGCTTCGTCCGGTTTTTTCGGCGCGACGGTCCTGCGCACGCGGCGGCGAACCGGTTTGACTTCCGGCGATTCCGGCTGTTCTGAGCCCTCTGCTTCGGCGACTTTGCGCGGGCGGCCCCGGGTGGTTCGCTTGGCGCCCGTCCGAAGAGGGCTGCGGCGAGTGCGCTCGGGCGCCTCATCGGTTTGGGCTGCCTGGTCGGCAGCTTGCGCTTCATCCGGTCCGGCCTTGGCCAGGGCTTCGGCCAGTTCTGCGGCCTGGGAAGCGGGTGGGACCGGTTGGGCTTCGGCGACCGGTTGGGTTTTTGGGGCCGGGGTATCGGCCTGCGCATCAGACTCGGCGGCTGCGCGTTCAGCGTTGCGAGAAACCGGGACACTGGCACCGGTTTCGTCGATCACGATCTGAGCGGCAGCGGAAGCCGGTGGCGGCGGAATTTTGTCGTTGCGATCGCCAC
>JABGRG010000224.1 GCA_018648445.1 Rhodospirillales bacterium | reverse complement strand
ATCGCATCGGCCAGGAGTCGGCGCCGGTGTGCCAGCTCGTCCGCTTGCACCAGGGCCGTCTCCTGGCTCTCGTTTTCATCCACCAGGAGATCCTGCCACTGATCTTCGCCCTCATCGCGTAGCGGCGCGTTCAGTGAGTGGTCCTTAGCCGCAAGGCGTCGGTTCATGTTGACCACGTCTTCTTCCGGCACATTTAGTTGCTGGGCGATGTGGGTTACCGCCTCGGGCGTCATGTCACCGTCATCTATCGCCTGCATCTGACCCTTAAGCCGACGTAAGTTGAAGAATAGCTTTTTTTGCGCCGCTGTGGTTCCCATCTTGACCAACGACCACGAGTGCAAGATGTATTCTTGGATGGCAGCGCGAATCCACCACATGGCATAGGTGGCGAGACGGAACCCGCGGTCCGGGTCGAATCGTTTGATGGCTTGCATCATGCCCACGTTGCCCTGCGAGATCAGCTCCCCCAAAGGCAATCCGTAGCCGCGGTAACCCATTGCGATTTTGGCCACCAGTCTTAGATGGCTAGTGACCAACTTGTGGCCGGCATCAAGGTCGTTTTTCTTAAGCCAGCGCTGGGCAAGATTCTGCTCTTCGTTTAGTTCCAGCATGGGAAAGCGGCGAATTTCACGCAAATAACGACTGAGATTTCCATCCGGTGTCAATTCGCCATCGATCGCTAACGCGGCCATGGTTCGATCCTTCGTATTCTTTTAACCACCCCCAAGCCCAAACGGGCTTTGGGGCTACATGAATATGGCCAAGCGGCCTTGCGAGAATCGATAATACTACACTTTTTTGCTTGGGTATAGATATTTTCTTATTCATCCTCTAATTGAGCTAATACCGCTTTGAAATCAAGCGGTAAATCGCTTTTAAAGCGCAGTTTTCTTTTAGTGGTCGGGTGGATAAATCCAATCAAATATGCGTGAAGTGCTTGGCGATCCAGGGACGTAATCGCCCGGCTTACGGCTGTTCGTTTTTGATCTCCGCCCCTCCACCGGCGTGACCGTCCGCCACCATAAAGGGCATCCCCCATTACAGGGTGTCCCAGGTGGGCAAAGTGAACCCGAATTTGGTGGGTGCGCCCCGTAGCCAAGCGACATTCCACTAAACTGGCCTGGTCGGCAAAGGTGCGAACCACGCTGTAACGGGTCAGGGCGGATTTGCCGCGTCCTTTGACGACTGCCATCTTTTTTCGGTTCTGGGGATTGCGCCCGATGTTGCCGGCGATCTCTCCCCGCCGCGGTCTCGGCACTCCCCACAGCACCGCGAAATAGGCGCGCTCAAGGGAATGTTCGGCGAACTGGTGGGCAAGCGCGTGGTGGGCGGCGTCGTTTTTTGCCGCCACCATCAGACCGCTGGTGTCTTTGTCCAGGCGGTGCACGATGCCCGGCCGGCTGACGCCGCCGATACCCGACAGCGTGTCGCCGCAATGGGCAAGAAGCGCATTGACCAGCGTCCCGTCGGGATGGCCCGCTGCCGGATGGACGACCAAGCCCGGCGGTTTGTCGATGATGATCAGATCGGCGTCCTCATAGATTACTGCAAGATCCAGGGCCTGAGGCTTCGGCGTCGCAGGACGCGGTGCCGGCACGTGAACGGCGAAGACGTCACCGGCGCGGACGCGGTAGGCCGGGTCCCGTATCGCACCGCCGTCATTCGCACCCGCCCGCTTGCTGCCCGCCACGGGCTCCATGAGAACGTTGCCCGCCTCGATGAGGGCCTTGACCCGGGTGCGCGAAAGGCTGGGCAGGTGATCGGCGAGCATCCGGTCGAGACGCTTGCCCCCCTTGTCCTTGGTCACCGGAACGGTATAAATGGCTGTGGTCTCGTTGGCGGTCATTGACCCCTCGCTCGTTCTTTCAAGTCTGGACCGGACTGGTGCATGCACTCAAGGCTTTGGTGGTTGGATTAGGTGTCCTGATCGTGGGCGGCATGGGCCTTTTGGTCTATGGCCTTTATATGAAGGCCAGCGATCCGGACTTCTCGATCTTCCGCGACGATGCCGACAAGCTGATCCCCGCCAAGCAATTCGGCCGGGTCGGGCTGAGCCTGCCCAAGGGGTGCTCTATTGTTGAAATGCGCCCAGACGCCAAGCGCCTTTACCTTCATATCGGACCGCCCGTCAAATCGTGCGAGCGAATCATTGTTATCGACGCAATCGACGGAACGGTGCTCGGCACCATCGAGACCGGTCCTTGATCGCCCTTGCCCCGTCGCACCTGAAACAGATCGCCGAAGCCGCCAAGGCGG
>JABGRG010000223.1 GCA_018648445.1 Rhodospirillales bacterium | reverse complement strand
AAAATCCTCGATTGCGCCGACGCCGACATCGACACCTTGGGTACTTCTTCGATGGGCGGCATGACCGTCGAGGTCATCGATCCCGTCGCCGATTACGCCGAGTTGATGGAGACGCTTTTCGATTTTAGCGCCATCCAAAACATGTTCGCGGGCGGCTTTCGCATCGCCTTTGACGCCATGCACGCCATTTCCGGCCCCTACGCCACGCAAATTCTCGAAGGCCAATTGGGCGCCGCGCCCGGCAGCGTCATGAACGGCACGCCGCTGCCCGATTTCGGCGGCGGGCACCCGGACCCCAACCTCGTTCACGCCCACGATCTGGTTGAGATTATGAACGGACCGGACGCCCCCGGTTTCGGCGCGGCGTCGGACGGCGACGCCGATCGCAACATGGTGCTGGGCAAGAACTTCTTCGTGACCCCCAGCGACAGCCTCGCCGTCATGGCCGCCAACGCCCGGCACGTGCGGGGCTACGCCAAAGGCATTTCAGGCGTCGCGCGGTCCATGCCGACCAGTCAGGCCGCCGACCGGGTGGCGGCGGGTCTGGGCGTGGAATGTTTCGAAACACCCACCGGCTGGAAGTTCTTCGGCAACCTGCTCGACGCCGGACGCATCACCCTTTGCGGCGAGGAAAGCTTCGGCACCGGGTCCGACCACGTGCGCGAAAAGGACGGCCTGTGGACGGTCCTTTTCTGGCTCAACATCCTGGCCAGCCGGGGCGAGGCGGTGGCCGACATCGTGCGCGCCCACTGGCGCGAATTTGGCCGCAACTACTATTCGCGGCACGATTATGAAGCCATCGACACGGCGGCCGCCGAAGACCTGATGACCCATCTGCGCGCAACCGCGCCGGGGCTCAAGGGACGCGCGTTCGGGACTTACACAATCGACTGGTGCGACGATTTCGCCTACACCGATCCCACCGACGGCGGGGTTACCGAAGGCCAGGGCATCCGCGTCGCTTTCACCGACGGCTCGCGCATCGTTTACAGGCTTTCCGGCACCGGAACCGAGGGCGCGACCCTGCGCGTCTCCCTGGAACGCTTCGAACCCGACCCCGCCCGCCACGATCTCGACACCCAGCAAACGCTGGCCGAAATGATCGATATCGCCCGCAAGCTGGCCGAAATTGAAGCCCGGACGGGCCGCGGCGCCCCCACGGTCATCACCTGAACACAAGGAACGCCCCAACCATGTTCACCCGCAGCGCCATTTTCGAAGGCGTCATCCATCCCGGCAAGGAAGACGAGTTTTTCGACATCATCGAAAACAACCTGCTGCCCATCTGGCGGCGCATGCCTCACGTAACGGACGTGCGCCTGTTCCGCCCGGTGGCTCAAGATGACGGAACCCCCGACATCATCCTCGTTCAGCAGATCGACTACCCGACCCTGGATGCCATCGACGAAGCCCTGTCCTCGCCCCAGCGCGACGAAGCCGTTGCCGCCTCGGAACCCCTGGCCGCCCTGTACGAAGGCCGCCACTACCACTTCGTCTACGAAAAACTGACGGACAGCTAAAGCGAACCAACAAGCCCAAAATGACGATTTTCCGTCCACAGGAATTTCTCGTTAATTCCCGGCAACGCCTTGAAAACACGCGACAATCATCGATTTTGAGCGGCAACAAACTCGCAAATCATCGTCGAAAGTCGTCAAACATCGTCATTTTGCGACTTTATCGTTTGTTTTCAGCACCCTGGCTTACCCGGCACCCGCCCCAAAACCAGACGCCACCCAAACCATCTTTACGCTTAAAAGAACAATAACGAGAACTATATCCTATTTTGTGCGAAAAGTCAAGTGTTTTTCGGGCGATTATAACCTTGACAAACCCAATCTCTATTTCTATAATGAGTTCATAAGGTTACGGGGATAATCACCAAAAAATAAAATAGTCGCTCCCCGAATCGGAGGGAAATCCCATGACTCCCCAGTTTAATGAGCGTTGGTATCTCGGAGTTTCGTGCAAAAACTGCGGAAAACCCTTCGCAATTGCCGAATGCCTATCAAATAAGAAATTCTCTGCCGGGGGCGAGGGGCCTCTTCTTGCTGAGTGTCCCCATTGCCATAACTCGGATGAGTATGCTCCGGACGAAGTTGTACGTTACTGGGAAGATCAATCGCCTTGACGTGTAAGACAACACCCTTGGGTATCCAAAGCATGTTGTCGGGATGAGTAACCATGAATTTCGCTGAATTAGCTAGATTCCGAAACGAAGTGCAACACTCAGCTATGCTGGGTATGCAATGGAAC
>JABGRG010000007.1 GCA_018648445.1 Rhodospirillales bacterium | reverse complement strand
GAGGCGTAAATCCACAAATCCAGCGTGTTGTAATAGGGGTAATCCGGGCACTCGATCAGGCCCAGATGGCTGGGTTCTCCGGAACCAGCGTCGGGCGCGGTCAGCGCCGTCATGCCGTCGACCAGCAAAAACAACTGGTTGATGCGCATGCCGGTGCGGAACTTGGTGTCGCCGGTATCTTCGATTTCGGCCGTATGCCACGCGTCAATGGCGTCGGACCATCGGGCGGCCTTGCCCAGTCCCCGCGCGGCGATGGCTTCGGCGTTTTTGCCGTCGGTTCCGAAGTCTTTGGTGTAATAGCGCTGATGGGTGCGGCCACTGCCAAAGCGGAGAATTGGCAAATCCCAGGCCAAAGAGAACAGAACTTGGGCGCTTTGTCCGGGTTCAAGCCGGACCCGTGCTGCGATTGCGCCGGTGGGCATTCCGGTTTCGGCTTCGGCGAAGCCCGTGTCGGCCAGCCACCAACCCAGGTCTTCCGGCACCGCGCCGGTTTCGGCGAATGCGGACCACACGTCAGACCCGTCGCCCAGGCCGTCGAAGGTCGGGCAAACGCTGATCTCGACGCCGGGGTCGGCCTGACCGAGAAGGGCGAACTGGCCGACGCCTTCGGGCGGCACTTCGTCGAAACGCACGCGGTCGAACAGCACGCCGCGATAGCCCTCGTTCGTAATGGCGCTGTTGGAGTTTCCCGCGTTGCGGCGATAGGGGCGTTCCGTTCCCCAGCCGTCAAACCAGCCGGACATATTGGCCCAGTGAGCCATTACCGCGGCGTCGATGGGTTCGGACCCGGTGTTTTCCAGCCGCCAGCGGAAAACGGCGACGGGCAGGGCGGATGTGTCGACGTCCCCCGGGATGACCGGCGAATAGCTTTCCTGAACGGCGCGCAACGCACCAAAGCGGTACTCGTGCCACGCCTTGGGGAATGCGCCGGTGTACGATCCGTCGATATCCTGGCCAAGCCAGTTAAAGGCGCTTAACTGATCGCCTTCCGGCGCGGGCTGCAAGGCCATGGCATCGTCGCCGACCCGAAGGGCAAAGCCGCAGGCCGGTTCGCGAAACAGTTTCACACTGCCGGTTTTCAGGGACCAGCGGTTAAAGCCGCCACGGCAGGACTGGGTAATGCCGCCGGTGCCGATGCCGCCGATGGGAACGCCCATGTCACCGGGGCCGTGTAGCTGGCCCTCGACCTTGCTCCGGGTTTCGGGGATCGGATCATGCAGGTTGCGCGTGAAGGCGAATTGTGGATGGCCGGTCATGTCATGGCTTCCTTTAACTGTGGCGGCCTGATGACCAGGGCTGCCGCTCCAAACATAATTGCGCCGCCGGCGATCTCGTAGACACCGAATGTCTCGCCCAGAACTACAACGCCCAGAAACACCGCAACCACCGGCGACACGAAGGCGTACAGACCAGCACGGCTGGGACCCCAGTCGCGCATGAGCTTGGTGTAAAGCGAAAAACCGATGACCATTCCGCCGATCGCCAGATACAACCAGCTAAGAAAAATTTCGATCCGCGCGTAAAGGGCCAGTGTGTGCCAACCGACCGGTTCGGTTGCTAGGGAAACAAGCATCATAAAGATGCCGCCGAAGGACAGAAGCCAGCCGCTTATGATGGTCGGGGTCGATTGCTTCAGAAGCGGTCGGCTGAGGACCGAGATGAAGCAATAGAGAACCGTTCCCGTGGCGACCGCACCCAGTCCCCAAAGCGAGGGCGGCACGGTGTCGGCCATGAGCTTGGGAACGAAGAGCACAATCAGGCCGACAATGCCAATGGTAACCCCGATGGCCTTGGCGTGACTGTAGTCTTCCTCGCCGAAGGCCAGCCCGATGGAAAAGAGAGCCAAAGGCATCAGCGCCAGATTGACAACGGCGGCGAGGCCCGAGGGCGCGTTCAGCACGCCCCAGAAAAGCAACGAGTAAGGAATGGTAATGCCGAAGAACGACAGAAAGAGGACCCACACCCCCCGGCCTTTCGGCCACGACATCGATCCCTGGCTGGCCGCCAGCGCAAGCAAAATAGCGCCGCCGACCAGAAGGCGCGAAGCCGAGAAAAATAGCGGCGGGACGACCTGAACGCCGACTTTCGTGGCCAGCCACGTGCTGCCCCAGATCGCCGAAACGATCAGGAAGGGAACCATAAAACGTCGGTCGGTGCCGAATGTTTCCATTGTCCCTGCGCCACGGTGTCCGAAAAAAGTTCATTTGCGAACATTTAGAGACTAACCCTTGTTTAAGAGTTAGTCAAATGCTGAATGTATATATTTGATGCCGAATATGGCAGTGCTGGAGGGCAAGAAATTGAGCGGGGATGACGAAAGCACCCGCCAAAGATAAGCTAAAATGTCTTAATTTGAACATTTGTGTGCATCCAATGGAGGGCATGCGCGCGCGACCGAAACCCGGCCGAGCGGCGCGTCAGTTGGCTCGACACCGCACATTTCTTGGATCACGCTGGGATCGTTCAGATCTCGTAGGGCTCTCCGGAACTTCTAGCGAAGTTGAGGCTGCGGCAATTCGCCGACGATATCGGATATGACGAAGTAAACGTCCGGATGCGTTTGTAGCAGCGAGGCGGGAACCTGCGCCACGATGGGGCCATGCAGAATTTTGCGCACCATGGCCGCCTGCCACGGGCGGTTCATGTAAATGCGTACCTTACGGCTTTCCAGAATCTCTTTCATGCCGACGGTGACGGCGTATTCGGGGATGCGGTCCACGTTGCCGCCGGATGTTGTCACCGAGTTGATCAGACGGGATTCCCGCGACAGCCTGACCACGCGGCTCGGTAAATTGGCGAACTCCTCAACCGAATAATGCTCTCCCGGTTCCGGCGGGTCGTTAAACGCCACATGGCCGGTAATGCCGATGCCGCCGAAACAAACGTCGGTTCCGCCATCGTGCCGCAGGGCCGCCGGGACGTTTTCAATATCGTGGGGGTCGGGGAATATCCGCTGATTTTCAGGTGGGGCCAGCGCCGGATCCAGCAGGCCGTAGAAATGATCCTCCATATGCCTGTGAAAGCTCAGAGGGTCGTCGTTGGAAATGAAGCCGCCGGTCTCGGATACCAGATACTCGTCCATATTGATGACGACGAGATCGCACAGGCTGATGTTCTCGCGGTTACATTTTTGCGCGATGATGTCGTACTGGCCGACCGGCCCGACCGGAAGAATGAAAACAACCTTGTCTCGCCCGGCCTTTTTCGCCGCCGCGAACTCCGCGAAAAAATCATCGACGAACCGGTCCGTTATGGCGTCCACGTCGGAGACGAATTCAAAACCGATTTTCGCCCCGACGTGCAGCTCGGTCTTTTGAATATTCAAAGGGTCCATTAAACAACCTTCCCGGTCGAAAAAATGAAAACTATGCCGTCCGCGCCAGAAACACACTCGTGCGCTGGTAGTGCTCGACAAGGAGTTCAACGGCCACATCAGCATTACGGGCGAGTACGGCATCGCAGATTGCGCCGTGTTCGGCGTTGATGTCGCGGGACGGATAGGCCGAAGGCGCGGAAAGATGCCTGTAGCGCGTGTTCTGATCAAAAAGCTGATCACAGAATTTCAACAAAATAGATGATCCGCAGGCGGCCAGAAGCGCCATGTGAAAGTGCTTGTGGCGCACCTCCCATTCCGGGTTGGCGACGAACTGACCGTTGTCTTCGAAACGCGGCACCCGCGAAAGCCGGTATGCGGCGAGGATGATTTGCTCCTCCCACGTGGTATCGCCGTTTTCGATGGACTTTCGGATGGCGGTTTCCTCAAGCCAGGTTCGGGTGCGCAATAGCTCTTCGAATTCCTTGGCGCTGGCTTCCACCACGCGAAAGCCGCGTTGGTCCAGCCGCTCGACAAGGTTGTCCGATGTCAGAAGGCTCAGGGCTTCGCGGATCGGGCTGGCACCCGCCTCGTAACGACGGCGCAACTCGGCGATCTTCAATTTCCTGGCCGGTTCCAGTTGCCCGGAAATGATGTCGGCGCGCATCCGGGAATAGATCCGGCTGGTCATCGATTCCGAACCGTTCCCTTCGCTGTCGTTGGGTATCTTTTTCGTATTCACCATGGTCACCCAAGTTGGGAAAGAGGTAAATAATATCGATTTTTTAACGTCCTTGCCACAATCAAAAACAGCCACCAGACCCCAGTAAATGCGGGAAAAACAGGAATAATCGACGAAAAAAAATGTCAAAAAATATTGATTTTTTCCTTCATGGGTTTAGAAATCGGGGGCATCGGTCCGTTGCAATTCGTAGATCGGATTTTCGGTCAAGCCAAGGAGAAATCATATGCGCGACAATTATTTCGAGGACGGCAAATGGTGGGTCAGCCCGTATAACTTCGTCCCCGAAGTGCTAAATGCGCTTGAACTCCCGCCGCAGGTCCAGATTCACGACGCGACCCTGCGCGACGGCGAGCAGACGCCGGGCGTGGTTTTTTCCGTTGATGACAAAATCGAGATCGCGACCAAACTGGACGCCGTCGGCATTGAACGGATCGAAGCCGGAATGCCCGCGGTTTCGCCGCAGGACGAGACCGCGATCACGGAGATTTGCAAACTTGGCCTGAATGCCCGCATCTACACCTTCGCACGCGCCATGCGCGCCGATATCGACATGGCGGTGAAATGCGGCGCACACGGTGTCATTCTCGAAGTTCCCATTGGCTATCCGAAAATCAAAACCCAGTTCAAATGGACGTGGGAAGACGTTCTGAAAAAAAGCGCCGACGTCATCAACTACGCGCGCGAGCAGGGGCTGTATGTGGTCTACTTCCCCTACGACACCACGCGGGCCCGTCCCAGCGATTTCGAGAACCTTTGCAAGGGGATCATGGACCAGTCGCCGCCGGATGCCATCGGCGTCGTTGACACCATGGGCTGCGCGACCCCCGAGGCCATCAAGTACATGGTGCGCTGGACCAAGGAAATGACCGGTCTGCCCATTGAAATTCATACCCACAACGATTTCGGCATGGGTGTCGGAACCGAACTGGCCGCGGTGACGGCGGGCGCCGAGGTGGTGCATAGCTGCGCCAACGGCTTGGGCGAGCGCACCGGCAACGCCGCGCTTGAAGAACTGATTTTGGGCCTTCACCTGCTTTATGGCTACGACACGCCCTATAAGCTGGAGCTGCTGCCCGAATTGGGCGAGATCGTGGCCCGTTGCGCCAACGTTCCCATCGCCCGCAACAAACCGGTTCTGGGGGCCAGCAATTTCACCCGCGAGTCCGGCATCGGCATCAACTACGTCATGCACGATCCCATGGTGATGTTCGGAACCCACCCGGCCTTGACGGGGCGCGTCGGCGAAGTCGTTCTCGGCAAGAAAAGCGGCAAGGCCTCGATCATCTACAAGCTGGGTGAACTGGGCATGGGCGAAGCGTCCGACGAACAATTGGCCGACATGCTGGACGGTGTCAAACAGGCAGGCATCGCCAAGCGCGACATTCTGACGGATGACGAGTTCCGTGCCATCGTCAACGAAATTAGACAGAAATAGCTCCAGGTCTTGTGACCCATTCCGGTCATGCCGATGTCGCTTAGCGTTCGAGATATGCGAGACGTGCAGCAAGCCCGATTAATAGTGTTCCCAAAGTTCGATCAAGCCATACCGCCACCCGTGGGCTGTCTCGAAGTTTGGCTGTTAAACGCCCACCAAGCATAACGAGTGGAGGCTCAATAACAGCCGCTACGACAATTATCAGTGTGCCATGCAAAAACAATTGCGCCCAGATCGGCCCCGCTCCCGGCGAAGTGAATTGTGGAAGGAAAGCTAGGAAGAAGATGGCCACTTTGGGATTGAGCAAGTCAATCAAGACGCCCTGCCGGAAGATAGTCCAATTCCCTTTTTGGGCAGGCAGGACTTTTGGCATAAGAGACGCACCAGACGATCGGATCGCCGCTATTCCGATCCATACAAGATAGGCTACGCCAATCCATTTGACTGCGGAGAACGCGATTGCAGAAGCCGCTACGATAGCTGATAGCCCTGAGACAGCTAGAACCACATGTCCAAACGCACCTGTCCAGATACCGAGCATTGCTGCCGTTCCTGCCTTCGCCCCGCCTTTAACGGTATGACCAAGAATAAATGCGATGTCTGGTCCGGGCGACAGGTTCAAAAGAAATGCCGCCACAAAAAATGTTGACCAGTGTGCAACGTCGTAGACAAACAATGTATGAACTTCCGTTTATGAGAACATGACCTAGTCGGCGACGACGTCGTTGAGGACGAAGGCGATCAGGCACGGTTCGGTGCCACGGTTCGACCACGCGTGGTTGGTGCCTTGCTGAATTACCGTGTCGCCCGCTTTCAGCAGGAATTCCTCTTCGTCCATCATCATGTAGATCTCGCCGGTCAGCACCACCGAGTAGTCGACGGAATCGGTGCGGTGCATGAACGGGTGACGCGCGCCTTCGACGATATTGGCGCCCGCGCCCATTTCCGAGAACGCCGCCTTGCCGTCGAGTTTGGCCAGCACTTCCGGGTCCTCGGGGTCGAACTGGACGACGCGGAAGATGGAGCCGTTTTTCGGCGGATGAAGAATGAGCGGCCCTTCGATGGGATCGTCCTGGCGTTCCGGCTGCATGGGGACCTTGTCGGTCTGCCACAGGTTGGTCAGCGTAACACCCGGCCGCGCGGGCCGTTCCAAAGTGCAGGTCGCGATGTCATCCATGATAACGATGGCCTTGCCGTTTTCATCATGGCCGGTGACCACGCGTCTGATTTTCCGTCCCATTAACTTTTTCCTTCTTTCAAGACTTTGTCTTTCGCCGATCAATGACGACGATCAGCGCCAACAATCCCAGACCGACCAAATCGGTCGGTAACCCCTGATGCAGCAGTGAAATACCGGCAACCGCCATTATGCCGCGTTGCCATATTTCCAATTCGTATTTCAGACAACCAATGACGAAAGCGGAGATACAGAAGACGCCGACGAATCCGCTGGCGATGGCCAGAACGATGTCGACCACCTCGCCTTGAAGCATCAATCCCGGACCGAAAAAGAACATGAACGGCAGGATGTAGCTGGTGATGCCGTAGGCAAACGCGGTCCAGCCGACTTTGTTGATGTCCGCGCCCGCTATGCCCGCAGCCACGTAGGAGGCCAGCGCCACCGGCGGCGTGATCGTTGAAACGCAGCCATAGAAGAAGACGAACATATGGGCCGTCAGCAACGGCACGCCCACTTCGGCCAAGGCGGGGGCGACCACGGTGGCCAGAATCAGATAGGCGGCGGTGGTCGGCAGCCCCATGCCGAGGATGATCGCCACGATCATGGTCAACACCAGCGCAAAAACCGGAATTCCGCCCGATGTGGTGAGGATGAGGCCGGAAATCTTGGAGCCCAGCCCGGTCATGCCCAGCGTACCGGCAATGATGCCGGCTGCCGCGCAGGCCACTGCGATGGGAACGACGCTTTTGGCGCCGTGGGTAATGGCGCGTGCGGACTTTTGGAAAAACTCGAGATCGAGTCGGCGCTTCCAAATGATGTCACAGCCAAGCAGCAAAAGGATGGACATGAACGACGCCTTGAACGGCGAATAGCCGTAGATCATCAGCCCGACCAGGGTCACGAACGGGATGATGTACTGCCCGCCTTTTAACAACACCATCCACAGGGGCTGGCCGTCATCCACATACGGTGCCGAGGTAATATCGCTTTTCACCGCTTGCATATGAACGACGAAGAAAATCGAGGCAAAGAACAGCAACGCCGGAAACAGCCCCACCTTCATAATGTTGGTGTAGGGCGTGCCGACGATCTCGGCCATGATGAAGGCGGCTGCCCCCATGACCGGCGGCATGATCTGGCCACCAGTGGAGACCACCGCCTCGATGGCTCCGGCCTGGTGGCTTTTGTAGCCCTCGCGCTTCATCATGGGGATGGTCAGGGTTCCCGTGACCGCCACGTTGCCCGCCGCGGAGCCCGATATCATGCCCAGCAGGGTCGAGAACAGAACCGCCGTTTTCGCGCCCGCCGCGCGGGTGCCCCGGGTGATCCGGTTGGATAGCGTGAAGAAAAAATCACCGGCCCCAAACTCGGAAAGGAAGGCTCCATAGATGGTAAACAAAACAATGTAGGTGGCCGACACGCCAATGGGGATGCCGTAAAGCCCCTGGCTGGTCGTGGTCAGCATTTCGGACAGACGCAACGGCGAATACCCCCGGCCCTCAAGGACACCGGGCAGGTAGGCGCTGTAAAAGGGATAAGTGAAAAAAACCAGACAAATCAGAGCCAGCGCCAGCCCGACGCCGCGCCGTGCCCCTTCCAGAACCAGCACCAGAACCAGCAGACCGACCCAGGCGTCCAGCGCCACGGTCTCGCCACCGCTCATGGCGATATCCTTCCACCGGGTCAGCAGATAAACACTGCTGGCAAGCGCGGCGACGACCAAAATCAGGCTTGTTATGCGATCATAGAAATTTCCCTGAAGGCGTTTTAGGGTGGGCTTGGTCATAAACAGGATCGCCATCATCATCATCAGATGAAAGATGCGCACATCGGGTGTCGAAAGCACGAACAGGCCTGAGACATTCAGCAAATGGAAGGAGCCGATGGTGAAGGCAATCGCCGACACCAACTTGTCCAGGATCACATTAATTTTGTCGTGCATTCGGCGAGACCACTACCTGTAAAAGAAAGCAAGGCCCCGTGACGAGGCCTTGCCAGTGTAAGGTATTTTCTAAAGCGCAGACTCTATTTCTTGAAATAGCGCGCCGCTCCCGGATGCATGGGGATTTTCAGCTTCAAGGAATTGGCCGGCACAATCTGCTTGGCGTGGGCGTTGTTGGCCTTGAACTCGTCCATGTGGTCGTAGATCGCCTTGGTGATCGCATAAACCTTGTCCGCGTCCATGGAGCTTTTGACCATCAGCATATTGTTGACGCCCAGCACACGTCCTTCCTCGGCCGTGTTGTAAACATCCATCGGCACAACGACCTCGTTGTAGTTCGTGTACTTGGCAAGGGCTTCTCCCATCTTGCCTTCGCCGAGCTTGATGAATTTAAGGTCCTTGGTCACCTGGGCCTGCGTCACCGCACCCGCCGGATAACCGGAAAGGGCGAAGGAGGCGTCCACATTGCCGTCCGCCAACTGGCTGAAACCATCGGCATAGGACAGGAAGCTGGGCGTAATGTCGTCAATGGTCAGACCCGCCAGACCCAGAACCTGTTTCAGGAACGGGATGGTTCCGCCACCGGCCGGACCGACCGCCACGCGCTTGCCCTTGAGATCGGCGATGGTGTTAACCGACGAGCTTTTCAGGGTCATCATGTGCAGGATGGAGAAGTGCAAGGACCCAACGGCCTGCAGGTCCATCTTGCCGCTTTTCGCGTACATGGCGGCGCCCTTGTTAGCCAAAACCGACAGATTATTGTTGGTGATGCCGATGTCTACTTCGCCCTTGTTCACCAAACGCGGATTCTGAACCGAACCCTGGGTGACCACCGGAACCATGGTAATTCCGTCGGCGTACTTGTTAACCAGATTGGAAATGGCCTGACCGACCGGATAGAACGCACCGCCCTGGCTGGCCGTTCCGATGCGAAGTTCCTCGGCGCTTGCAGCTGCCGATGAAACGATAAGACCCAGCGCAACGCCCAAGGTTGCGAATTTAGATTTATAAGTGCTCACGATTTCCTCCCTCACATATTTCACCGTTGAATCGACGACCGTCTTCCTTCGCCGAAATAATAGTCCCGGCAAAAAAATATGTAAATTCTTTGTGTAACTTTCTTAATATCGATTTTTTAGGCGCGCCCGATGAACGGCATTTTGGTGGCCATGACGGTCATGAACTGAATATTGACGTCCAGCGGCAACTCGGCCATGTGCATGACCGAATTCGCGACGTGTTCCACATCAATCATCGGCTCGGCAATGGTTCGCCCATCGGCCTGCAAAACCCCTTTGGACAGGCGTGCCGCCAGCGGTGTTACGGCGTTGCCGATATCGATTTGGCTGCACACGATGTCGAAAGCGCGGCCATCCAGCGAAAGGGTGCGCGTCAGCCCGGTGATGGCATGCTTGGATGACGTATAGGGGGCCGAGTTTGGCCGCGGCGCATGGGCCGAAATGGATCCGTTGTTGATGATCCGCCCGCCCATGGGGTCTTGAGCCTTCATCTGCCGAAAAGCCCCCTGCGCACAAAGGAACGAACCCGTCAGGTTAATGTCGATGACACTGCGCCATTGCTCATAGGTCAGATCGGCAAATTTTACGCCCGGCACGTTGAGCCCCGCATTATTGAATAAAACATCAAGCCGCCCGAAGGCCGTCTTGACCTCGGCAAACAGTTTGTCAACGGCCGCCGGATCGGTGATGTCGGCCGCCAGGACCAAAGCCCGCTCCCCTGCATCGTCGGCCAATTCCCTGGTTTCCTCCAGTAGCTCGGCCCGGCGTCCGACCAGGGCGACGGAATAGCCCGCGCGCAACATGGCCAATGCGCTCGCCCGGCCGATGCCAGATCCCGCTCCGGTGACGATGGCATTTTTGGACAATGTGTTCATAAGTGCAGGTTCCTTATCGGTTAAATATGATTCAGTACGCGGCCATGAGGGTTACCGTGACGACGGATGCGATCATGGCGAACAGGATGGCGCGGGCGATGGCGTCGACTTTCACGTTGTAGTTCAGCGCCATGACGAAGGCCATCGCGCCGCAGGGGCCTGCGGCGGTCATGAGAGCGGGCCTTGCCGTTTCCGGCGAGATTTCGAACCCGAAAACGATGACCGCCACAGCCAGCAGGGGATGGCCCACAACTTTCAACGCACTGATGGCGACGGGGAGCGCTGTGCGCGTGCTCCCGGTCGTGTCGGAAAGCACGACGCCCATGGCAAATAGTGCACACGGCGCGGCGGTGGTGCTGACGAAATCAAGGAAAGTGTTGATACCCGTCGGCAGGTCAACGCCCAGCGAGCCGAAGACGAGGCCCGATGCCATCCCCATGACCGGCGGGTTTTTTACCAGCTTGATGACGAGGCCCGTCACCGACGGCTTTTCGAGCGTCAGAATATCCATCAAAAGCAAGGTCGCGCCGAATATCAGCAGCGTGTCCACCGTTATGATGGCGACGATGGGCAGGGTGACGCCGTCACCAAACAAGGTAAGAGCGATGGGAAGCACAAACAGAACATGGTTGGAGAAAGCCGCGGCCATCCCCAGCAGGATCGATTCCCGCCAGCCGCATTTGAAGGCGAGGCGGGCGACCAGAAACCCCAGCGCATATACGGCGACTTCGGAAAGGAAGTATCCGCTCAGCAGCAACCAGTCGAATTTCTCAAACGGAGCGTTCGCCAGCAATTTGAAACACAGCACCGGAAGGGGCAGGTAAAAGACAAACCGGTTGATGATCGACGCCATGGCGTTGTCGAAAAGCCCGATCCGCCCGGCGGCAAAGCCCAGAGCCGCGACCGCAAAGATGGGCAGCACGGCATCAAGAAGAACTCCAATCACGTCCGCTCCCAATTCGTAAGCATTTGACTTCCAGCCATTATGGCTGTGAAACCAGTCAGGTAAATGACTTTCGGTCCGGCGATGCACGAAAAGGAGGAATGGGCAAAGGCCGGTGAAGGGAAAAATAGGTGATTTTTTCCAACCCTATGATTTCGCTTGAAAAAACGACGGCGAAAAAAATTGACCTTTCGAGTGAAAACGCGTAAAAATAGAAAAAATAGGAAATTTCCAGCAATAATGAACTTGAGGGTAATAGATGTTTTTGGATGGTCCTGAAAAATCGGCGTCGATCGTTCGCGTCTTGGCCGAACAATTGCGTCTGGATATTTGTGTCGGCCGTCTCGCGCCCGATACCAAATTGAAGATCGAGGATTTGCGCAAGTCCTACGGGGGCAGCACGAATTCCCTGCGCGAGGCCCTGATAAGCCTGGCCAGTGAGGGGTTGGTCGAGGCTGTCGATCAACGGGGTTTCCGCGTTGCCTCAATGACCGAGGACGACCTTGAAGACGTCACCCGCCTGCGCCAGGAAATCGAATGTCTGGCCCTTACGTGGTCCATGAAAAACGGCGACGTTGACTGGGAAGCCGAGGTGGTCGCCGCCTATCACAAGCTATCGGTGGCGGAAAGCCGGGTCGATCCGCAGAACCCGGAAACGGTTTTGCTGTGGGACGACGCTCACAAGGCCTTCCATATGTCCCTGTCGGGGGCTTGCGGATCGCGGCGTTTGCTTCAATTCCAGGAACGCCTTTATGACGAAAGCCGCCGGTTCCGGCTGATCTCGCTGATGGAAGGTCCGGTCGGGCAACGCAAGGGGCCGCCGCCCGACAATCCCAACCATTCGGTGATCCTCGCCGCCGTCACCAGCGGAAAAACCGGTAGTGCGGCGGCCATGCTGCGCAGTCATATCGGGCGGGTGTTGTCGGCATAGAACCGACCGAAAGAAACCTACCTAAAACGCAACCAATCAAGAGAGGCAGTCAAATGAGAATTTCGTCGTTCATCAAGCCGTTTGTCGCGCTTGGCGCGGTGTTGGCCGTAACCTCGGCCCAGGCCGCCGAAAAAGTAAATGTGGCGGCTCTGACGTTCGTTTCGTCTTCGCCGCTGTTCATCGCCCAGGAAAAAGGATATTTCGCCGAGCAGGGCCTGGAGGTCGATTTCAAATTCTTCCGCGCCGCCCAGCCTGTGGCCGTGGCCATTGCGTCCGGCGACGCCGACTTCGGCGTGACCGCCTTCACCGCCGGTTTCTTCAATCTGGCGGGCAAGGGCGCGCTTAAGGTCATCGGCGCGCAGTTGCACGAGGTTAAGGGCTTCGAAGGCTCGGGTATTCTGGCTTCCAACAAAGCGTATGAAGCAGGGCTGACCTCGGTCGACAAGCTGCCCGGCCATAGTTACGCCATGAGCCAGGTCGGATCTTCCTTCCATTACATGATGGGCCAGGTGGCCGAAGGTGCGGGCTTCCCCCTTTCGGAAATCAAACTGAAGGCTTTGCAATCGGTTGGCAACATGATCGGCGCTCTGAAATCGGGTCAGGTCGACTCCATGATTATCGTGCCCCACATCGCCAAGCCGCTGGCCAATGCCGGCGCCGCAAAACTTATCGGTTGGGTTTCCGACTACGCGCCCTATCAGGTGGGCGGGCTGTTCACCTCGACCGCCAATGTGGAGAAGCGCCGCAGCGTGACCGAAAAATTCGTCAAGGCTTACCAGAAAGGCATCGCCGACTACCGCGCCGCCTTCATTGATGGCAAAACCGATCAGGACGCCATCGTCGCCATCATCCACAAGTACGTCTACAAGGATCAGGAAGCCGCCAAGGCGCATCCGAAGATCCGCAACGGCGCTATGTATATCGAGGCCGACGGCCGTCTGGACGTGGCCGACGTTTACAAGCAGGTTGAGTGGTATCGCGAAAAGGGCCTGGTCGATGCCTCGGTCGACGCCGGTTCTTTCGTCGATAACAGCTTCATCAAGCCGCTGACCATGCCGAAGAAGTAGGCGTTTAGGGCGCGGCAGGAGGGCCAACACCTTTCCCGCCGCGCCGTTCACTCAGGAGTTATTATTCGTGCGTTTGGAAATCAGCGGCGTCTCACATTCCTATGATTCGCTTTCGGTTCTGGAGGACATCGATGTCGCTGTCGAGAGCGGTGAAATCGTTGCTCTGATAGGCCCGTCGGGCTGCGGAAAATCCACCTTGCTGTCGATCATGGGCGGACTGCTGGAGCCCACCAACGGTTCCGCCTTTCAGGAAGGTGATATCCCGGACGGCTGTTTGAACCCGCTGACCTATGTATTTCAGGATTTCGCACTGCTTCCGTGGAGGTCCGTCGAGGGGAACATCGCGCTGGTCATCAACGATCACAAGATCGATCCTACCGAGGCCAAAGCTCGCGTCGAAGGGGTGTTGGCCCAGACCAACCTGACCGAATTTCGCCACGCCTTCCCCAAACAGCTTTCCGGCGGCATGCGTCAGCGCGTCGGCATCGCGCGGGCCTTTGCCGTTAATCCGGCGGTGCTTTTAATGGACGAACCGCTGTCCGCCCTGGACGCGCAAACCCGTTCGATCCTGCTGGAGGAATTCGCCGATCTTTTTCGCAAAACCGGTATCACAGTGGTTTACGTCACCCATAACCTGAACGAGGCCGTTCGTCTGGCCAATCGCGTCGTCGTCCTTTCGCGCCGGCCGGGCCGGGTCAAGGAAATCGTCGACATTCCCATCCCCATCGCCGAGCGGGCGACGCGCGACGCTGAATTGAGGCCGCTACAGAACCGGCTATGGCAATTGATCCGCGACGAAGCGGTCGAAGCCGACAAGGAGCTGGCCGATGCCCAATAGCAGAACAGCCATCGCTTACCGCGCCGGCGGTTTCGAGCCGCGCGTGATATTCTGGTTCGCCGCCGCCAGCTTCGTGGCCACGGTCGGCTTTATTGAATTTCTTAGCCGCATCGGATTTATCGGACCGTTGTCATTTCCGCCGCCAACGGAAATCGGCGCGGCGCTGGGCGACTTGTACCGGACCGGACTGCTGGCCGATCACCTGTTCGCCTCGCTGGGACGTTTGGCCGTGGGATGGAGCCTGGGCGTTTCCACCGGCATTCTGGTGGGCTTCGCCATCGGCGTGTCCACGCCCGCGCGCTCGTTCGGCATTCCGTGGGTGGCGGCCATTTCGGCCATTCCAAAAATCGCCCTGCTGCCGCTTTTCATTATCTGGTTCGGCATCGGCGAAGGGTCGAAATACGCGACCATCGCCTTCGGCGCCTTCTTCCCAACCGTCATCAATACCTACGGCGGGGTCGATAACATTCAGCGCAATCTGGTCCGCATGGGGCAGAGCTTCAATTTGAAGCGCAGCACCATCATCCTGAACATCATTCTGCCCGGAACCTTGCCCGCGATCCTGTCGGCCTTCCGCATTTCGGCCTCCATCGGGATCATCTTGCTGGTCGCCGCAGAAATGGTCAGCGCCGAATTCGGCATCGGCGCCTACATCATGGAGCAACAAAGCCTGTTCCAGCTGGACCGCTTGATGGCCGGCGTGGTCATCCTCATGGTCCTGGGCCTGTCGATCTATGGCCTGATCAGTCTGCTGGAACGCTGGTTGCTAAGGTGGCGCTGAACCCGCCTTGGGGAATCTTCTCTAATTGCCAAACACCCGGGTCAATAATTCCGTCGTCCGTTTCGCCGGGTTTTGACGGATCGCCGCCTCTTCGCTGGCCAGATAATGGAACAATCCTTTCAGGGCCCCATCGACGGCGTGATCGGTCAGGTTCCCCTTCAGATCGGGGATGAACGGCAACGAATTGTATTGGGATGTCAGGCTGTCGTAGGCGTTAAGTGCGCCCACGTCTGCCAGCGACTGATCCACGACGGGGCGCACAACGTCTGACAAATCGGCGCTCGCCACCTTCTTGAAATACTGGGTCGCCGCGTCATCCGGGCCATCGTATATGCGTTTGGCGTCATCGATGGTCATGTCCGTGATGGCTTTCCAAATCAACTCCTTGGTTTTTGGCGCAGCGGCTTCGGCGGCGCGGTTCAGTTTTAATTCTATGTCGTCAGCCAGGCCCGAGAGGTGGAATTTCCGAAGCGTCGATTGCACGTCCCGGAGTTCCGGAGGCAACGGTATGTGAATGCTGGTATCGGTATTGTATCCGTCCGCGGCGCCGAGTTGGGCGGTCACCCGTTCGGAACCGACGCGCAGGGCCTCGCGCAGACCGGCAACAATATCGTCATACGGTAATGCGCTTCCGAGCGTCCCATCCTGGGTATTGCTGGTTGCCCCCTGGACAATTCCTTGCAGGGTGTTGAGGAAACTCGACTGGGCGGAGGCTTGGGACATAACGGCACTCATGCCGCCAATCAGCAGGAAAAAAAGGATTTTTCGCATCGAAGCTACCTCCAGGAAATGTTGATATGTCCGCCGCAGAAACCCGTAAGGTTCATTTAACATGGGTTACGCCCTTGCCAAACAGACGTTTTGTCGTAGCTATTTGGCAAGCTCGTTGGCAGCGACACGAACGGCATGTGGATCTGCTGTTGTTCCCCATGCCGCGTCGCCCACGTCAACGAAATCGCACTAGATAAACGGTTTGGCCCGTTCCATCAGAGCATCCAGGCCCGCTTCGTTCTGGTTTCGCGGTTTGCCCGGGTGAATGATCGACACCTGACAGCGTTCGGCGGCCTCGACCAAATTTAGGTAGGTTCCGGCGTCTAGATCGGCGATGTAGGCCTGTTTGTTGTCGTTGTAGACGAACATCTTGGGGTTCACCTGGGTGCACTCGTTGCAGGTGGTGCAGCGCAATGTTTCGATGCGCGGTTCGTCCGGGTTAATCTCCTCGGCGGCCTCGACCGTGTCTTCGACAGGGGCCTCGGCGGCCGCTTGGGCGGGCGCTTCCTCGGCCTGATCCCGCAACTCCGCCAGTTCGGCCTCTTTTTCCCGCTCCCACTCGGCGCGTTCGGATTGCAACAGCCTGAATGCGTGCGAGTTGTTGATCCCGCCCAGTTCCTGCAGGCTTCTCCAGGATTCAAGGCACCGGCGTGCGGCGCGTATCACCTTGTCATCGGCGACAACCCGGTGCAGGGTGCCTGTCCCGTCGATCATGGAAACATAAGGGGCCTCGCCGCGCGCGGCGGCCTCCGCAGATTCCAAATAATCTGCCGCCGGGATCATACCGTTGTCCCATTTGGCTTTCGGTGCGGTGGCGAAATGCCGGGCAAAGCGCGCATCCATGGCGACAAAATCGACGAAGCTGAAGGCGACGGTTTCCGATACGCGTTGAAGTTCCGAATCTTCGAAGGAGACGCCGTGCGCCGGCCAGTTTTCGCTCGATTGCGGATTGCCGTCAACGGTCAGCCGCGAGGCCCAATCGGCCCCCGCCGACGGATCGTGGCAGAAGAATGGAAAGGCACGCGATTCCATGGCCGCCGCAGCGACCAGATAGGCCGCGGGTCGAGATGTTTTTTTTGCACCATTTTCATTGCTTGGAGGGGAGCCCGAAAAAATGCTGAACAGCGCCGGTCCGCCGTAAGCAAGTCCCTTGGCGATGCGGTCCCGAACCCTGAAAAGATGCGATCCGCCCGCCTGCAGGACGAAAGTGCTACCGCCCAGCCCAACCGCGGTTCGCGCAAGATTGGCGCTTTTTATTCCCGTAAGGGGTTGCCCGGAGGCCGTCAAAAGATCGTCCAGCACGTCATTGCATTGGGCCATGATTTTGAACGGCAAGTCCGTGGACAGAGCCTCGATCAAGCTGCTCGTCTCTTTCTGGTTTTCCCGCAGTTTGCCGACACAAACGAGGTAGTCCGGAAACATGGCCAGATCATCGACTTCCAACGACAGGGGATCGAAGTCGGCAAAGAAAGCGTCGTGCCGGGCTTCCACATAACGGTTTTCGATTTCCAGCCGGGCGACGGCCATGGCCTTTACCAGCGCGCCCATTTCGCCGAGGCGTTGGTGATAGGCGGCCAGCGCCGCGACGCATCCGTCGAAGGAAAATTCATAGTATGCGACTTCAGGCGCGTCTTCCGCCGCCTCCCCGATAGGCGGGAAAAACCGCTGCGATTGCAGGGTCGACAGTGCGCCTTCAATGCGCTTGCGCCGTTGCCGGGTCAGCGGGCTGCTCTTGGCCGCCGGGGCCAGAACGCGCGACATGGCGTCGAAATCGAATGCCGCCTCGAAAGCGGTTCCGACAGCGCCCTTCAGTTTTTCCGGTGAACGCGCCTTTCCCGATTTCATGAAATCGGCCTGCAGGATGCCCGACAGCTTCAGAGCCAGGAATTCGATTTCCTCGCAGGCGCGCGCCATGCGCTGTTTATGGACGATCTTCCATGCGTGCGTGACCATCCTGCGCGGTGTCTCTGCGTCACAGCCAACGATGTCGCCGTCGATGTGAAGGGCGCCACGCAGTTGGTTCAGGTTTTCCTTCAACGGGGCTTTGTCCGCCTTGTTGCTGCGCGACAACAGCTTCTTTGCGGCCAGATCCCACACATGGGACAGGTTGCCCTGGGTTCCCTGGGATACGAGGCTGCGAATCTCACCTTCCAGCGAAAGCCCGTTTTTTCGAAGACGTTCACCCGAGATATCCCGTGGCGCGATTTGGCTGAGAATTTCATCAATGGTGTTTGATAGGGTTGCTGCAAATTCACCGCCGTTGCCGCCCTCAATGAGGATCAGCGGGAAGTCGTGGCGCAGCTTCGAAATGTCGGCGAATCCGGCAAACAGTACGGGAACCATGGATTGGCTCGAAACGTCGCCCATGTTGCCCATGTTGGCCATGTCGCCGCCGGACCAATTGCCGCTCAGACGGAATCCGACGAGTTCCTTCAAATCCATTTTCATAACCTTGGCGTTCCCGGGTTTATCCGCTCTCTCTTTTTTTCATCGAGGTCCGATTACTCGTTGGCCCCGATGGTGAATTTATCGAATTCGAAATCCAGCGCGCGCTTCACTCCGGCGGCCGTATGTGGGCGTTCGGGGCTGCGGATGTCGTCGTAACACGGCACGTTCGGATCGTGATACAGGATGCCCACGGGGATGGTGTCGGTCGCCCCTGCAATTTCGCGCGCCCGGTCCATATCCAGCGGGTCGTGTTCCTCCTGATTTTTGTAAACCGCTGCCGCTTGCGCATTGAGCTCAAGCCCGTTTTCGTGGACCAGCAGCTTGGTGCGCATGGGGTCCTGAAGCCATTCATCAAAACGCGAAGACAGAAACTCCGGACACCGCTGCATGACCCGCACGAAGGAAAAGCCCTTGTGGTGGAAAGCTTTGGAAATAACGTCGTAGAGCATGTCCGGTATCCAATCCACGGCCTGGGCGACGAACGATACGTTGGCGATGCCCAGTGTTACGTTCAGCGGATTGATCGGTTCCAGATACGAGCCCCGGGGGCTGGTGTTGGTTTTGAGCCCGCGCGGCGAGGTCGGCGAGGCCTGCATCTTGGTCAGGCCGTAAATCTGGTTGTCGTGCAGAATGACGGTCATGTTCATGTTGTAGCGAACGGCGTGCAGCCAGTGCGCCGCGCCAATGGAACAGCAGTCGCCGTCGCCCATGGTGACGAAGACATGTAAGTCCGGCCGCCGGATTTTGACCCCCTCGGCGATGGGCAGGGCGCGGCCGTGCAGGCCGTGAAACCCGTAGCCGTTCATATAGTGGGGCAGGCGGCTGGAACAGCCGATACCCGACACGAACACGGCCTTTTCAAGGGGCAATTGTTCATCGCGGCACAGGCGCTGGACGGCGGTGAGGATGGCGTTGTCGCCGCAGCCGGTACACCAGCGCGGAGCGATGTCGCTCTGGTAATCCTCGATGGTGTGTTGCTCTTCAACCAGTCGCAACAGGCTATCGGTAATCGGGGCGGTCATGATTTTGACCCCTTCCCAAGCAGTTTCTCGCGGACGACCCGCGTAATGGTTCCCGGCTTGATGGGCTGTCCGCGCACCTCGCTCCAGCAATCGATATCAACCAGATAGCGAGCCCGCAGAATCCACGCCAGATTGGAATAACGGCGATTGTCCTCGGTGATGGCCCCGCCATCGGGCTGATCCGCCCAACTGGCTTCAATGGCGATCACTTTCTTGAACCGCTGGAGTATTTCCTTGATGCCCGAGGGCAGGGGCTGGATGAAGGTGAAATGCAGCGAAGAAACCTTGTGGCCCTCCTCGCGCAGCCGGGTTACGGCCTCCTCAATGGCGCCTCGTGTGCTGCCCCATCCCAAAACCAGCATGTCGCCTTCTTCGTCGCCGAAGACGGGCGGAGTCTTCAGGGTTTTTTGGAACGCGGCCAATTTCAGGCTGCGGTGGTGAAGCCCTTCCTCGTTGATGTCGGCGTCATAGGCGACGTGGCTGTCGCGGTCGTGGGCCAGTCCGGTCAGACAGTGCATGCCGTTGGGCTGCCCCGGAATAAAACGCCGCGCGATGCCGGTTTCGGCATCCCAGTCATAGGGCTTGACGCCGTCGGGGATGGCGCTTTGGTCGATGGGCGGGGCCAGCCATTCCTCGCTGAACTGGGGCCGGATAAAGGGCTGCTGGCCGGTGGCGAGGTTGGCGTCGGTCAGCACAAAAACGACCATGTTGAAGGTCTCGGCGATTTTTCGTGCCGTAATGACCGAGTAGAAGCAGTCTTCGATGGAAGAAGCCGCCAGAACCACCTTGGGCGCGTCTCCGTGGCCGCCGAAGCAGGCCGACAAAAGGTCACCCTGTTCCATCTTGGTCGGTTGGCCGGTGCTGGGGCCACCGCGCTGGACATTGACGACGACCAGCGGAATTTCCGCCATGACGGCTAGGCCAAGAACTTCCTGTTTCAGCGAAACGCCGGGACCCGACGTGATGGTAATGGCGCATTTTCCGGCATAGGACGAACCCACGGCGAATGCGCAGGCGGCGATCTCGTCTTCTGCCTGATGGACCAGGCACCCGACGCCTTCGAATATATCGCTCAGGTAATGCGAGGCCGAGGTCGCGGGCGTGATCGGATACATGGAGCAAACTTCAATGCCCGACGCCATGACGCCAAGCGCCAGCGCGATGTTGCCGTTCATCACTACCTGCTGGACGGTACTTTTTTCCGCCGGGACGTGATACCGAATTCCCAGATTTGCCTGCGCCCAGGCAAAACCGGCATCAAGCAGTTCGATGTTGGGGTCGATAACCTTGCGGCCCTTCTTGGCGAAAATTCGCGCAACCTGATCGCGGCCGTCCTGAACGTCAAAGCTGTAGATATTGCACAGTATGCCGAGCACGAACATGTTCTTGCCGCGCCGCGCATTGGCGACATATTTGAGGCACTCCACCTCCATGGGGATTTCATGCACCCGATAGCCGCTCGCCACCAACTCGTCGTGAACCAGCGCGTAGGACGCGGCAACCTCCGGGTCGGGGTCGGTGCGCCATTTGTTTTCAATCAGGATGATGCAGCCGGGGCTTAGCTCGCCCGCCCGGACCCGGCCGAGCAGTACCTGCTCGTTGAAGGCGACAACCAGATTGGCCTCGTCGCCACCGTTGGTGACCGGCCCGGTCGCCAGACGAATTCGGTTTCCGCTGGCCCCGGCAACGCTACGCGCCGGAGGCTGGATTTCAGCGGGGATGATCTCGACGGTCCAGATGCCGTTTCCGGCGCGCGCGGCAAGCGAGGCGAAAGACTGGCCACACCTTTGCGCGCCTTCTCCCGAATCGCTGACGATTTCGACAACATGTCCGGCGATGGTTTCCACCGGCTTGACAGCCTGCGCACTCTTTTTTGGCGCGCTCCGCCGCGTTGGTTTTTGCGGCGTTTTTTGCTGTGTCTGTGTGCTCATGTCCGGCCCTTATTCTGCAAGTCGGATACGGGCGAAATTTCTTTCGCCGTCGGCAATTCCAAACAGTTCACCAGTATGCTCTTCCGTCTGCCCGGAATAAACGGTTTCGCTATCACGAATTCCCAGATAGGCCTTCATGCTGCGCGCGGCGCGCCGTCCGGCCCCCATAGCCAGAATGACGGTGGCAGCACCGGTGGCGATATCGCCGCCCGCGAAGACCCCGGCCATGGACGTGGCAAGGTTTTCATCGACGTCGATGTAACCCCACTTGTTCATGCGCAGGTTCGCCGTCTGGCCGATAATGGGGTTGGCCTGGGTGCCGATGGCGTAGACCACCATGTCGGCTTCGAACTCGTACTCGCTTCCGGCAATGGGAACGGGGCGGCGTCTTCCAGAATCGTCCGGTTCGCCCAATTCCATGCGGATGCAGCGCATGGCGCGAACGCTGCCGTCGCCGCCGTCCAGAATTTCAACGGGGGCCGTCAGCCACTGGAAATCGATGCCCTCCTCTTCGGCGTGGTGCAATTCCTCCAGCCGCGCTGGGCTTTCTTCGCGGGTGCGGCGATAGACGCAATAGACCTTCTCGGCGCCCAGGCGCAGGGAAACGCGCATGGCGTCCATGGCCGTATTGCCCGAACCGACGACCGCGACCCTTTTGCCAAGATGCAACGGCGTGTCGTGGTTGGGGAAATCACCGGCCCCCATCAGGTTGCAACGGGTCAGAAGTTCGTTGGCTGAAAGCACCCCGTTCAGGGATTCGCCGGGAATGCCCATGAACTTGGGAAGGCCCGCACCAGTTCCGATGAAGACGGCGTCAAAGCCCATCTCGTCCAACATCTGTTCAATGGTGAAGAGCCGACCGACCAGGGTGTTGCACTCGATTTTGACGCCCAGTTTGGCGAGGCTGGCCAGTTCAGCGTCAATCACGTCATTGGGCAGGCGGAATTCGGGGATGCCATAGCGCAAAACGCCGCCAGGATGATGGAAGGCTTCATAAACCGTGACATCGCAGCCCGCCTTGGCCATGTCGGCGGCGCAGGCCATTCCGGCGGGACCGGAACCGACGATGCCGACCTTGAAACCGTTGGGTTCGATATAGGGCACGTTGCTCCAGCCCTTCTCGATGGCCAGGTCGCCGACCCAGCGTTCCAGCCGGCCAATGGCCACCGGCTCCAGTTCATCTTCGCCAACCGGGCAGACGCCCTCGCACTGGTCTTCCTGCGGGCAGACCCTGCCGCAGATCGCCGGAAGCAGGTTGGCGTCGCTCAAGAGGTCAAAAGCGCCGCGATAGTCCTCGTCGCCGACCTTGCGGATGAAGCCGGGAATGTCGATGCTGACGGGGCAGGCCGGAATACAGGCCGGTTCCTCGCATTCAAGGCATCTGGCGCATTCGACAAGCGCGCTCTTCAGAGAAAAACCGAGCGCCACTTCCGAGAAATTCCGCGCTCGTTCCAACGGGTCCTGAACAGGCATGGGGGCCCGTTCCTGCGGAATTGTTCTTAGGGTTCTTTTTGCCATAAAAGAGTCAAACCTTCTTCATTTGGCCTTCATCATTCGGCAGTCGTCGGACCATTTCTTCATGGCCAGATCTTCTTCTGCTGTAAACCTTCGCAGGCGCACCATCAGATCTTCGAAATCGACAAGGTGGCCATCGAAATCCGGCCCGTCGACGCAGGCGAACTTCATGTCGCTTCCGACCATCACGCGGCAGCCGCCGCACATTCCGGTGCCGTCGACCATGATCGGGTTCAGGCTGACGCTTGTTTTGATGCCGGCGAAACGGGTCGTTTCGGCGCAGGCGCTCATCATGATCGGCGGGCCGATGGCGACCAGTTCTTCAATATCCGGATGATTGGACATGGCCAGCTTGATGCCGTCGGTGACCATCCCCTTCATCCCGGCTGACCCGTCGTCTGTGCAGATGATGAATTCGTCGCAGTGTTCTTTGAACTTGTCCTCCCAGAAAATCAGGTCCTTGGACCTGAAGCCGACGATGCCGATCACGTAGGCGCCACTTTCCTTAAAGGCGCGCGCCTGCGGAAATACGGGCGCAACGCCCAGTCCGCCGCCAACGCAAACGACCTTTTTGGCATGCCCGATATGGCTGGGAATGCCCATGGGTCCGACCATGCCAAGAAGCCGGGTGCCCACCGTGCACATCCGTTGCATTTCCTGGGTGGTTTTGCCGACCGCCTGAATGACCAGGGTGATGGTTCCCTTGTCGCGGTCGAAATCGGCGATGGTCAACGGGATGCGTTCGCCAGCCTCGTGGGCTATCACAATAACGAACTGCCCCGGCTGCGCCGCTTTCGCCATCATCGGATGGCGGACTTCGAGCAAATAGGTAACCTCCGAGAGATCCTCGCGGGCCACTATTTCGAAATCGTTATCGAGGGTTTTCTCGCGCCCCGACGCGACAGGTCGTGACGACCCCTCGTCGGTAACTTGTTGCTTCGCGCTCATATTCTTCGCGTCCGTGTTTTTTGACGTTGGTTATTATCCAACAAATTATCTTGTTGGGCCAAGTCTATTGGCTTTATTCCAGCGTGCCAACAGCTAACATCAAATGCGAATAATTAATATTTCGGAGCGAATCAGCCGATCCTACCCGTTAATCCGCACGGGCTTGCCGGTGTCGGCGCTTTCGTAGATGGCGAGGATAATCTCTACCGCTTTGCGCGCTTCTTTGGCGTCGACCAGCAGTTCAGCCTTGCCGTCCAGATGTTCCATCAGATTCTGGAACTGGGCGGCGTGCAGACGGAAATCGATGGCTGTCGGGTCGGCAGCACCCCCGCCGCTGTCGCCCTGGTCGCGGAATTCCTCCCGGATGGCCTCGTCCTTGTCGGTTTCCTCGGCGAAGCTCCAGGTCGTGATGCTTTCCTCTTCCAGGACCGCCGAGCCGCCGACGCCGGAAATCTCGATCTTTTTGAAGAAGCCGGGATAGACCGCCGTTGAGCCCTCGATCACGCCCATGGCGCCGCTCGCGAAACGCAGTACGGCGACGGAGACGTCTTCGAAGTCCAATCTCTCGTGTCCCAATGTGTCGGCATAGGCGTAGACCGATTCCACCGGGCCCATGTACCACTGAAGCAGGTCGATGGCGTGGATGGCCTGGCTCATCAGCGCGCCGCCGCCATCGAGCGCTAACGTTCCGCGTGCTGCGCGGCCGTCGTAGTATTCCTGACTGCGGAACCATTTGATATAGGCGTCGCCCAACACCAATCGGCCGAAACGGTCTTGGTCGATTACCTCTTTCAGAATTTTCGCACCGCGGATGAAGCGGTTCTGAAAAACACAGGCGGCGACGACGCCTTTTTTTTCGGCCGCGCTGATAATCTGGTCGCAGCGCTCTAGTGTTGCGTCCAGTGGTTTTTCGATGATCACGTGTTTGCCCGCCTCGATGGCTGCCAAGGCAGGTTCCACATGCAGGGCGGACGGCGTGCAGATTGTGACGATGGAAATCTCCGGATCGTCGACCAAGCTTTGCAGGTCGGAATAGAGCTTTCCGGGAAAGCTTTTGCCGAATGTGGCTAGGCTGTCCGCGTTTGCGTCATACGCGCCGACGAACCGGGCATCGTCCAACGTCTGAATCGCGCGCGCATGGAAAGGGCCGATGGTTCCGGTGCCGATGATTCCGAATCCGTATGTCATGATTGTCGACTCCTTGTTTAGCGGTCCCTTGGGTTAAGCGGCCCCCTGGGCCTTTTTCCGTGCCGCGCGGTCGCGCATCAGCGAATAGGTGACGGAAGCGATCGAGATCGCATAGAAGAATAATGCGATCGGCGATTGGAATAGCGTCGACCACTCGCCGTAGTTTGTGATCAGTGCCTTCCCCAATTCGTCCTCGGCGATGGGGCCCAGAATGACCCCCAAAATCACAGGTGCCGCAGGGAACCCCGTTTTCTTCATGCCGTAACCGATGATGCCGAAGATCAGTGCGATCATCATGTTCCAGGTTGTGTTGCCCAGCGCATAGGACCCGATGAAGCACAGCCCCAGGATCAGCGGAAACAGGATCGCCTCAGGGATGCGCAACACCAACGGGAACACTCGTACGCTCACGATTCCCAGAAGAAGGATCAGCACATTGGCCAGCAAAAGGCCCGCGAAGATGGCTTGAACCATGTCCGGATGCTCGGTGAACAGCAGCGGTCCGGGCCGCACGCCGATCAACATCAAGGCGCCCAGCATGACGGCAGTGACCACGTCGCCCGGAACGCCGAGCGTCAACAGCGGCACCATTGCGCCGCCCGTGGTGCCGTTGTTGGCGGCCTCGGGTGCCGCCACGCCGGCGGGGTTCCCGGTGCCGAAGGAATCCGGGTCCTTCGAAAAACGCCTGGTTTCGTTGTAGGCCATAAATGAAGCGATGGCGCCGCCGGTCCCCGGAATGACACCGATTGCCGTGCCCAGGAACGACGACGGAATAATCACCTTGAACAGCCGCAGCACCTCTCGCCAACCGGGCAGGACTTTTCCGATTTTTTGTTTGACGGCGACGACGCCCTTGGCCCGTTCCTCCAACTGCACGAAAATCTGCGAGATGGCGAACAGGCCAATCAGCACCGGCAGCAGACTGAATCCTATCATCAGGTTGGGAATATCGAACGAATAACGGGGCATGCCGGTCATCGGGTCGATGCCGACCAACGCGATCATCAGGCCGAACACGCCGCTGATCAATCCCTTAACCAGAGAATTGCCCGAAACACTGGCAATGACGGTCAGGGCGAAAACCATCAGGGCGAAGTATTCCACCGGGCCGAAACGCAAGGCAAACGCCGCCAATTGCGGGGCCAGAAACATCAAACAGAAGGTAGAGATAATTCCGCCCGACGTCGAAGCGATGGTTGCGATTCCGATGGCGCGCCCGGCTTCGCCCTTGCGGGCCATGGGGTAGCCATCCAGAAGGGTGGCGGCGGCCGAGGGCGTGCCGGGGGTGCTGATCAAAATCGCCGAAATGGATCCGCCGTAAATAGCACCGCAGAACATCCCGCACAGCATGACCATCGCCGTCGACGGATCGACGTAGAAGACAAACGGCAGCAACAAAATGATGCCGACCGAACCTGTCAATCCCGGCAACGCGCCAACGATGATCCCGCCTGCGACGCCGATAAACAAGAAGATGAAGTGCGCCGGGTCGAGAACGAACATAAACCCGTCAATGATTGAAGCTTCCATTCTCAATACCCTTTGAGCCGCATACCCTTTGAGCCGCGTCTGGGCGGGCTAAAACAAGTCAAACCGTGGAAGAGGAACCTTAAAAATGATGCGGAACACATAGTAATAGACCGACGTTCCAAGGACCGACACCAAGGCGATGACGTGCCAGCGCCTCTCTTTGAACAGAAAGACCGTGGCCGCAAGCAGGAACAACGTGGAAGGAATAAACCCCACATAGTCGATAACCCGCGTATAGGCAAAAGCGATGATGGCGAAAAGGAAGAAGAGCGAATTGCCGAGGACGAACGACCGAACTTTTCCGGCCACGCCCGTGTTGTCTGAACCGCGCTCTTCGGTTTCGGTTCTAGACGGGACCTTAACATTTCTCGCCACCAGAATACCTGCGAGGATGAGCATGCAGGCGCTGACGAAGCGCGGGAAAACGGCGGGAGAGACGTACTGTCCCTGGATCGGAAATGTCCAGGTCACGCCGAAAAAAACGGCCGAGACGCTCATTAAAACGACGCCGATAACGGCATCCTTGTTCAACATGCGGGGTCTCCGAACGAAAAATGGTGCGGCGGGGAGGGTCCCGCCGCACCGGGTCACAGCGAGAGGCGATTAGTACTTGTACTTGTTGCCCATCTTGTTGGCTTTAATGAGGTCTTGGTAGAACTTGTCCTGCTTTTTGACATGGTCGACAAATTCCGCTCCGCCGATGTAGTTCAGCATCATGCCCGCCTTTTTGGCGAGTTTTTGGAAGGCGGGGTCGTCCATGGTCTTCTTGATCGCATCATGGAGAACTTTGATTTTCCCCGGGGACGTGCCCTTGGGAGCCGCAAGGCCGCGCCACTGGCTAAGGAAGAAGTTAACGCCCTGTTCCTTGGCCGTGGGAATATCCTTGAACGCGGCAATACGTTCTTTGGAGAACATCGCGAGGGCGCGCAGATCGCCGGAAGCAATTTGGCCGACACCCTCCGGCGGGCCGACGTTGATGGCATCGACGTGGCCACCGACCGCTGCGATGACGGTTGGGCCGCCGCCCTTATGCGGAACGTGGTTGAACTTGACGCCCGCGGCCTTTTCGAAGGCCAATGCGATCATGTGGGTGCCACCGCCGGCGCCCGCGTTACCCAGATTGACCTTGCCGGGCCTGGCTTTGGCATCGGCAAGCAGGTCACCCAGGGTTTTGTACGGTGAATTGCCGGGGACCAAAATCCAGCACGGCGACGTAACGATATTGATGATCGGTTCAAACGTGCCGACGTTATAAGGCGTGTTGGTCATGTGGGTTTTGGTGATTGATGCCGTCGCCCAAGCCAACGTGTAATAGCCGTCTTTCTTTTTCGTCATGGCTTCCGTGTAGCCCGGAACCGCGCCGCCGCCCGGGCGGTTGACGATGATCACCGGCTCTTTTAGGTACTTCGGCAAGACGCCCAGCATGGTGCGGAAGACGATGTCGGTCGATCCGCCGACGCCCCATGGGATCATCAGTTCAATTTCGCGATTGGGATAGTCGTCCGCGGACGCCACGCTTGCGAAAAGCCCGGCCGCCACGGCAGTTACTGCTAGTAACTTTTTCATGCGTCATTTCCTCCTCTTGATTGAAGTGACATTAACCTGATGCCTGTGAGGGCACTTCTTGGGCTCCCTACATTTCAAGAATGTCCGGTCGCCGGAATACGCACCCGTCCGCTTCGACCATCATGGTCGGGTAGGTGACGGGAGGCGTGAGCATCTCGGGTCCGTCCATGGTCGCCAACATGACGTCCTCGCTTTTCGAGCCCGAGATCGACGGGTTCCACGAGAACGCCTGGCTCTCCTGAATGACCGCGTCGGTTTGAAAACCAACCTTGTAGTCGCGGCCCGCATAGCCGATGGAGCCGCCCTGGTGATGCAGTTCATATTCTTTTTCGAAGCCCCGTTCCTTATAGGCGTCCAAACCCTTCCTGAAGGGTTCGATTGCGGGCCGACCGGGAACGGTATTGGCCATCATGACGCAGTCGATATAGACGTTGGCGTCATAGCGGCGGCGAAGGTCGTCCGGAACTTTTCCGAACTGGACGAAGCGGGTGAAGGAAACAATCAGACCCCAGCGGCGTACGTTGCAGCACAGCATGGCGCGGTTTTCGATACGCCGTTCGGTGGCGATGGGATGGCGGAAGGATGCGATGCGGTCATCGGCGGCGCAGAAGGTGGTGATGTAGTCGTAACCGTTGTCCCACAGCCGGTTGGCCAAACGGCCGATGACGGAGCATTCCTTGTCGCCGGGACGGATCGTCTTCGCCGCATCCTCCAGACAATGGGCCGCCATGAAACCCAATTCGCGGTAGCGTCCGACTTCCCAGCTCGTCAAGGCCCAGCGTAATTTTGCAAGGTCGCCGCCGATGTTGGATAGATCGGCAAAGGCGTCGTCGCAACCAAGGTCGCCTGAGCCAGAGAGTTGACGGGCGAAGGCGGCTTCCTTGTCCTCAAACCAGGGCCAGGAGCGAATTTCGTACCCCATGTCCTCAACGAACTCTTCCTCGCGAATACGGGGCGCCTCGATATTGTTGCAAAGAACGTATTGCTTATCGGGTGTGACCAGAACCGAAGCGACGCCGAGCTCTGTCGCGATACCGACCAGATTGCGCCGGCCGCAGGTTAACCATGCGAAGCTGGCCTGTTTGCGGAACAGGACGCCACCGAGGCCCAGATCGGCCATCAGGCCGCGTACGAGATTGAGTTTGTGGACGACCTCAGCTTGCACGAACATCGCTTTCCCCTTTTGCGATTCGTTTTGGCTCTTTTTTGGTCTTTTTCGTATCCGTCGTCGTATGGCGGAAAGGGTTTCAGCGGCCCCGGTTTTTCAACGATCCGGAATTTGTGCGCGCCTCTCCCGAAAACGGCATCTACCATACATGTTTCGATAACTACCATACATGATGGCGGAAAATATTGTCAATAACAGCGTTAGGGTATTTTCTGATGAGAATTTAATTCTTTGAAAAATAAGGAAAATTATGAGAGTAAAAAAAATAGTATGCGTCCTGATGGATGTTTTGGTATGGTACGAGATATGAATAAAGAGAAACTTTCCGCGTTAATCGATTCGCAAAGACCTACGGGAGCGCAGGTTTATGCGGTATTGCGTGAAGAAATCGCGCAGGTTCGATTCGCGCCCGGAGCGGCGTTGTCGGAAAAGATGCTTGCCGAAGAGTTGGGCGTCAGCCGGACGCCAATTCGCGAAGCCCTGATCCGGTTGTCCGAGGACGGCCTGGTATTTATCGTTCCCAAATCGGGGACCTACGTCTCGCCCATCGACCTGGATGCCGTGCAAGACGCACACTTGATCCGCGAAAGCCTGGAATGTGCCACGGTATTTTTGGCGGCGCGCCGGGCGACGGAGGAAGACGCTGCAGGGCTGCGGGAAATCTTCAGGAAACAAAAGGCGCTGATTGGTGCCGACGACTTTGATGGGTTCCTTACCGAGGGTGACGCTTTTCATTGCCGGTTGATTGAAATAAGTGGACGTATCGGCGTTATCAAACCGGTTCAGGCGGCAAAACTTCAACTCGACCGCGTGCGTTATTCAACCATTGAAAGCTCGGCCCATATCGATCTTATCTTCGAGCAACACGAGGACATTATCGATTGCGTCGAAAAGAACGACGGACGCGGCGCGCGGCGGGTCATGCGCGAGCATCTGAACCTGTTCTATGCCAAAGTCGAGCAACTCGCCAAAACCCATTCGGTGGCTGTCACGGGCGGACGGCCCAAGCGGCGGCGAGTTTCCAAACGTCGAACAGGATAGCGCCGACGACGCCCAACAGGGATTGGGCCGATCCACGGGCCGGTACTTCGATAGCGTTTTATTCCGTCAACCGACGCCAAAACCGGGGATGCGGAGACGCTTTTCAAGGTGCCGCAGGATGAAGGTCGCGACCGTCACGATGGCCAGATAATAGAGGCCGACGACGAAAAACGTTTCGGTGAAGCGGAAACTTTGCGCCGCCACTTCTCTGGCGTGGCCGGTCAGTTCCATGCAGGTGACCACATAGGCCAGCGATGAATACTTGATCAGGTAAATGATTTCGTTTCCGCAGCCGGGCAGGGCACGGCGAACGGCCTGCGGCACGACAATCCACACCAGCGTTTTGAACGTGCTGAACCCCAGCGCGTCGGCGGCCCGGTACTGACCTTGCTTCGTTGCCAGCAGGCTGCCGCGGATATATTCGGAATGATAGGCCCCGCTGCACAGGGTGAAACCAACCAAAGCGGCGCCGTAGGGGTCCAGGGAAATCCCGAATTTAGGGAAACCGTAATAGATAAAGAAAAGTTGCAGCACCAGCGGCGTTCCCCGGAACAGGGCCGCGTAGGCGTCGGCAATTTTCATCAGCCAGCGTGGCGCGTGGGTGCGCAGGCTGCCGACGATGATGCCCAACAACAGGCCGATCATGGCGGACGGCACGATCAACTCGATGCTCAGCGCCAGACCGTCGTTCAGGGCCGGAATAACGACTTCGGTTATGAAGGGGAAAGTTTCCAACGTATCCGCCTACAAATCGGCCAGGTGATTGGAAAATTCGAGAGCCCGCGTGCCCGACCCCGGCGCCAGCAGTTCGACCGGAGCCCCCTGTTCAATGATTTCGCCATCCTGCATGAAGACGATCTCGTCGGCGATGGCGCGGGCAAAACCGACCTGATGGGTAGCCATGACCATGGTCATTCCGGCGTCACGCAAATCACGGATGGCGTTCAGAACCTCGCCGACCAGCTGCGGATCGAGCGCCGACGTCGGTTCGTCCAGCAAGATGACCTGTGGGTCCATGGCCAGCGCCCGAGCAATGGAGACTCGCTGCTTCTGTCCGCCCGACAGTTCCGCCGGAAAGTGATCCGCCCGGTCGCCAAGGCCGATTTTGGTCAATTGCTGTAACGCGCGGTCCCGGGCGTCTTTTTTGGCCATGCCCTTCACTTTTCGAAGTGCGATGGAAACATTGTCCAGCGCCGTGAAATGGTCGAACAGGTTGAAGTCCTGAAAGATCATGCCGACCTGCTGGCGGAAACCGTAAAGTTCCTTCTTGGATTTGGGATTGATGCGGCGGCCGTCCAGAAAGTGTTCGCCCGCGTCCGGTTCGATCAGGTGGTTCATGCACTGCAGGAAGGTGCTCTTGCCGCCGCCCGACGGTCCGATCAGCACTTTCAGTTCGCCCTTGTTCAGGCTCAGTGAGACCGATTTAAGAATGGGCGTTCCGGCAAAGGCCTTGCTGATGCCTTCGACCCGCAGAACCGGCTGGGTGTTACTGTTCATTTTATGTTGTTCCATATCCGCGTATCGCGACCTTTTGCTCCAACGCCCGAAGGCTTCGGACTCCCGCCCACGTCAGCAGGAAGTACAAAAGCGCGGCGAGTGCATAAAGGGCGAGGTGTTCGTACGTGCGCGAGGCGACGAAATGGGTGCGGGCCATGATGTCCAGCGCGCCCAACACGTAGGCCAGCGCCGAATCCTTGAGCAGGATCGAAAATTCGTTGGACCAGCCCGGCAGCGACAGGCGCAGGGCTTGCGGCAAGATAATATTTCGGATGGCTTGACCGTCGCTCATGCCGACGGCGCTTGCGGCACGGAACTGACCGCCCGAAAGTGACAGGATCGACCCGCGGAAAATTTGCGATTGGTATGCCCCGCTGGCCAGTCCCAGCACAATCGCCGTGGCCGTCAGGGCATTTACATTCAGTTCCATCAGGGGGAAAAGCCCGAAATAGAACATAAACAAAAGGACGAGAATGGGCGTTCCACGGAAATACCACACGTAGACACCGGCCAGTCGGCCCAGCAACGGATGGCCGTAGACCTGGGCCACGGCCAGCGGGACGCCGATAATCAGCCCCAGCGCCATGCCGCCGAGCACGGCTGCTACCGTCACAGGGACTCCGCCCAGCAGGTAGGGCAGGGCGTCAACTATTGCCTCGAAGGATTCGAGCATTCCGCTACGGCTTTCTTAATCCTATGACACGGCGAAGGCGCGAGCGTCGGCCCGCGCCTTCAACCATCTAAGTTCCCCGATGGGAACGTATCTTACGGCTCGTACTTGTTGAGCAGTTCTTTCCAGTACGGATCCTTGCGAAGCGCGATGTAGCCGTCATCAAGCTTCTTTTTCAGGTCCGTGTCGGCTTTGCGCGTGGCGCAACCGTAGGCATCGACGTCGCCAAAGGCGGCCACGATCTTGACCGGCTTCTTCTCGACCGCGTCCTTGGCGGGCGCGTCGTTCATGGCGGCGGCTTCAATGCGGCCGTTAAGAACGTCTTCGACGGCCATCGGAGCCGAATCATACATGCGGAACTTAAAGTTCCAGCCCTTTTCCTTCATGGTCTTCTGCAGCCACTTCAGCTCGGATGTGCCTTGCTGAACGCCCAGCGTGATGCCGCCGGTGAGGATCTTTTGTTCGGTGATCGAACTGTCCTTCTTGGCGACGAACTGGTTGCGGTGCTCCCAATAGGGCGTGGTGAAGTTGACGATTTTGGCGCGTTCCGCGGTGATCGTCATGCCCGAGCAGATAAAGTCGATCTTCTTGGCGACCAGGTTGGGGATAATCCCTTCCCAGGCGACGGGCTGGTGCGTAACCTCGAAGCCCATCTTTTTGGCGATCCAATCGACCGCATCAACATCAAAGCCGCTCGGCTTGCCGGACTTGTCGACATAGGCGAAGGGCGGGAAGTTGGCGTCGATACCGTTGATTAGCGTTTTTGCGACGGCTTGGCTGTTCATCGTAGCGACGACAGCGACGCCAGCAGCGATAGCGGCAATCTTTTTCAACATGATCCCTGTCTCTCTCCCTAGGTTTTTTGACGCGCGACAATATCGTCTGGGACGCGGAAAATCAAACACTCACAGCGGCTAATTTCTCTGCGCCTTTCCGAATTGTTAAGGGTTGGTGGGCGATTCTTGCGGAGAGTCCGGGATGAAAACCGACCGCCTTGGGGGATAAAACGATTTCGCGACAAAAAATCAGGTTTCTTGCTGCCGTCGGTTTGCCGCTGGTTCTTGGCGGATGCGGCCTGCCCATCGGCATTCAGATCGCCTCGCTTCTGGCTGACGGTGTATCGTTTATCACCACGGATAAGACCCTTACCGATCACGGAATATCCGCTGTCGCCAACAAGGACTGCGCGATCTGGTGTGGGCTCAAGGGAGATGATATCTGCCGCAACGCCGACCTTGATGCGTTGAGCGTCGCGGCGGCTGACGAACCGATGCCGGATGAAACAATTGAGCCGACCGAAATTCAGCCGCAAATCGCGGCGGCTGAGGAATGGACGGTCGAGGAAGACGACGCTCCCCTTTTTGCCGCCTCGAGCGATGTGGATGAGACCGAGACCACCGTTCCGCCGGTGCCGGTTTCGGTTATCGAAACCGCTTCTGTTTCGGTGGTTCCGCCAGTCCCGCCAGTCCCGCCAGTCCCGCCGGTCCCAACGGTCAAAGAGACCTCCCCTGAACCCGCCGTTGAGGCGTCGCTGGTCAAACGCCAAGGCGGGACATTCCTGATCATCGCCAGTTACCACCGCGCCGGTGATGCCGAACGCTTCGCCCGCGCCCAGAGCACGCTTGACGCCATCGTTCTCGCCGGACGCGCCAAGGGCCGCAACGTTTTCCGTGTCGCCATCGGACCCGTGGCAAAGGCGGATCGGGCGGACGCCCGCACCGATCTGGTCAAAGCCGGTTTTGGTGATGTGTGGGTGCTCAGGCAATCCAAGCCGGAAATCATCGTTCAGCTTGCCTCCGTCGACTGACGTATATATATCCGGCATTCCACATCCTGTTTGGAGAGACCCATGGCGACCACCAATCTGACTGTCGACACCTTTGAGGATACGATCCTTGAAAACGATATCGTGCTAATCGATTTCTGGGCCGGCTGGTGTCAGCCGTGCAAAACGTTCGGGCCGATTTTCGAGAAAGTATCCGAGAGCCATCCGGACGTTCTTTTTGCAAAGGTCGATACGGACGCCGAACAGGAACTGGCGGCCCAGTTTGGCATTCAATCCATTCCGACACTGGCTATTTTCCGTGAAAAAATCCTGCTGATGAACCAGGCGGGAATGGTTCCCGAGTCTGCGCTGGAAGAACTCGTCACACGCGTCTCGGCCCTCGATATGGACGAAGTGAGGGCGGAGATCGCCGCCGCGCAAACGGCGGACGGCGCTGAAACGGATGTGGCGAACGACGCCTAACGATCGAAGATCAAGTCAGTAAAAAGAGGCCGACCATGATTGTCTACAGTCTTCGCTGTTCCAAGGGCCACGCATTCGACGAATGGTTCGCATCGGGTAGTCAGTACGATGAACAATCCGCCGGCGGTGCGCTTGTTTGTCCGCAATGCGGCGACACGAGCATTTCCAAGGCGATCATGGCCCCGCGCGTCAGTTCGGGTGCCGGTGCGGGCGCGGCGGCGGCAGAGCCGACTTGCGGTTCCTGCGCGCAGGAAGGATCGTGCCCCTGGGCGGCCTAAGCCGCCGAACCCCTTTCATCGGAGAACAGGGCCTCGCGCACGGTTTCGCGCTTGTTAGCGAGGTGTGTCTTCAACAGGCGTGAAAGGGTCGGGCCGTCGCGATCCTCCAACGCCTTCAATATTTTTTCGTGTTCTTCTACGGCTTCGGCCCAGCGTGGTTTGGACATGTTGGCGCGAAAACGCGCCGGGCTCACGCGGCCCGCGAGGCTGCCGTAAATATTGGTCAGTGTTGCGTTGTGTGTGGCGGCGAGAATATTCTCGTGGATCGCCTTGTTGATCTGAAAATACTCGTGAAGTTCGCCCTTTTGAAAATGCATGACCATCTGATAATGCAGCGCCCGAATTTCGGCGATTTCCGTATCCGTAATCTGCTGGCAGGCGATTTCTCCCGATAACGCTTCCAGCGCCCCCATGATGGGGAACGTTTCGTCCAGGTCCTCGGACGTGAACGAGGCGACGGTCGCGCCGCGGTTGGGCATCAATTCGACCAGACCTTCCGAGGCAAGCACTTTCAAGGCCTCGCGCAACGGGGTTCTCGATATGCCAAACCGCTCGCACAGCATTTTCTCGTTGATGCGGGTATTGGGGTCAAGCTCGCCTTCGACGATCATGTCGCGAAGCCTGTCCACGACCTGGTCATGCAGGGATTGGCGGGTAATCGGTTCAGATGGTGTCATTGGCATGGCTCAATCTTCCGACTTGGTTTTGAGGGCAGGTTTTTTCAGGGCGGATTTAAGAATGCGGGCCACGTGCAGCGGCGCCCGGCCCGTCGTGTCGTGTATCTGGTGGCGGCAGCTTGTGCCGTCCGCTGCGATCAGGGTTGATGGTGCGGCCTCCCTGACAGCCGGCGCCAGCTTGGACTCGGCCATTTTAATGGAGATGTCGTAGGTGTCGGCATTATAGCCGAACGCGCCGGCCATCCCACAACAACTGGTTTCGATGCTCTCCACGTCGAGCTCAGGGATCAGCCCCAGGACTTTTTTTACCGAGCCCATCAGGCCGAATGCCTTTTGGTGGCAATGGCCGTGCAGCATCGCTTTTTTCGGGTCAATGGGAGCAAGGGGCAGGTTCAACCGCCCGGCATCAATTTCGGCAGCCAGGAATTCTTCGAACATGAATGCGCTATTCGCCAGCGCGTCCGCCGCCGCACCGGGAAGCAGGGCCGGGTATTCGTCACGCAGCGTCAACAGGCACGAGGGTTCCAGGCCGACAATGGGAATGCCGCGCTGGGCGAACGGCTCCAGCACTTCCATCAGTCGGCGGGCCTCGGCCTTGGCTTCATCGACCAGCCCCGCAGAAAGGAATGTCCGTCCGCAGCACAAAGGCCGCCCACCGTCCGCCGGTTTGGCGAAATGAACCCGATATCCGGCGGCGGCCAGAACATCGGCGGCGTCACACACGTTTTCAGGTTCGAAGTAGATGTTAAACGTATCGCCGAACAGGACGACTTCGCGGCCGTCCTCCGGGCCTGTGGCTGCGGTTTCCGGTCGGAACGGATCACGCCGCCATTCCGGTAATTTACGTTTGCGGCTGAACCCGGTGGTTATTTCGCCGATCCAGGCCAGAAGCGGGATTTTGTTGCGCAGGTTCAGAAGCCCGGCGAACCGTGAGGCCCACGGCGCGTACCTTGGCAAATAGGCGACCAGACGATCCCGCAAATCGACGCCGCGTCTTTTGGCGCGCTGGTACAGGTACTCGATCTTCATGCGCGCCATGTCGACGCCGATGGGGCATTCGCGTTTGCAGGCCTTGCAGCTAACGCAAAGTTTCATGGTCTCGAACATTTCGTCCGAGAACAATGCGTCAGGACCAAGCTGCCCGGAAAGGGCCAGACGCAGGGTATTTGCGCGTCCGCGGGTGACGTGCTGTTCGTCACGGGTGGCGCGGAACGAGGGGCACATGGAATCGGCCTCGAATTTGCGGCACGCGCCGTTGTTGTTGCACATTTCAGCGGCCCCGCTCAGACCGCCCCAGTCCGACCAATCCAACGCCGTTTCCAGTTTCGCGGGCGCATAATCCGGCCTGTAGCGCATGATGGATCGGTCGTCCATTTTATAGGGGCGAACGATTTTGTGCGGGTTGAAGCGATTGTCCGGATCGAAGGTGTCCTTGACGGTTTCGAAATTGGCCACCATGCGCTGACCGAACATGGAACCGTGGAATTCGGAACGCGAAATGCCGTCCCCGTGTTCGCCGGAATGGGACCCCTTGTATTCGCGCACGGCGGCAAAGGCTTCCTCGGCGATGGCGCGCATTTTGATGGCGCCGTCCTCTTCCTTCATGTTCAGCACGGGCCGCACGTGCAGGCAACCGACCGAAGCGTGCGCGTACCAGGTCCCGGTGGTGCCGTGGCTCTCAAACACCTGGGTCAGGCGCGAGGTGTATTCGGCCAGATCGTCCAGCGGAACGGCGCAATCCTCGATGAACGAGATCGGTTTTCCGGCCCCCTTCATGGACATCATGATGTTCAGTCCGGCCTTGCGAACGGAAGTGATGTCGCTCTGGAAAGCGGGATCGGTGGCCTCGACGACGGCGTTCGGAAAGCCGTGGTCGGCCATCAGTTCCGTCAATCGGGCAAGAAGTTCCAGTTGTTCCTCGTGCGTGTCGCCGGAAAACTCGACCAGCAGCACGGCGGCCGGTTCGCCCATGACGAAACGCTCGATAATGGGTCGGAAAAGCGGGATGTCGCGGGCCAGATCGATCATCGTGTGATCAATCAATTCAACCGCCGCCGGACCCAGATCGACGATATGGCGGGTCATATCCATGGCCTGATAGAAGGTCGGGAAATGACACACGCCCATGACCTTATGGGTCGGGATGGGGTGCAGCTTGAGTTTCAGCGCCGTCGAAAAGGCCAGCGTGCCTTCCGATCCGACCAGCAGGCGCGCCGCGCGGTTGCCCAATTGCGCGCCCGGCCCGCCGGGCAACAGGGCGTCGATGTTGTAGCCGCCGACGCGGCGCTGAACCTTGGGAAAGCGCAGGCCGATTTCATCCGATTCGCGCGCTGCCATTTCGACAAGCGGTTGCAGCAGGGGGTGGTCCGTTGAATCCGCGAACTGCAGTTTGGCTCCATCGGCCACCAGCGCGTCTATGGCCAGAACATTATCTGCCGTTAACCCATAACGGATCGATCTGGCGCCCGAGCTGTTGTTTCCGGCCATGCCGCCGATGGTCGCCCGGCTCGACGTCGAGGGATCGACCGCGAAATGAACGCCGTGCGGATTGAGAAACCCATTCAGGGTGTCGAGAACGATGCCCGGCTGAACCGTGACCGTCGCCTCTTCCGGGTTGAACGCGATGACCTGATCCAGGTATCGGGTCGTATCGACGACGATGGCTTCGCCGATGGCCTGGCCGTTTTGTGATGAGCCGCCGCCGCGCGGCAGCACCGCCACCCCCTGGTCCGTGGCAATCTGAATAACGCGCACGATATCCTGTTCGCTTTTCGGAAGAACGATGCCGATGGGCTCAATCTGATAAATCGACGCGTCGGTGCTGTAACGCCCTCTGGAAAACGGGTCGAACAACACGTCGCCTTCTATCTCGCGACGCAAGCGCGCGGCCAGTGCGCTATCGCCAATTTGGACCGAAGCCGATCTCATGCGTAAGCCCTTCTAGTGACGGTCACTTTCATTTCCATCTCGGTCCACAATACACGATATAATATTGAATGCAATATTCAGTTACGAAGTACGTCGTGCACCCAAAGCTCCCTGATTCTCAATATACTAATGAAACAAAGGGATTTTTCCAGCATTTTATGGTTCTCTAATATTTGGGACTTGCCAACACGATTGTAATATGCATTCATTATGCATAAACAAAATGCGACACGACCTTTTTCTTGGGGGGTGGTATGCCTAACGCCTATCAGGCAGGACGACACTTTTTGCAAATCCCGGGGCCATCCAATGTGCCTGGGCGAATTCTTCGCGCGATTTCCATGCCGACCATCGATCACCGCGGGCCCGATTTCGGTGCCATGGCGCGACCGCTGCTGGAAGATCTGAAGAAGATTTTCAAGACTACCGGCCCTGTAATCGTTTACCCGGCGTCCGGAACCGGAGCTTGGGAAGCGGCGCTGACCAACGCGCTTTCGTCCGGCGATAAGGTTCTGATGTTCGAGACCGGCCACTTTGCGACCCTGTGGCACGAGATGGCGACACGCCTGGGGCTGGACCCCGAATTCGTGCCGGGTGATTGGCGCAGGGGCGCTGATCCGGATGTTGTCGAAGCCAAACTTGCCGAGGATCGCGAGCACAAGATCAAGGCCGTTTGCGTCGTTCATAATGAAACGTCGACCGGCGTCACCTCGAGAATCGGCGAAATTCGCAAAGCCATGGACCGCGCCAACCATCCGGCGCTTCTTTTCGTCGATACCATTTCCTCGCTGGCTTCCATCGACTATCGCCACGAAGAATGGGGCGTTGATGTCACCGTCAGTTGTTCGCAAAAGGGCTTGATGCTGCCGCCGGGCCTGGGCTTCACGGCCACTAGCGACAAGGCTATGAAGGCCGCCGAGAGCAGCGACTTTCCGAAATCCTACTGGCGCTGGGACAGCATGGTCGGCCCCAACAAGACCGGATATTTCCCCTATACGCCGGCGTCGAACATGCTGTTCGGCCTTCGCGAAGCCATCGACATGCTTATGGAAGAAGGGCTGGACGCCGTTTTCGCCCGTCATGCCCGGCATGGAGAAGCGACGCGTCGCGCGGTGCGCGCGTGGGGTCTTGAAATTCCCGGGGGTCTTGAAATTCAATGTCAGGACGAACGCGAATACAGTGGCGTCCTGACGGCGGTTCGCGTTCCCGACGGCTTCAACGCCGACGAATTGCGAAAAGTCATTCTTGAAAACTTCGACATGTCGCTTGGCAATGGCCTGAGCAAGGTGCAGGGCAAGGTTTTCCGCATCGGCCATCTGGGCGATTTCAACGACATTATGCTTTGTGGAACACTTTCTGGCGTGGAGATGGGCCTAGGGTTGGCGGGTATCCCGCACAACAAGGGCGGTGTTCAGGCAGCGATGGATTTTTTGAAACAGGGGTAATAAAGCCGCGAACTTACCCCGGGGACTCGTAATAAGGACTGCGTTCGGGACAAAAAAAGAGTGCGATCCCAAATGGCGCGCGGAAACGTTGGACCAACAAATCGAAACGACAATGAGCAAGGGAGATTTCTTCAATGAAAATCGGAACTTCACTTAAGGTATTGGGAACCGTGGTGCTTGCTGGCGCGTTCGCCTCTAACGCCATGGCCGCCGGTTATGAATTGAAACTGGGCCACAATGGTAAGCCCGGTTCGCTTTTCGAAGCCTGCGCAAACGAATTTGCCAAAATCGCCAACGCCAAGTTGGGCGACAAGGGCAAAGTCACCGTGTTCGGCGCCGGCCAGCTCGGCAAGGACAAGGAAATGCTGAAAAAGATCAAGCTGGGCACCGCCCATCTTGCTCTCAATTCTTCGATCATGGCCTCCAAGGTCGATGAAATCGGCATGTTCGATATGCCTTATCTGGTCAAAGACCGGGCGCATATGGCCAAGATCGAGAAAGAAATCTTCTGGCCGAAGCTGGCGCCTGCCGCCGAAAAGAAGGGCTACAAGATCCTGGCATTGTGGGAAAACGGTTTCCGCCACATCACCAATAACGCCCGCCCGATCAATGTTCCCGCCGATTTGAAGGGCATCAAGCTGCGCACGCCCAGTTCGGTCTGGCGCGTCAAGATGTTCAAGTCCTATGGCGCCAACCCGTCACCGCTGCCGTTCGGCGAAGTTTTCGTCGCCCTGAAAACCGGCACGTTTGACGGTCAGGAAAATCCGTTCGCCCAGATCGCCAGTGCCCGTTTCCAGGAAGTGCAGAAGTACCTGTCGCTTACCGGTCACGTCTACACGCCGGGCTATATCGTTGCTGACGCCAAGAAATGGAAAAAGGTTCCGGCAGACGTAGCGGCTATTGTCGAGCAGGCTGCCAAAGATACGCAGCCGTTCGTGTACAAGTACGCGGCCGAGCTGGAAAAGAAACTTCTGAAGGAACTGAAGGACGGCGGCATCACGGTTAACAGTGCCGACAAGCAGGCATTCATCGATGCCAGCGCCCCGATCTACGAAGAATTCGGTAAATCTGTCGCGGGTGGTTCGGACCTGGTCAATAAAGCCATCGCCCTCGGTAAATAAGAAACGTCACAATTGGGTTTCCGCCCCGCCGCGATCAGGCGGGGCGGTTCCCGCTTAATTCCTTTTTTGCAAAACAACCTCGTGAATTATTCGGAGTCCAAATAATGCAAGGCGTGCGCAACGGTTTGGAGAAGGTGCTGGAAATAGTCACTATGCTCCTGATGATCAGCCTGGCGGCGATTGTCGTCATCGGTGTGGCGTTCCGCTGGGGCGGCAACTCACTGGACTGGTATGACGAAGTTGCCTCTGTCTTGCTGGCTTGGCTGACCTATTACGGCGCATCCCTTGGGGCCATGAAACGCGCCCATATCGGCATGCCCGGCATTGTCGCTGCGATGCCGCCCAAGTACCGCATTCCTTCGGTAATCGTGGCCGAGACATGTGTTCTCGGCTTTTTCGGGTTGCTGGCTTATTTCGGCTTCGTCGTGCTGGAAGTGCTTGAAGGCGACTACCTGGTTACTTTGCCGCAGGTTTCGTACCAGCTGACCCAATCGGTCATTCCCATCGGCGCGACGCTGTACATCATCGCCGAACTCTTCAACATGCCGCAAATCTGGCGCGAAGCGACCGGACGAGCGGACGTGCTTGTGAAACACTAGTGTAGGGCGATGAGATAATGAGCATTTTCTTCATGTTCCTCGGGCTTTTCGCCCTGGTTTTCCTGAACGTTCCCATTGCCGTAGCTTTGGGCGTTGTTTCCGCCGTGGCCATGGTTTCCGTTCAGGGACCCGATATGCTGCCGAACGTGGCGCTGGTCATGTTCGACGGCGCGACCAAGTTCCCGCTGATCGCCATTCCGCTGTTTATTTTCGCGGGCGCCATCATGAACGCGGGCGGCATTTCGCGGCGCCTGATCTCGTTCGCCTCGGCTTTGCTGGGCTTCGTAAAGGGCGGCCTTTCGATGGTCACCATCGGGGCGTCCATGTTCTTCGCCGAGATTTCGGGTTCCGCCGTGGCCGGTGTGGCCGCGCTGGGCTCGATCCTTATTCCGGCGATGAAAAGCAAGGGCTACCCGCTTCCGTTTGCGACCGCCGTTTCATCGTCGGCCGCGACCCTGGCAATCGTTTTGCCGCCGTCCATTCCCATGATCATTTACGCCGTGATGGCGCAGACCTCGATCGTCCAACTTTTCGTGGCGGGCTTTGTTCCCGGCCTCATGGGCGGGTTCTCGATGATGGCGCTGTGCTACTGGTTCGCCCGCAAGCATAACTATCCGGTCGAGGAAAAATTCCAGGCCGCCCGCGTTTGGGCCACCTTCAAGGACGGTTGGCTGGCCTTCACCCTGCCGGTCATCATTCTGGGCGGTATCTTCGGCGGCTTTGTGACGGCGACCGAAGGCGCAGGCCTGGCGGTCGTGGCGTCCCTGATTATCGGCGTCATTTATAACGAGCTGGACCTTCCCCGCCTGAAGAAGGCCCTGATTGACGGCGGCGTACAGACAGCCGCCGTGATGGTTCTGGTTGCCGCGTCGGCCTTGGTCGGCGTGTTCCTGACCGAAGAACAGGTGCCGCAGGAACTGGCTGCTAAGATCGGCGAACTGACGCAGAACAAGTACCTCATTCTGCTGCTGCTCAACGTCTTTTTCCTGATCGTCGGGTTGTTCCTGCATTCGGCTGCCGCGATCATTCTGGTGGTTCCCATCGTCATGCCGCTGGTCAACCTCATGGGCATCGATCCGGTCCACTTCGGACTGATCGTGACCCTCAATCTGGCGATCGGTCAGCAGACGCCGCCGGTGGCAAGCGTGCTGGTGACGGCCTGTTCGGTGGGCGGAGCCGATGTTTGGGAAGTGACCAAGGTGAACGTCTACTTCATCGCGGTCCTGACCACGGTACTGCTTCTGGTCACCTACATCCCGGCCCTGCCCATGGCACCGGTCGAGTTCTTCTACCGGTAAGAGGAGCATGTTTGCATGACAATCAAAGCAATCCCTCTGACGCCCGAGGCGTTCGAGCCGTTCGGTCAGGTTCTGATGGGCACCATTGAAGGCCCGCAACGCGATGAATTCGCCGCCCGCATGGATAACTTGCGCGACGACGCCAAGGCCAACATGACGTTCATGCGGGTTCCGGTCGATACAGCGCCGTTGCAAGTCTCGGCGCTGGAGCGGCACTCATGCTCGAACCAGACGTTCGTTCCGCTGAACGGCACCCATTCCCTGGTCGCCGTTTGCCCGTCCACACCCGGCGGCGACCCGGATATCTCGGGGCTGATCGTCTTCGTGGCGACGGGGGCGCAGGCGGTCAATTACAACGCCGACATCTGGCACGCGCCGCGCTGCGCGCTGTGTGCGCCGGGCGAGTTCGTGATGCTGCGCTTCGATAACGGCAGCGAAGTCGATACCGAACTGCGGCAACTGGATGAACCGGTTCCGGTCGATCTGGGATCGCTGCTTGGCTAAGACGGGTCAACCCGACGCAGCCGGGGAACAATAACAAGCTGCGGGCAAAAGAATGGGGCGGGGCCTTATAGGCACCGCCCCTTTTTCTTGGGCAACTTAAGATGCGCGGAAGCGCTTAACTTGCCGCTTTTATTTCCGAGGGCTGACCCTTGGTGTGGGTGATCTCGGCGTCGAGGAAGAAGACCTTCAGCGCATCGCGTTCCATCTTGACCATATCGAACGCTTCACCGCTGCGTGCGCCGGTGGCGCAAACGAAGACGATGGGCTTGTCGGACGGCAGTCCGGCGATTTTGGCTTCAAGCTCGTCAACCGGGATGTTGGAAGAACCGGGGAAGGACCCTTGGGCGAATTCGTCGGCGTCACGCACATCGATGATGTGGATGGAGTCGGGCGAGTTCTTGAGGATTTCTTCGAAGGAAGCAATGGCGATGGTGTCGCCGTCCGGTCCGGCCACGATAGCCGCCGCCTTTTTCGCGCCGTAAGCCTTTTTCCAGGCCGGATAACCAGCCTGATAGACTTTGACGTTGGTGTAACCCAGCGCAATGGCCTTGTTAGCCGACTTGGGGCTCAGCTTGCACTTGAGGCCGCCACAATAGAAGACCAGCAGCTTGCCTTTGTCGGCGGGAAGCTTGTCGGTCATCTTCTTGAACTGGCTGTCCGGAATGATGATCGCTGTCGGGACGAAGCCTTTTTTGGCTTTGCGGGCCGGGCGGCTGTCGACGAGGAGCATGTCGGTTTTCTTGTCGATCAGCTTTTTGACGAATTTGGTGCTGACACCGGTCAGGCCGCCATTCTTTGCCCAATCGGGATAACCGGCAGCGTAAACCTTGACGTTGGTGTAGCCCAGCTTCTCGGCCTTGTACGCCGACTTGTGGCTAAGCGAGCATTTGACGCCCTGGCAATAGAAGACCAGCAGCTGGGCTTTGTCTGCCGGAAGCAGGTCGGTCATCTTGGCGAACTTGGAATCCGAGATATTCAGGGTGCCCGGAATGTGGCCGCCGTCGTGTTTACGTGCGGGGCGCGAGTCGACAACCAAAGCGTCGGCGCGCGGAGGGATGGTTGCGACATCCTTCATGAACGCATAATCGACGATGGTATGGAAAGCCTTGAATTTTTTCGCGTCGGCTGCGTCGGCAGCTTGTCCCGCGAAAAACATGACGGTCGCGACCAGCAATAGCCGTACCGGAGTTGCGAATTTCATTGCCGTATCCTCTAGTCAGTTGATGTGCTTCAGGCGACGTTGATCGTCGCGGATCGCTTAAACGTTTTTCCTTCGTCCGCTTCCCAAGTGCAGGCAACGGTTCCGCTTTCCTCAACCCGCACGAAGAACGAGAGATAAGGATCGGCGGATACGCCCGAGAACATATCGGCCGAGAAAACTTCGGTTCCGTTGAATGTGCACACGAACCGGTTGATCCGGTTGCGCGGAACTTCTTTGCCGTCGTGATCTTTCCGCCAACCCGTCTCCATGGGATGCGGGATTTTGGCGCGAACACGAACGACTTCGCCTTTTTCGGCGGTGCTTGGAACATGGATGCGTGGGGCGTCAATCATTTTGCTGGATCCCTTTTCCTCAGCCACAACCGCCGGCGCCGCCGACAATGCGCGAGCGCGCCTTGCCGACATAAAGCGATCCGTCGTTCATTTTCGCGACGACCGTCACGATCTGACTTTCGCGCACGCGAATGCGGGTGGCGACCTCGGCCTTTCCGGCCATAGGGGTCAAATGGAAAACGGCGACGTCGGGCGAGGTGTTGCGCGACGCGACGATGTGAATCTCCGACACATAGTCATCATCGGTCATGGGGCTATCGACCGAGATTTGAATGGGAACCAGCGGCCCCTGGTCGGAAAGCGCCGGCAACTTCACATTGACGCGTCCCTTCTTGGGCTTTGTGCCGCCGGTAATTTCCGCCAGTTTCTGCTTGGCTTCCTTCGGACCGGCCAGCGTGTCGGTGGCCGACAGGCCGACGGTGGCCAGCGCAATCGCACCGCCCGCCGCGCTCAGGACTTGTCGGCGACTGAGTCTATTTTGCTGCATATCTCTGTCCTTCATTTCCGACCATTGCGCATGCCTAGGAAGATGCGCAGCGCCATATGGACAAGCACACCGGCAAGCGAAAGCGCGGCTGCGAGCCAGCCAAGCTGGCTGAGCCATTCAAAGGAATCACGGCCGGGCATATAAAACCCGGTCAGGTCTTTCAGCAGGCTATCCTTGGTGTGGCATTCGTTGCAGCTCACCGCTTCACTGGGCGGTGCGACCATGTGGGCGATGGGCCAGTGCATCTCGGTTTCGACAAAGCCGAATTTACCACTGTAGGGCTTGCCCGAAATGGCCATGCCCTGCTCGATGCCCGACGGCCAGTCAAAGGTCGTCCAGAACCCCGTCTTCCCGGTCGTCTTCACGGTGACCAAAGAATTTTTGACCGAGTCGTAAGGCTGCTTTCCGCGCATGACCTTGAACGGCCAGATACGGGCGTCCGCATCATCCGCGCCGCCTTCGATCATGTTGATGGGAACGATCTTTTTGGGGTCGATTTCGTCCCCGACCAGATTGTAACGCACCGTGCCGTTGAACCAGGCGTATTCGGGCCTGACCCAGTCCTGCCAAACGAAGTCGCCCTTCTTGGAATTGTAAATCTCGTGGCCTTCGGCGTCGAACTTGTGCAGCACCGAGCCATCGTCCGCCATTTTCGTTGCCGTTGACCAATCCCACCATGTCTTGTTGGCGAAATCGCCGCGCGAGAGGCGCGGAATGTGGCACGTCTGGCAAGCCACGCGGTCGGTGTGGTCATTCAGCTTCGGATGGTTTTCTTCCGGGTGCGGTTCGGTGCTGTGGCACGATACGCAACTTGCCCGGCCGCCGGTCGTCTTTCCGGGAACGTCGATACCGGCCGTGTCGGCCGCTGTCGACGCATAGCGGCTTCCCGCTACTTCATGTTCGTCGCTGGTGTGGCAGGTCGAGCACGAGAAATTAAGCCCGTCGGCATCCATGTGAACATCGACAAAATAGTCCGGGTGATTAAGCGACGGGTCCATGTCCCCGTGCTTCACCGCCTTGCCGCCGCCGCCCGAGAAGTGGCAGGCCCCACACGTGGCGCGGCTGGTTTTGCCAATGTTTTGTGCGATTTTCGAAAGGTTGAGCTTGCGCTTCCCGCCTTCGCGCAGCTTGGTTTTGGAATAGGTCGTCGTGGTGTCGTGACAAACGAGGCAATCGACGTTTTCCTCGGACGCGAAGTCGAAACTGTCGTCCTTCCAGCCGTAGCCGATATGGCAACTGCTGCAGGCCGCGATGTTCGGCGTCGCCGAGATGCAGAAGTTGTTGACCACATGGCGTTTTCCGACCGTCTGGCCCGTCTTCGGGTTTTTGTATTCCCATTTCCAATGCTTGGTCTCGTGAAGCTGCTTGGCGGCCTTGGTGTGGCAGCTCAGGCAGGCTTTCGTGACCTCGGGACCGGTCTGAAACTTCTGCTTCAGAACATCAAACTGGGAATGGTCCGCAGTCGATTGAGCCTTCGTCGAAATATCGAGCGAAGGGGCCGCAAAGCCCTGAGCGGACGAAAATAAGAGGACGATAGCGACGACGACGCCGGCAAGTCGCATTGCCACCGTTGCGCCGGTTTCCGGCTTGTTTGTCATATCCTTCGAACTCGCGTTTTTTTTGGGCGTATACGACGGGTTTTCCGCCGACGGCCAATTGTAGAAGTCGATCCTTGTTTAGAATGTATACATATTAGGAAAGACTCATCAAAGCAAGAAAAACCATATATTTTTTGTGGTTAAACCCGAGCGTTTTCAATGGATACAAATGTATATTGGCACATATACAAAGCGCGAATTTATTCGATCACGCCCGGAAAACGGTGCTAAATCCGGCCCCCGTCCACCGGCACGAAACATCCCGTGCTGTAGGCCATGCCCGTGGTTAGGGCGACGACTGCTTCGCCGAGCGCCTCCACGGGAACGGCGGTATCCATCACGCCTGCCTTGCTGCGGGCCGCGACCCAGGCCGGATCGCTGGAAACGAATCCAGTATCTACAAAACCCGGCGACAGGGCGAACACCCGAACCTTCGGCGCCAGAACGCGCGCCAGCGAAACAGTCATGGTGTTGATGGCTGCCTTGGATGCGCAATAGGCAATGTTGCTTCCCATCCCGTTTTTGCTGGCGGCGGAGGAAACATTGAAGATGACGCCGCCGTCGCCGCCTTCCAGAAGCCGCCGCATGGCGCGAACGCAGGCGAACGAGCCGCGCCAGTTGACGCGGAAGAGTTGATCAATGAAATCGTCATCAAGGGCGTCCAGATCGTCGTGCGCGATCTGCTTTGTAATCGCCGCGTTGTTCACCAGAATATCCAGGCGTCCATATTTTTTCTCGATTTCGTCGGCCAGCGCGGTCAGCGCCGCACTGTCCTCGACCGAAACACTGGCCCCCCAATGGCCGTTTCCCGGAAGGGCGTCGGCGGCCGCCTGCAATTCCTCGGCACTTCGCCGACCGATCAGAACCACGCGGGCCCCGGCTTCGGCAACTTTCCTGGAAATTCCCGTGCCAATGCCACCAGCCCCGCCGGTCACCAAAACCACCTGTCCGTTCATGTTGCCGAGCGTCACCTTTTTTTCCTCCCTATCGCCAAATTCCCCGCGTGTCGAAGACGATTTTTCCGGCCAGACGTTGGCGGTCCATGGCCTTGAATTCCTTGTGGTCGGTGAGAAGGACGACGATGTCCGCGCCATCCAGGGCGTTGTCCAGATCGACCAGTTCGACGCCCGAACCGGCCAGCGCTTTCGGCAGTTCGCTAACGTGGGGTTCGACGGCGGCGACGTCGGTGGCGCCCTCGGCAATCAGGCGTACGATTTCCACCGCCGGGCTTTCGCGCAAATCGTCGATGTCGGCCTTATAGGAAAGGCCCAGACAGGCGACGCGCGGCTCGGCAAAACGTTCGCAGGCTTCAAGAACGTTGGCCACGATGCGCCCCGGTTTGCCGTCATTCACGTTGCGTGCCGTCCTGATCAACGTGGCTTCCTCGGGCGCCGAATCGACGATGAACCACGGATCGACCGCAATACAGTGCCCGCCGACGCCGGGGCCGGGCTTGAGGATTTCAACGCGCGGGTGACGATTGGCCAGTTCCGCGACCTCCCAGACATCAAGGTCCAGGCGGTCGCAAATCAGCGAGAGTTCGTTGGCGAACGCGATGTTAACGTCGCGAAAGGCGTTCTCGGATAATTTTACCAGCTCGGCTGTTCGCGCGCTGGTCACGAAGCATTCGCCCTCAATGATCATGCGGTATAGTTCGGCGGCGCGTTCGGCGCAGCGCGGGGTCATGCCGCCGACCACCCGGTCATTGCGCACCAGTTCGATCAAAATACGTCCCGGCAATACCCGTTCCGGGCTGTAGGCGAGGCAGACGTCGGCCTCTTCCCCGGCTTTGTGCGGGAATGTCAGATCGTCACGCAGTTCGGCCAGCCACTCGGATACCTGCTCGGTGGTCCCCACCGGCGAGGTCGATTCGATGATGACCAGATCACCCTTTTTCAGGACCGGCGCAATGGCTTCAGCCGCATCGCGCACGTATTTCAAATCAGGTTTGTTGCCATCCGTAAACGGCGTTGGAACGGCGACGATAAACACGTCCGCCGGGCCGGGTTCGTTGGTCGCTTTCAGCTTGCCGGTGGCCACGGCTCCATTGACCAGGGTGTCCAGATCGGGCTCGACGATATGGATCTCACCTTTTTTGATCAGCTCGACCGCCCGTTGGTTGATATCGACGCCGATAACGTTCACGCCACGGCTGGCGATGATCGCCGCCGTGGGAAGGCCGATATAGCCCAGGCCAATAACGCACGCTGTCTCAAATGCCAGCTTCACGAAGGATCTCCTTGATTATGCGTTTGCTTGCCTGCCCGTCGCCGTAGGGGTTGTGGGCGTGGCTCATGACGCCATAGGCCGCGTCGTCATCAAGCAGACGCCGGGTCGTTTCAACAATCAACTCGGCATCGGTGCCCACCAGTTTTACGGTTCCGGCGGTTACGGCCTCGGGCCGTTCGGTCACCTCGCGCATGACCAGAACCGGCTTGCCCAATGACGGCGCTTCTTCCTGGATGCCACCCGAATCCGTCAGGATCAAATGCGCCCTGTCCATCAGGAAGACGAACGGCAGATAGTCCTGCGGCTCAAGCAGATGCACCCGTGCGTGGTCTCCGATGATCTCGAAAACCGGGCCCTGAACGTTGGGGTTCAGATGCACGGGGTAAACAATCTGTACATCGGTCCGATCCGCCAACTGGGCCAGCGCTGAACATATCTGCTGGAAGCCGTCGCCAAAATTCTCGCGCCGGTGTCCGGTGACCAGGATCAGCTTTCGACCCTCATCCAAGAATGGGAACTGAGATTGCAGGTTTTCGACCAACGACGTGTCCGCTCGCAGCCGTTCCGTCACCTCCAATAGGGCGTCGATAACGGTGTTTCCGGTGACGAAAACCTTGTCTTCGTTGACCCCTTCGGCCAGAAGGTTCCGGCGCGATCCTTCGGTCGGGGCAAACATCATGTCGGCGATGCCGTCGGTCAGGCGGCGGTTCATTTCTTCCGGATACGGGGCATAGAGATTGCCGGTGCGCAATCCCGCTTCCACATGACCGACCGGAATTCGCCGGTAGAACGCCGCCAGACTGGCCGCCAGCGTCGTCGTCGTATCGCCGTGAACCAGAACGCGGTCCGGTTTGAATTCAGCGAGAACATCGTCTAGCCCGCGCAACACGCCGCACGTGATATCGGTCAGGGTTTGGTTGTTTTTCATGATATCCAGATCAAAATCGGGCCGGATATCGAACAGCCCCAGAACCTGATCCAGCATCCCGCGATGCTGGGCCGTAACGCAGACACGCGCGTCCATCCCCTGCGTGCTGGCAAGGGCCTTGACCACCGGGGCCATTTTTATGGCCTCGGGCCGGGTTCCGAAAACACTTAGAACGCGCATAATCGCCTTCTTGTCGGCAGGTTCTGCCACAGGTTCTGCCATTGGATATAGCGAGACGGCGAAATTCGCAAGATCGCCTTTCGATCCGATGCCATCAAGGGTATCCTCGATTTATGAAAAAAACGACCGCAACAGTCGCTTCTCTTTTGGTTTTTCTTGCCGGGCAGGTTTGGGCGGATACCGTGGTGCTTCAACCGCACAGGGCGGTTTATGAAGCCAAGCTCCACAATATGCGGGCCGCTGGAAACGTCGCCACCGTCGACGGGACGATGATTATCTCGCTTGAAAAGGCCTGCGACGGCTGGATATTCGCCCAGCAACTGTCCCTCGATATCGGTTTGAGTAACGGCGTCGCAGTTCGTCAGGAAGTCCGATTCGCCGGTTGGGAGGCGCTTGACGGAAAGTCGTACCGTTTTGCCTCGCGCCAATCGACCGGCGAGAGGCAATCGGGTTTCAAGGGCTCGGCGCGGCTTTCAGACGACGGAAAACCCGGACGCGCCGATTTTGCCGCGCCCGAGACAAAAACGGTTGAACTTCCGGCGGGAACCGTATTTCCCGTGACCCACACGATGAAGCTCATTGAGGCGGCTCGTGCCGGACGACGCATGGAACCGCGTATTGTTTTTGAGGGATCGACGGTTGACGGACCACAGCAGGTGACGGCGTTCATCGGGCAGACGCAGCTGCCCGGACCCGACTCCCAGACAGCCCTTGGTCCATTAGCCATGCGGCCCGGATGGCCCGTTCGGATGGCCGTTTTTCCGCTTGGCGGTCAGAATGCCGAACCGGATTTCGAAATCGAGGTTTTGCAGTTGGACAATGGAATTGTGCGTCGGATGGTGCTGGACCTTGGAGAATTTTCATTGTTGCTGGAGCTGAAGGTTGTTAAGGCTATCGAAGGTTCGACTTGTTGAGGGCTTAGGTTGCATGAAAAACAAGCGTTTGTTCCTTGGCGTGATGGTTCTTTGCGCCGTTATTGTGTCGGGCGGCGTCCATGCCGAACCCGCCTTCCTCGGCATGCAGGTTCAGGGCATGGCGCCCGAAATTATCGAGGCGCTGGGCAAGCATAATGTCAAAGGCGTGCTGGTTCGCGACGTCGCGGTCGGTACACCGGCAAACAAGGCAGGTTTTTTACGCGGCGATCTGATCGTTAAGCTTGGCGGCAAGGATATCGACACCTTTGCCCAGATCGTTGCCGTGGTTCGATCCCTGAAAGCCGGACAAAAGGTCGATGCCGTTGTCGTGCGCGACGGTAAAAAGCTTGAATTCGTTCTGAAAACGACCGCCCGGCCCAAGGCGTGGAGCGTGTCGAAACAGAGCTTCGCGATCCTTCCTCAGTTCGGTGTGACATTTGCCGCGATCACCCCGGACATACGCAAGCAATTTGGTTTGCGTTGGGGTTCGGTCGGTGTCGTCGTCTCGAAAATCGATGAAAAGAAGATCGCGACCGTCGAGCGGCTTATCGACCTTAAACCCGGGGATGTGATCGTCCGGGTCAATCAGGTCGATATCTGGCATCCCGACCAATTGATGCGCGCATACTTGAAAGCCCGCGACGCGGGGCGGGCTTCCCTGTTTCTCATGGTCGAGGGGTCAACGCAAGGCGTGCGCAACGGGTTCCGTTTTTCGCTTCTTCCGGTGGAATAAACGGATTAACGGGCCGCTGCGACCAGTTCGCGTATTCTATCAACGCTAATCGCACCCGGTTCCAACTGGTTGCCGACAACGAAAGCCGGTGTCCCGTTGATGCCCAGCGTGCGGGCCAGTTCACGGGTTTTGGCCAGCACATTCGCGACCTCGGGGCTTTCCATCCGTGTGGCAATCTGTTGCCCGTCAAAGCCCATTTCCGCAGCCATGGCGACGACGCGATTTTGGCTAAGTCCGCCCCGGGCTTCCATCAACGCCGAATGGAAGGCCATATATTTTTCCGGAGCCAAAAGCCAAACGGAAAGCGCCGCCTTGGAGGCAACCACCGAGTCCGGACCGAGTATAGGGAATTCCTTGACCACATAACGGATGTTGCCGTCCGTCTTCAGAATTTCCTGCACCGCCGGAAAAACCTTTTTGCAATATCCGCACCGGTAATCCATGAATTCGACGACCGTAACGTCGCCATCTGGGTTGCCGATTACCGGAGAGCCTGGGTCACGTTCCAGCGCTTCCTTGCTATTGGCCAGCGTCATTTCCTGGCGGACGCGCTTTTCCTGCTCCGCCCGCACCTGATAGGTCTGAATGGCTTCGATCACGATATCCGGGTTTTCGATGAGGTATTCGCGCACGATCCGGCGCACGTCGTTCTGTTGGTCCGTGGTCAGTGATTCAGCGACGCCGACCTGTGGCGCGATCGCTGCCGCCAGCACCAATGCAACACCCAAAATACGTGATCGTCTCATGAAAGGCCTTTCAGTTTTCGCCAAAATTTGTCAGCTGATTTTGAAGGGGCGACATCATGCCCGACAGGACATGAACAAGCAATTCAATCTAACGTGAAAGCACGAGACCGGAAATGCTGGCGGATGCCGGTTGACCATTCTTCAGCGCGGCAATGCCGATGAACACGACCTTGACCTCGCGCGCCACATCGTTCGGCCAGGCCATTTGATAGAGCTGCACGAGGTCGACCGTTTCCAGCCGCCAATCGCCCGCGTTTTCCATTCCGCCGCGTACGACGTAATGGCGTGGAGCCAAAGGGTTTTCGCGGGCAGGGGCCATATGGCCGCGACGCAAGGCCGACGCGTCCCAGCCAATGCTCAGCATGCGATCATAGGGCGGGAAATCCGCGCCGAGCCGTCCCAACGTCCGACCGGCCCAGCTTTCGCTCTTTGAATTGCCGCCTCGAAACCCCACGACAATGCGAACCGGGTGCCCCGTTCCACCGTGGGGCTCGATATTCCAGGCCCAGCTCAAATAAGGGGCAACCTGCACAATGGCATCGGTCCGGCGGTACAAAATCGCCGTTTCGCGGCCGCTGGTGACGCGAAGGGAACGAACCCCCGCTATTTCGGTAGGGGTGAAAGCGGGGCCGTCGCCGCCGGTGGCCCCGGCAATCGTCCATTCAGCAGACGTGCGCGGATCGGATACATCCGAACCCGACCCCAGAATGTTCAGCTTTCCGGACGGATCGACACTGGCCTGGCGGACTTCGCAGCCGAGTAACAGCAGGCAGGCCGCGAAACCGGCAATGATTAAACTGGCGCGCGAACGAAAAGCATTGATTGCCACGGCTACTTCTTCTTTTCGTCTTTTTTCTTTTTGGTGGCGCTTAAAATATCATCCGCTTTCAATGCGCCGGGGGAGCCGGCGGGAAGAATTTTTTTTGCGCGTGTCGCATGATGGCGGGCATCGCGTTTCTTTCCCCGTAAAAACGCTTCCTCGGCCATGGCCAGCGCGCTTTGTCCCATTTCACCCTTTCTCCCGTGGGCGATAGCCAGGCTGCGCCATATGGACGCCGATTGAGGTTCGCGTTGCTGGGCGACCCTAAGATTGCCAATCGCCTTATCCAGCAAAGTGGGGTCGTTTAATTCCAATTGAATTCGGGCAAGCTGCAATCGAATGAGGGAGGAATGCGGAGCCATCCTTACAGCGGCCTCGGACGGAGCGAGGGCTTCGGTGACACGACCGCTCTCGAACAGCATTTGCCCCTTGAGTTCGTTGAAATAGGGGTCTTGGGGCCGCTCGGCGACCAAGGTATTGATGATCGGCAGCGCTTTGGTTAAATCCGACTTGCGAAAATATGCGATGGCGCGGGCGTACCGCGCACTCAGGCTTTGATCCGTATTTTTGTAGCGCCGCAGCGTGCGTGACGTCGGTTCAAGGAAGGCCAGAAGCTTCGCACGCATGCGGTCAAACATTTCCAAAAAGGATGCCGGGGCGGGCGTATTGGAAAAACGCGACTGCGAGACATGGTTGGCGATTGCCCTAATGCGCTCGCGGGTCAGTGGATGGCTCCGCAAATAAGGATCCTGGTACCGTGCGCTCAGAAGTTCCTGATCGGCAAGCGTACCCAGGAAATCGAGCATTCCCTTGGACGATTGTCCCGTCGCCTCGAGATATTTCATTGCGGCGGCGTCGGCCGAGGCTTCCTGCGTGCGGCTGTAATGCAGAAAGGTCCCCAGGGCGGCGCGTTGCCCGCCGGCCATGACGGCGGCGCCAACGTCGCTACGTCTGCTTCCGATGGCCGCGGCCGCGCCCAACACCATGGCCACGATTTGCTGGGCCGAACTTTTAGCGATGGCATCATGGGTGCGCGACAGATGACCGCCCGCAATATGCCCCGTTTCGTGGGCGATAACCCCGATGACCTGTCCGGGGCTTTCGCTCCGCATCAACAGCCCGGTATTGATGAATAGCTTTTGGCCGCCCGCGACAAAGGCATTCAACGCAGAGTCATTGATCAGATACACCTGAACCGCCGAAGGATCGAGCCCGGCCGCTTGGAACACTGGCGTGGCGAACGCCCGGATGGTATTTTCGGTTTCGGAATCGCGAATAAACGTGCGTTTTTTTGCCGCTGCGTCCCCCGACTGGAGGACGACGGCGACGAGTACGAGGCCTGCGGTCAGAAAGGGAAAAATGCGTTCAAGCAAAACTATAGTCCGTTCAATCGGGAATACGGTAAGAGAGCCTTCATCACTCAACAAAGGTAGTGCGGGCAGGCCGTGGCGTCAATTTGTCGTCGCGTCGGCGCTGATTTTGCTGAGCGCGTGTGCAAGTGAGGAAGAAACGCAACGCGGAACTATCGGGTTTGTCGAAGGGTTCATCGGCGGTGTCGCCGCGGACGAACCTCGGGCAGCATTGATCGGCCGGGATGTTTTATCTGCCGGTGGAAACGCAGCGGACGCGGCGACGGCGGTCTATTTCGCCCTGTCCGTGACAATGCCTTCGTCGGCCAGTCTCGGCGGTGGTGGCGTGTGCGTGGTTCGCGACGCATACGACCAGACCACCCGGACCCTGGATTTCCTGGCAAGGGCGCCACGGCAGGTTCCAAAGGGCGCGTCGCGCCCGTCCGCGGTGCCGGGAAATCCCCGGGGATTTTTCGCCCTTCATTCCAAATTCGGCCGCCTCAGGTGGGAAGAACTGGTCGGACCCGCCGAATCCCTGGCTCGCTTCGGCTCGCCGGTTTCGCGCGCCTTCGCCAGCGATCTGGCGCAGGTCGAGCGCGCCTTGCTTGCCGAAGCGCCAAGCAGGCGGATATTTGGCCATTCCAGCGGCAAGCGGGTTCTTCGCGAAGGCGAAACCATGACCCAGATCGAGTTGGCTGCCGTTCTCGGCAGACTGCGGCGCGACGGGCCGGGCGCGTTTTATGGCGGAACCATGACCCGGAACTTCATCGAAGCAGTCGCCGACGCCGGGGGCGCCCTGACGGCGGAAGATTTGCGGGCCTACCGGCCGGTTTGGCGCGATACGATCGCGGTTCCGTTCGGCCATTTGACGGCTCATTTTGCCTCGCCGCCGGGCGCGGCGGGCGGTGTAGCCGCCGAAATGTGGAGCATGCTGAACAACGACGGGCGCTTCGAGGATGCCGCCGAAGACGAACGACCGCATCTGTTGAGCGAAACCGCCATGCGAGCGTTCGCCGATCGCGGACAATGGGTGCAGCCGGATGGGTCCAGTTCCGTTCCGCCCGCCGATCTGGCCTCGGAAGACAGGGCTGAGCGGCTGATGGCCAGCTATCGCGCGGACCGACATCTTCCGGCCGCTCAGATGAATCCCGCACCCCTCGAGCGTCTTGAAAACCCATACGCCACCAGTTTCGTTGTTTTCGACCGTTTCGGCTCGGGTGTGGCGTGCGCACTCACGATGAACAATTTGTTCGGCACGGGAAGATTTGCGACCGGCACCGGCGTTTTGCTTGCCGCTTATCCGGCGGGCGCGGGTCGGGGACCGACATCCCTGGGCCCAATGATCGTGGTTAATGATACGGTCGAAAGGATGTACTTCGCCGCGGCTTCCTCAGGCGGCGTCGCCGCGCCGACGTCGATGGTCAACGTTGCGGCGCGCACGTTGTTGACCGAAAGTTCGCTGGAGGCTGCCATGCAGGCCAAGCGCGTTCACCACGAGGGGGTGCCCGATATCACTTTCTTTGAGCAGGGCTTTGACGATGCCGCCCAGAAGGCGCTTCTCAAGCGCGGGCATCGGCTTGCCAGAACGCCGGCACTGGGACGGGTAAATGCCGCCCATTGTGTTCGTGGAATTCCGGAACGCTATGCCAAGTGTTCGATTTGGGCCGACATCAGACCGCGTGGATACGGTCTGGCCGTCAGTGCCGATTAATGAGTGGGCGGATGAGATAGGTAGTTTTGGATGGTTCTGAAAGTTGCGCGGCGCGGACGCATTCCGCCTTTTATCGTCATGGACGTCATGCGTGCCGCCAATCAGCGCGAGGCGGCTGGTGGCGACGTGCTGCATATGGAGGTCGGACAACCCGGAACCGGCGCGCCGGCGGCAGTCATTCAAGCGCTCGCCGACGCCATGCCGACGGATCGAATGGGATATACGGATGCGTTTGGCCTGCCCGCGCTACGTGCCCGGATTGCCCAACATTATCTGGAAACCTATGGCGTCGAGGTCGATCACAGGCGGGTTGTCACGTGTACGGGGTCTTCGGGCGCGTTCGTGCTGGCTTTCTTGAGCGCCTTCGAGGCCGGTGATCGGGTTGCGCTGGCCAGCCCTGGATACCCTGCTTACAGAAATATTCTGCGCGCTTTGGGCGTTGAAGCGGTGGACGTTCCGGTCGGGCCGGAAACAAATTTTCAACCGAGTCCCGAAATTCTTGATGGCGTCCAAGGTCGGCTTGACGGCTTGATTCTGGCGAGCCCGTCAAACCCGACGGGAACCATGGTTAGCAGGGCGGAACTGGGAGCGATTGTCGCCTATTGCGCCGACCGGGGCATTCGATTGATCAGCGACGAAATTTACCACGGCATCACCTACGCCGAGCGGGCCGAAACGGCGCTGGCGTTTACCAACGACGCCATCATTATCAACAGCTTTTCCAAATATTTCTCCATGACCGGGTGGCGGTTGGGATGGATGATCATGCCCGACGATTTGCTTCGTCCGGTGGAATGTCTGGCCCAGAATTTGTTTATTTCACCGCCGACGGTTTCCCAGCATGCGGGCATTGCCGTTTTTGAATGCCGCGACGAATTGGATGGCCACGTCGCCCGCTACGCCCGCAATCGTGAACTTCTTTTGCAAGAGTTGCCGAAGGCCGGTTTTGGAAATCTGGCCTCGGCCGATGGCGCCTTCTATCTCTATTCCGACATTGCCCATCTTACCAATGACAGCAACGAATTCTGCAAGCGAATGCTGGCGGAATCGGGTGTCGCGGCAACGCCCGGCATCGATTTCGATCCCGACAGGGGGCACGCCTTTGTTCGCTTTTCTTTTGCCGGACGAACGGAAGATATGGCGCAAGCAGCGCGGCGGCTCATTCGTTGGCTAACAGAATGAACCGCCGGCACGCTTAATTAGTTTGACGGACGACGCCACCAGCCTCGGCGCGGTTTTTTGACATCCGCTGAATCGACGTCAATCACGACCGCCCGGGATTCCCCGGTATCTTCTGGAGCTATGGGAGGCTCAATCACCGCCACTGGCTCAGGCTTCGGCTCGGGCGCGGGCGGGTCTACCGAAACCGTAATCACGGCATCGGACTTTTTGGCGGGCTTTTCGGTGGATTTCTCCTCCGGTGTCTCCGCGCCTGTTTCCGGGGCCTCGTCCGACTTGGCTTTTCTGGTCCGACGACGTTTGGGAGCCGGTTTTGCCTCGCTTCGTTGGCGTCGCGGTTTCCTCGCGGGCGCTTTCTTTTCTTCGGTCTTTGCTTCCGCTTCGACAGCTTCGACCGGTGTTTCGACCGGTGTTTCGACCGGCGTTTCAACGGGCGCTTCGACCGGCGCTTCAGCGTCAGGCGACTTCTCCGGCGGGACATCGGAACCGTCACTTGCGCTTGCGGGCTCTGTGTCCGTCGCCGTCGTCAATTCCTCGGTATCCCGCGAACCGCGCCTGCGGCGACCGCCTCGTTTTCCGCGCCGACGCCGCCTTGCGGGCTTGTCGCCACCTTCCGCGTCGCCGTCCTCGGTCCTTTCTCCGGACCGACCGTCATTGGCGGCGGCCTGCTCGCCACTCTCGGGTTCTGCCGAGGAATCGTCCGTGGGTTGGGTGAGCGCCGTATCGGCGTTCGTCGTCGTCTCCGTCTCGTCGCCACGTTTTCTGCGGCGCGAGCGCCGCCGACGCCGCTTCCGGGTAGACTCTTCTTCACCTTTTTCTTCGTCTTTTTCCTCGGTGTCGGGCTCGGTTGAGGGTCCACGCACGGATTCCGCGTGAACGGGAACGTCGGGCCGGTCCTCGGGATCGCGCACCTTTATGCGCTCTATCCGATAGTCGGGCGGGATAAGAGTATCGTCGGCCGCGAGGACGATTTTCACTTCATAACGGGCTTCCATCGAACCCAGGGATTCGCGCTTATTGTTCAGCAGGTAAAGCGCGATATGGGTCGGAATATGGAAGGTGACCTCGCGTGACCGGCGTTTGATACCCTCTTCCTCAATGACCCGCAGCATATGCAGGGCCGTCGACTGGGTCGATCGCCGCACACCTGCGCCGCCGCAGTGTTCGCAGGTCTCGAAGCTCGTTTCCAAAAGGCTGGGCCGCAGGCGCTGGCGCGACATTTCCATCAGGCCGAAAGGACTGATCCGGCCCATTTGAATGCGCGCCCGGTCATTGCGCATGGCGTCTTTCAGGCGCCGCTCGACTTGAATCCGGTTTCGTGAGACTTCCATATCGATCAAGTCGATGACAATCAGTCCGGCGAGATCGCGCAGGCGAAGCTGCCGCGAAACTTCGTCACAGGCTTCGAGGTTCGTTTTCAGCGCGGTTTCCTCGATATTTCGTTCGCGCGTCGAACGGCCCGAGTTTACATCGATCGAGACCAAGGCTTCGGTCGGATTGATGACGATATAACCGCCGGATTTCAGCCTGACGATCGGGCTGTGCATGGCGTCTTGCTGGCTTTCCACCTGATAGCGATGGAAAAGGGGCATTTCCAGGTCCTGATAGCGCTGAACCCGTTTTACATGGCTCGGAATCATGAGCTTCATGAAGTTGCGGGCCGTTTTGTACCCTTCCTCGCCTTCGACGATAATTTCGTCGATATCGCGGTTATAGAGATCCCGGATCGATCGTTTGATCAGGTTCCCCTCTTCGTAAACAAGAACCGGTGCGATGGATTCAAGGGTCAACTGGCGAACGTTATCCCAAAGCCGCAACAGGTATTCGTAGTCGCGTCGAATCTCGGCTTTGCTTCGTCCGGCACCCGCCGTGCGAACGATAACTCCCATCCCTTCGGGAATGCCAAGGTCGGACAATATCGTTTTCAGACGCTTTCGGTCTTTTCCGGCGGGGATTTTTCGCGAGATGCCGCCGCCGCGGGCCGTGTTCGGCATCAAGACGCAGTACCGTCCCGCGAGGGACAGGTACGTGGTCATTGCCGCACCCTTGTTGCCGCGTTCTTCCTTGACGACCTGAACAAGTAAGATCTGGCGGCGCTTGATGACTTCCTGAATCTTGTAGTGCCGCCGCAGGGCACTGGGGCGACGAACCTCGACTTCCTCGCTGTCGTCGCCGCCGATGGTCTCAACCGCGGCCACCGGTTCTTCGCCGTTTGCCTCGGCGGCCAGGGCTTCTTCATCGGCCGAGCGTTTGGCTTCGTCCTCGCGTTCGTCGGCGTTGTGCTCGGCGACAAGGGCTTCACGGTCGGCGACCGGAATTTGATAGTAATCGGGATGAATTTCGTTAAACGCCAGGAACCCGTGTCGATTACCGCCGTAATCTACAAACGCCGCCTGCAGGGACGGTTCGACCCTGGTCACTTTGGCGAGGTAGATATTTCCCTTTAATTGTCTTCGAGAGGCGGCCTCAACATCAATGTCTTCGAGACGGTTCCCATCCAACAGCGCCACCCGGGTCTCCTCGGGATGCAGCGCATCGATTAGCATTCGCTTCTGTGCCATAAAAAAGATTACTCCGATACCCCACGGCGGGTTCGTTTTGTGCGAACCCGGCCCTATGGGGAGAACTGCAGAAATCACCGGCGGCGGCTGCGACCACGCCGTCGAATCGCCCCAAGTCAAATTTACTCAGGGGCGTCGACTTAACGGAATATGGTCGCGCTGCTCTATCCGGCATGAAAACCTCTAATTGATACGAATCCGCCTAAACGGATGCGCACTGAATAATGTATCTTTGTGCGTGACGCCACAGAATCCACCCAAACATGAAAATTACGGGCGGCCCCTCCAGGTCACCGTGTTAACATAACGGTAGCAAATTGGTTCCACAATCATCTTGTGCAATGGTTTGCCAGATCTTATAGGACTGGCATCGCGATTTATGCCGGTAAACGGCGATGGCCGGGGCCGGTTGAAGGCAATGGTCGAAAAAGTGGGTTAACGCACTATGTGGCGCATCAAGACCGGGCTGTGCGCGGCGGCCGTCATTTTTTCGCTTTTGATCGTCGGTGCCGTTTTCGGAAATTCGGTGGCGGCGGCGAGCGAGCACGCCGTCGTGTCGGATGTGCGCGTCGCCGACCACGGTGTAAATACCCGGTTCGTTCTGGATTTGTCGGAACCGGTCGACGCCAGAATATTTACACTGTCGGGCCCCTACCGTGTCGTCCTTGATCTTCCCGAGGTTGGATGGCGGTTGCCCGCACGCCCGTTGCCGCAAGGTATCGGGTTGTTCAAAAAAGTCCGTTACGGATTGTTCAAGCCGGGGACGACCCGGGTCGTTATCGAGACCACCGGGCCGATTGCATTGGCCGAAGCGCGCTATTTCCCGCGCGAAAGCGATAAACGATATCGGCTGGTTGTCGACATAGGCGCAACTTCGGCCACAAAATTCAGATCCATTGCTAAAAGCGGAGCCGCCAAAATTACGGTCCGGGTGGATAATCTGCCGTCAAAGACGGAACCACCCGTTCTGGCGGTCGAACCTGCTGCCCGCCCGCCATTGGTTGCGGCGCGCTTTCCTTTCGCGCGGCCACCGCGGAAACCCGAGCTCGTCAGCGAATTACCTTTGATCGTTATTGATCCCGGCCACGGTGGCGCCGATCCCGGCGCGTCGGGGAACCGTGGTACGTACGAGAAACATATTACGTTGTCCGCCGCGCGGGAATTCCGCCGGATGCTGGAAAAGACGGGGCGCTATCGCGTCGTCCTGACCCGCGAGCGCGACATCCTTATCGCCTTGCGTGACCGCGTTACCTTCGCCCGCGAGGCCGATGCCGATCTGTTCGTCTCCCTTCATGCCGATTCGATCCGCAAAAAACACATCCGAGGGCTTTCGGTCTACACCCTTTCCGAACGGGCTTCCGACAGTGAAGCCGGCGAGTTGGCCGAACGTGAAAACAAAGCCGATTTGATCGCCGGGGTGGATCTGAGCAACGAAACCCCCGAAGTCACCAACATTCTGATCGATCTGGCGCAGCGCGAGACAATGAACGAGTCGGCGCGGTTCGCCGCCGTTTTGGTCAAGGAACTGGGGCGTCGGACGCGGCTGCTCAGAAACACCCATCGCTTCGCTGGCTTCCGGGTTCTCAAAGCGCCGGACGTGCCGTCGGTCCTGGTGGAAATGGGCTTTCTTTCCAACCGCAATGACGAAAACGACTTGCTGAAGAAGAGCTACCGGGCGAAGCTCGGAGCGGCTGTCGTTCACGCCGTCAACAAATACTTCTCACAAGTTGAAGAGGCCTATCGACGTTAGTTCAGATTGTTTTGGCCATATGGCGGCCATATTTCCCGTATACCCCTTATAGATGGCGCAATAAGCGAAGGTGCGATTCTACGCGAAGGAACCGATGAAACGGGCGATCATTACAATTTTCGGCTTGCTGTTTTTGGCGGGCATTGCGGGCGGCGTCGGGGTTCTTTTCGTCTTCTATGAGTTCGGCCGTGGCTTGCCCGACTACCGGCAGCTTGCCGATTACGAACCCGCCGTCATGACCCGCGTTCATGCCGGTGATGGCCGGCTGCTGGTCGAATATGCGGTCGAGCGCCGGGTCTTCGTTCCCATCGGCGCGATGCCCAGGCGCGTCATCAAGGCGTTTCTGTCGGCCGAGGACAAGAGCTTCTACTCCCATCCGGGGATCGACTTTCTGGGCGTCATCCGGGCCATGGCGACCAACATCAAGAACATGGGCAGCAATCGCCGGATGGTCGGTGCATCAACCATTACCCAACAGGTGGCGAAGAACTTTTTGCTGTCAGCCGAGGTTAGCTGGGAACGCAAGATCAAAGAAGCCATTCTGGCGTTTCGCATTGAACAGGCCTTCACCAAGGACCGCATCCTCGAACTTTATATGAACGAAATTTACCTGGGGTTCGGGTCTTACGGGGTTGCGGCGGCGGCGCTAAACTATTTCAACAAGCCGCTCGATCAGTTGAGCATATCGGAAACGGCCTTTCTGGCGGCCCTGCCCAAAGCGCCCAACAACTATCATCCTATACGCAAGCCCGGCGCGGCGGTCGCCCGGCGCGACTGGGTCGTTCGCCGTATGCTCGAAGACGGCGTGATTACCGGCGACGAGGCCGATCAGGCGTGGTCGGAACCGATCATCGTTCAACGTCGGTCCGAGACCCAATTCGTTTCGGCCGATTTCTTCGCCGAGGAAGTGCGCCGTCAATTGGCCGAAAAGTACGGTGAACAGGAACTCTACAAGGGCGGTCTTTCGGTTCGCACTACCCTGGACCCCCGCTTGCAGGAAATCGCAGACCGCGTGTTGCGAAACGGTCTGCGCGCCTATGATCGCCGCCATGGGTGGCGTGGGCCGATCGCAAAAATTGAACCTGAAACCCATTGGATGGCCGGGCTGACAAAAATCAAGGCGCCGCCGGCGCTGGGTGAATGGCTTCTGGCCGCCGTCATAGAGAGTAGCGAAAAAACCGCCGAGATCGGATTTGCCGACGGTACCAGGGGCCAGATACCTCTGGCAGAAGTGAAATGGGCGCGGGCCTGGAAAAAGGGGCAAAATCGCGGATCGGCGGTGCGCCGGGTATCCGACGTTCTGGCGGTTGGCGACGTGGTTGCGGTCGAAGCGGTTTTGGCCGACAAGGACGGGAAAGCCTATCCGCCGAATTCCTTCGTGTTGCGGCAAATTCCCGATATCGACGGATCCCTCGTGGCTCTCGACCCTCATACGGGCCGGGTGCTGGCCATGAGCGGCGGGTATTCGTTTGAACGCAGCCAGTTCAACCGTGCCACCCAGGCCAAGAGGCAGCCGGGATCGGCCTTTAAGCCGTTCGTCTACATAGCGGCTTTGGCGCAGGGATTTACGCCCACCTCTCTTATTCTTGATGCACCCTTTGTGATTGATCAGGGGCCGGGCCTGCCCAAATGGCGGCCCGCCAACTACACCAAGAAATTCTACGGTCCCAGCACCATGCGCCTGGGCATCGAGAAGTCGCGCAACCTGATGACTGTGCGTCTCGCCCAGACCATCGGCATGGAAGCCGTGAAGGATTATGCCGAACGGTTCGGTATCGCCGATGAGTTTCCGACCAACCTGTCGATGTCGCTGGGGTCGGGCGAAACGACCCTGCTGCGCCTGACCACGGCTTATGCCATGCTGGTCAACGGCGGCCGGCGAATCATACCGACGCTGATCGACCGTATTCAAGACCGCAACGGAGAGACCGTTTTTCGCCACGACACGAGGATTTGCTCGGGTTGCCAGGAAGCGTTCTGGACCAGCCAACCTGTGCCCACACTCCCCGACAATCGCGAAATCGTGGCCGATCCGGCCCGTGCCTACCAGATCGTTTCCATGTTGCAAGGCGTTGTCGAGCGCGGGACCGGGCGGCGCATCAGGGCGGTGGGCAAGCCGTTGGCCGGAAAAACGGGAACCTCCAACAAATCCATCGATACCTGGTTTATGGGATTTGCGCCCGATCTGGCGGTTGGCGTGTTCGTCGGCTTCGATCAGCCGAAAACACTGGGGCGGATTGAGCAAGGCGCGTCGGCGGCAGCGCCGGTATTCCGCGACTTCATGGCCGAAGCTCTGGCCGACAAGGCGGCGATTCCGTTCCGCATTCCGCCGGGCATCCGGCTTGTGCGGGTCAATGCCACCACCGGCGAGCCGGCCTATCCCGGCGAGAAGGGCGTAATTCTTGAAGCATTCTTACCGGGAACGGTTCCCACCGGACGCAGTGAGGTAGTGGAAGGGTTCGGAATTGACGAGACCGGCCCGACGTCCGGCACCGGCGGCCTTTATTAGTTTTCGCCAGCGCTCCTTATGTTAAAACACCTATCCACTGGTTTTGCGGGAAAAGGGATGTGGCTAAATGCGTGCTGAAATCGAAACGATGGCTCAGGAAATCAAGCAGTCGGTGGCGCTGCTGAGGAGGCATCTTTGACTACGATAACGCCACACTTCGTCTTGAAGAGCTAAATTCGCTCGCCGAAAACCCCGACCTTTGGAACGATCCCGCGAAGGCGCAGACGGTGATGCGCGAGCGCACCCGCCTGGAAAATGGACTTGGCAACATAGATGCGCTGGAAAGCGGCGTCGCCGAATCCCTCGAGTTGATGGAAATGGGCGAGGCCGAGGGCGAACCCGGCATTGTCGAGGAAGCGGAAACCGCACTGGCCGCGTTGCATAAAACGGCGGCCAAGGCCGAATTCCAGACCCTTCTTTCCGGCGAGGCCGACGCCAACGACTGCTTTTTGGAAATTCACGCCGGGGCTGGTGGAACCGAGGCCCAGGACTGGGCCGAAATGCTCTTGCGCATGTATACCCGCTGGGCCGAGCATCGCGGCTTCAAGGTGGAATGGCTGGAGGAAAGCGCAGGCGAAGAAGCGGGCATCAAGTCCTCGACCATCCGGGTGAGCGGCGAAAACGCCTATGGCTGGCTGAAAACCGAGGCGGGCGTTCATCGTCTGGTGCGCATATCGCCTTATGATTCCAGTGCCCGGCGGCACACCAGTTTCGCCTCAGCATGGGTGTATCCGGTGATCGACGACGCCATCGACATCGACATCGAGGAGAAGGACGTTCGCGTGGATACCTACCGCGCATCCGGCGCGGGCGGCCAGCACGTTAACAAGACCGATAGCGCGGTGCGCCTGACCCACACGCCCACGGGCATCGTGGTGCAGTGCCAGAATGACCGATCCCAGCACAAGAACCGCGCCGCCGCGTGGTCCATGCTGCGCGCGCGTCTGTACGAGGCCGAACTGCAAAGGCGCGAGGAAGACGCCCACGCGGAACGCGACGCCAAAACCGATATCGGCTGGGGCCACCAGATCCGCTCCTACGTCCTGCAGCCCTACCAGATGGTCAAGGACCTGCGCACGGGAACCGAAACCAGCAACACCCAGGCCGTGCTCGACGGCGCGCTCGACGACTTCATGGCTGCCGCCCTGGCTGCAAGGGTCAAGGGCGAAAGCGTTGATGTCTCGGATTTGGACTAGGGGCGCGGCGGATTGCTAGCTTTCCGCCGGGATCTCGATGATATCGCGGAAGTGCTGGTGACAGCGGGCGGCCGTTGATCGCATTTTTTCCTTGAGCGCTTCGACGTCGGTCGTGCTGCTGACCTGGGCCAGGGTTTTTTGCAATCCCTGCGTCACCTCGTCTTCTCGCTCGGCGTCGAGATCGCCTTCGATGGTCAGGCGCAAAACACTTTGGACGGCCTGCCACAAATCAATCCCTTCGACCAGTTCATCGGCGATGGCCGCGTCCAGGTATCCGTTGTCGCGGATGGCGCGCAGGGCGTTTCGGGTGTTGGGCGAGAGGATCTGCGGACAGTCGGGGGCGTGCCTGAGTTGCAGGTACTGGGCGATGAAGTCGATATCCACAAGGCCGCCGCGCCGGTGCTTGACCTCCCACACGAAATCGCTGTGGTGCTCGGTGTCCATGCGGGCGCGCATGTCGGCGACATCGCACAGCAAGCCATCGGCGTCCCGTTCGCGGGTGAAGGTTTCCAGAATTATTTGTTCGACTTTTTGCCGCAATTCGTCGGGCCCGAAGACGACGCGCGCGCGCGACAGCGCCATGTGTTCCCACGTCCAGGCCTCGTCCTCATGATATTTGACGAAGGCTTCGAGGCTTGATGCGATGGGGCCCGCCGCGCCCGAGGGGCGAAGGCGCATGTCCACCTCAAAAAGCGTGCCTTCCGCAGTCTGGGCCGTTACGGCGTTAATGAGACGTTGGCTAAGGCGTGCGAAATACTGGCTCGGCGGTAAGGGCCGGGGGCCGTTTGACGCCTCGATGCCGGCGGGGATTTCATAAACGAAGATGATGTCGAGGTCGGACGTGGGCGTCATTTCGCGGCTGCCCAATTTGCCTAGCGCGATGCAGGTCATTCCGGATTTTTCGAAGTGCCCATGCTGGCGCGCAAACTCGGTTTCAACGATGGGAAACAGCCCCTTCAGAGCGGCGTCTGCAATATTGCTGAAGGCGGTCGCCGTCGCCCGAGGAGCCAGGTAGCCCCGCAAAAGCTGCACGCCGATCTGGAATTGCCGGTCGTGTGCCCACCGGCGGCTGATATTCAAGGCGTCCTCCAGCCCGTCCCCCTGCGACAACTGGTAGGCCAGTTCGATGGAAAGATCGCCCGTCGGCGGTGGCGCGTCGAAAAAGTCACCGGCCAGAACGCTTTCCAGAATAGTTGGTTTAAGGCTCAGGTGCCGGGCCAGCCGGGGCGCGCCGCCCATGATCTCGGCGACCAATTCCAGCAAATGCGGATTGGCGTAAAACATGGAAAACAATTGAACCCCGGCGGGCAAGGCCGAAAGGAACGAATCAAAATTGCGAAGGGCTGCGTCGGGTTCGGTGTTCTTGGCCAATTGTGACAGCAAGGCAGGCATCAGTTCGGTCAGCAGTTCGCGCGCCCGCGCGCTGCGCATGGCCCTGTAACGCCCGTGATGCCATCCGCGAACGGTGGCGTCGACGGTCTCGGCGGACCCGTACCCCATGTTTTTCAAGGTGCGCAATGTCTGTGGGTCGGGGTCGCTGCCGGTGAAGACCAGGTTTCCCGTTTCCGTCCCGTCGGCGGTAAGGTCGGGCGTATCTTCGAACAAGTGGGCGTAGTGGCTTTCCACGCGCCGCAGGTGCATCTCAAGATCGGCGGCGAAATCCAGCGTCCCGCCATAGCCGAGAAAATTCGCCAGTCCTTCAAGCGCCTTCGGGTCTTGCGGAACGGTGTGGGTCTGCTCGTCGTTGACCATTTGGATGTGGTGTTCGACGCGCCGCAGAAAACAGTAAGAGGAGGCCATTTCGGCAGCGGTTTCCTGCGCGATGTGACCGGCCTTGGCAAGAGCATCAAGGGCGTCCAGAGCGCCCGGCGTTCGCAATTCAGGTTGCCTGCCACCCCAGATCAGTTGCTGGGTCTGAACGTAAAATTCGATTTCCCGGATGCCGCCGCGTCCCAGTTTGACGTTATGCCCGGCGACCGATATTTGTCCGCCGCCGCGATGGGCGTCGATCTGCCGCTTGATGGAATGGATGTCCTTGATGGCGGCGAAGTCGAGATGCTTGCGCCAGACATATGGTTTCAGCCTTCCAACGAAATCCCAACCGGCCTTGAGGTCCCCCGCCACCGGGCGGGCCTTGATCATGGCGGCCCGTTCCCAGTTTTGCCCGAGGCTTTCATAATAAAGCTCGGCGGCCAGCACGGACAGGGCGGGCGGCGTGGAAGCCGGATCGGGCCTTAGACGCAGATCGGTACGAAAAACGTATCCGTCTCTGGTGCGCTCCTCCAGCAGCTTCACCAGATTTCGCGTCAGCCTGACGAATATTTTCAACACGCGGTCGGGGTCGGGAACGACAACCTTTTCCGCATCGAACAAAACGATCAAATCGACATCGCTGGAATAGTTTAATTCGCACGAGCCGAGTTTTCCCATGCCCAGAATGACCAATCCTGAACCTTTTTCGGGATCATCGGCGTCGGCCAGTTGAAGACCGTCATTGGCGGACGCTTCGCGCAATACGTGGGCGGCGGCGGCGCTGATGGCATGATCGGCGAAGTCCGAGAGGGCGGTTGTCACGCGCTGGACCGGCCACGCGCCGGCAATATCGGCCGCCGCAATGGTCAGGGCGGCCTGCCGCTTGGCGATCCGCAACTTTTTCGAAATATCTGCGGAATTGCCGGGATCGCGCCGCAAAACCACAAGGTCGTTCAATATCTTTACATGGACCGCGTCCCATCCCCGCGTTAGAAGCTCCATGGTGAAGTGCGGGTCCTGGCAAAGACAAATGGTCAGGTAGGGGCTGTTGGCGAATATGGTATCAAGGAACCGTTGGCCTGCGGGGCTGTCATTCAGGCGTTTGGCGAAGGCCGTGACGGATGGATCGGCAAAGCTTTCAACGGCCTCGCACCATTTTTCGCGGCCCAGTACAATGCGATCGGCGTCGCCGCTGGGTGTAAGATGACTGGACAGGTGGTCGAATTCGTGCATATCCAAAGCGACCTATATTTGCAGCGCCCAGTCAATGATTGCGGTACATTGAACGGAGCCGGGACCAGCGTCGGGGTCTTGGTTAGGATGACTAGGAACAAGACGGAATTCAACCGGTGATGCAACGCGCCTTACGTGGATTGATTCAACTGCTTGGAGCCCTTGGCGCGGCGCTGGCTGTTTTGTTTGTGTTATTCGCCTGGAGATTATCCTCCGGACCGGTATCTCTGGCCTTTCTCTCGCCCTATGTGGAAAAGGCGCTAAGCGCGCAAGACGGCTCGTTCGGGGTGCGCTTTGACGACACAATCCTGAGATGGGCCGGATGGGAACGCGCGATCGACGTTCGCATTCTGAATGTTCGCGCCATCGGCCCCGGCGGAGCGGCCGTCGCCGTGGTGCCGGAACTCTCATTTTCGTTGAGCGCCGAGGCGTTGCTGCATGGTGACGTAGCTCCCCGGTCTATCGAGTTATTTCGCCCCAGTATTCAAATCGTGCGCCGTGAGGACGCATCGTTGGCGGTCGCTTTCGGCACCGGCGAAACCGCATCCGACGTTCTTGCCAAGGCCTTGCTGTCAAAGTTCGCGGAAAAGCTTGGCGGAGAGGGGCCGCTGGGATACCTGGCGCGCATATCGGTTCGCGAGGCTGATCTGTTTATCGTCGATCAGCAGTTGGATACGACATGGCATGCGCCGAGCACCGAGGTGAATCTGCGCCGTGACGACAGTGGCATCGACGGTGAAATTTCCCTCAATCTGGAAATCCAGAAACGTTTGGCTCACGTCACACTGTTGGGAGGCTATCGGCGCGAGTCCGGACGTCTCGATTTCGGCATCGATTTTGCCGATATCGTGCCGGCGGTTTTCTCAAAGCTGTCGCCGAAACTGAGTGCGCTGGATGCCGTGGGCGTGCCCATCGGCGGGACGCTTCTGGTCAGCATGACCCTTGACGGCAAGATAGAGGCGGTGGACTTCGACCTTCATTCGGGAGCCGGGCGACTGGATGTCCCCGCGCCGTTATCGCAACGCCTTAACGTCAAGGGCGTTCAGGCCCTGGGGCGCTACCTGGGGCAATCGGACCTTATTGAATTCGACGAATTCATTGTGGACCTGGGAAAAGGCGGCGGGCTCGTGCTCCCGTCATCGGACGGCCATCGCGTGCCGCTTACCCGTCTGCAGGCGCGCGGCAGCATTTCCACCACGGAATTGTTCTTTAACATTGAATCCATCGAGGCCGCTCTTGGTGACGCCAGCGCCGTCGCCCGTTTGCAGATGATCGAGGGCAAAAACGGAATTGCGGTCAAGGGCGAGGGGGCCGTCAGAAACGTTCTGGTGGATAGCGTTGGCGATTATTGGCCGAAGCCCTGGGGCGCGGATGCGCATGACTGGATCGTCGCCAACCTTTCAGAAGGGACGTTGCATGAGGCGAAGGCTGAATTCGTCGCCAGTTTGGGAAGCGATGGAGAGTTTGCGATCAACGCGCTGTCGGGAGAGATGCGTCTGGAAAACGTCAGCGTTGACTATCTGGCTCCGATGCCCAAGGCCCGCGGGGTCGGTGGTACGATCACCTTCGACCGCAAGCGTTTGGACATTGCGCTAAGCGGCGGCGAGCTCAACGGCTTGACGTCCGACGGCGGAGCGCTGGCATTCACGGGGCTGGATCAGGTCGATCAGTTCCTTGACGCCGATTTAACGCTTCAGGGCGATCTCGACCGGGCTCTGGACCTGATTGATCGTCAACCCCTGGGACTGGCCTCGGCAATCGGTATCGATCCCAAGACATCCAAGGGGGTCGCCAGTACACGTATGCGGCTTCATTTTATGTTGGAACACGACCTGACCATGGATCGCGTGCAGGTGACGGCGGCGTCCAAAATGGCGGACGTTACGGTTTTTGATGCCATCATCGGCCATGACATCAGAAACGGCGAACTTGAACTGCGGGTCGACAACAAGGGCATGGCCGTTTCCGGAAAGGTCGAGCTCGGGACCATGCCGGGGACGCTGGAATGGCAAAAATCTTTTGATGAAGAGGCTCCGGTCCGCAGCACATACGTGTTGCGCGGCGCCGTGAACGACGCCCAGATCAAGCAGGAACTGGCTCTCGATTTCGCGCCGTTCTCGGAAGAATTCATGCAAGGCGCGATCGGTACCGAAATTCGCTGGGACGTTCTAGGCACGGGCGAAGAAAGGATGACGGCGACGCTCGATCTTACGCAGGCGAGTCTGACCTTGCCGCAGTTCGGCTGGTTCAAGCAGCCGGGAATCGAGGGGGCGGCCCAGATAGAGCTGGTCCTGCAAGGGGAAAAGGTGATCAAGGTTCCTGCGTTTTCCATTGCCGCAGGCGATTTGACGGCGCAGGGATCTGCCGCGTTCAATCCTGAAGACGGCGCGCTGGCGCGTGTGGACCTTGACCGGATCGCCTTTGGACGAACCGATGTCAAAGGCGCGCTGATACCGGGTCGTGATGGCGGATGGACGGTAACCGTTCACGGACCGAGTTTTGATTTTGCACCGATTTTCGGCGACCTGTTCACCCTTGACGCCGGAACCCCGGAGGACGATCAGCCGGGACCGGATCTCAGCTTTTCGATTGAGCTGGACGAGGTGTGGATTGGCAGCGCCAGCGAAATCAAAAAGGTCAAAGGGACGCTTGCGCGTCAGGACGGTGTTTGGCGTTCGGTCCGCCTGAAAGGCAATGTCGGGGATGGCAAGGGGGTCGAGGTTCTCGTCGAACCCGCGCCGGATGGCAATCGCCTGCTAACCATCCTGGGCGATGACGCCGGAGATACGCTACGGACCTTCGGTTACTACGAAAACATGGTCGGCGGGTCTCTGAAAATCTCCGGCACGTTCAATGACGCGGATTCCGGCAGTCCGTTGTCGGGCCGGATGTCGGTGGCCGATTTCCATATCATTCGCGCCCCCGCGCTCACCCATCTTGTCAGCATCCTTTCACTGACCGGAATCGTCGAGGCGTTGCAGGGGCAGGGGCTGGCATTCACGGAATTGGAGGTGCCGTTTACGCGGCATGAAGGCGTGATTTCCCTTCTCGAGGCGCGCGCAAACGGCATTTCGCTGGGCTTTACCGCATCCGGGAAGATTTATTCTTACGCAGAAATCGTCGATATCGAGGGGACCCTCGTTCCGGCCTACGCCATCAATTCCGTTTTGGGGAACATCCCGGTGTTGGGATCGATATTCTCGGGCGGCGAAAAAGGCGGCGGGATTTTCGCCGCCACCTATAAAATCACCGGCCCCACGGAATCCCCCAAAATCGAGGTCAACCCCCTGTCCGTGCTGGCCCCGGGGTTCCTGCGAAAGCTGTTCGGCTTCCTTGACGGCGGCGAAAGCACGTCCGAAGCGCCCAATAACTGATCGCCTGCGCCTTTACCGGGCGCGGATGAACCCGGCCTTTACTGGGCGCGGATGACGATATGCCGCTTCTTGCCGGCGGACAGTTTAATGACGCCGTCGGCGTTCCTGTCGGCCAGCGTGATCGCCTGGGTTTCGTTGCCAATCGCCTTGTCGTTCAGCTTGCCGCCACCACCCTTGATCAGGCGGCGGGCTTCGCCGTTGCTGGCCGCCAGTTCAACCCGGCGAAACAGCTCGAACGCGGCGATCCCGGCTTCCAGTTCGGCCGCCGGAATATCGAAGCTCGGCAACTCACCGCCCAGGGACGAGCCTTCCTCGAATGTCTTCCGCGCGGTCTCGGCGGCCGCGGCGGCCGCATCGCTGCCGTGACACAGCCGGGTAATCTCGCCCGCCAGAATTTTCTTGGCGTCGTTGATTTCCACCCCTTCCAGGGCTTCCAGCCGCGCAATTTCGTCCAGCGGCAGGTCCGTAAACAGGCGCAGGAACCTTCCCACATCGGCGTCTTCTGTGTTGCGCCAGTATTGCCAGTAGTCGTAGGCGGA
>JABGRG010000102.1 GCA_018648445.1 Rhodospirillales bacterium | reverse complement strand
TTCCATTGCATACCCAGCATAGCTGAGTGTTGCACTTCGTTTCGGAATCTAGCCCGCGTTGGCTGAGACCAAGACGACGGATCACACCATCGACGTTCGCCAGAACGATTTCTTTTCCGTGCAAGGCGTAAAGTTTGGGATGAGTAACGGAGAAGTTCGGCTGTTGTTTCCGCGTATGCGGACCAAGCAAAGGGGCACTGAACATACGGGCCATTTCCTTGCCGACGGCGTTGCCCATTCGGTCTGGTTTACCCCAGGAGCCAAACCGGGCGCCGTCTACCGCATTCAGTACAGAGAATCTTATTCGCGCCTGTCCACCGACAACATAATTGCGCGTTTCGGGAGCGAATTTGGCCAGCCCATTGTTGTCGATTGCCGTCAGGGTTCCATGGTTTCGCGCCAGGGGCCGTGCCATTTGCAATGGCTTACGCACGAAGGCGTCAAGTTGGATGTGCAAAGCAAGACAGTCGCCCCGCTGCAATCCGGACGCCATGTCACCACCCTGACAGTCACGGCAACGGATACGGCGGCGGCGAATAAATTGAAAACACTCCGCCTAGCCGGACTTCTCTAGGACCGTGCCGACGGGGAATTGATTTCAAGGTTTAGGGGGTGGGGCGCTTTCGGCCGAAAACGACAAGCGCTCCAAAAAGAAAACCCGGCGGGAGAACCTCTCCGCCGGGTTTTCCGAATCTATGGGCCTACGCTTAGTGCAGGCCTTCGTACTTGGCCTGAAGCGCTTCCTTCGATTCCACGCGCTCGGGATCGGGAACGCAGGCTTCAACCGGGCAGACCAAGGCGCATTGCGGCTCGTCTTCGGCGCCGACGCATTCGGTGCACTTGGCGGGGTCGATGACGTAAATCATGTCGCCTTCGCTGATTGCTTCATTCGGGCACGAGTCGACACAGGCGTCGCAGTTCGTGCAGTCGTCGTTAATCAAAAGGGCCATTTTGTCGAACTCCTTAGTTTTTTGTCTTCAGCTTCAATTTCGTTGTCGTTCGGGCGACACCCGACGACGCAGCGAAAAACCTGCGTAATGACTCGTGAGGTCGGCCTCCGAGTCGGCGTTATATACGCGCTTTCTTTGCCATGATCAACGTCTGGTGCAGCGACTGTTTCGCATTTGCAAACCCGCAGAAAACCAAGGGATTTTCCTCGCCCAACGGGAGCCATATTTCGACAAATCCCGTTCCAAGAAGTTTGACCCCGCGCATTTATAAGAATATCCTTATATAGATATCGGGACCGGCGGTTTCGTCGGGCAATATGGCGCTCGTGAAGGAGTACGGATGCAGCAGTTTCGTATCCGCAATGTGTTCGGTCCCGTCCCGTCGCGGCGACTTGGGCGGTCCCTGGGCGTCGATCTGGTTCCCAGCAAGGCCTGCAGTTACGATTGCATCTACTGCCAACTCGGCCACACCACCGAGAAAACAATCGAGCGCAACGAATACGTCCCCATGTCCGATGTTCTTATGGAACTGGAGGAGCGCTTGGCGGCTGGCGCGCAGGCCGACTACATCACCCTGTCGGGCTCGGGTGAACCGACGTTGCATTCCTGCATCGGCGACATAATCCGAACCATCAAAACAATCACCGATATTCCGGTGGCGGTACTCACCAATGGATCATTGCTTTGGGACCCCGACGTTCGCCGGGACCTCAACGCGGCAGACCTGGTCATCCCGTCCTTGGACGCAGGTGACGCGGAGGCATTTGCCCGCATCAACCGGCCCCACGGATCCATTACCTTCGATACCTTAGTCGAAGGACTGGTTGCGTTCGGAGATGAATACGCCGGAGAGATTTGGCTTGAGGTTCTTTTGCTGGCCGGGATTACCGCAACTGCCCAAGAGGCAAAAAAGATCGCCGACTGCGCAAAGAAAATCCGCACCGACCGCATACAGGTCGGCACGGTTTCAAGGCCCCCCGCCGACGTTGATGCGTGTGCGGCCTCGCTGGCTGTGCTGGAAACACTGGCGGATGTCTTTGGGCCTGCCGCCGAGGTCGTGCAAGGGTTTTCCGGAACCTTGCGCGAACACGAGTATCTGGCTGGAAGGGCCGGGGTTCTGGATTTGGTGCAGGGACGATCGCACACGCTCGACGAAATATCCAGTTCGCTGGTGATCAATAGAAACGAGACTCTCAAACTGCTCGAAGGCCTGTTGAACGAAGGTCTGGTCAGTTCAAGAATTAAACGGGGCGAGCGTCATTTTGAAAGCGTCGCCTTATGACCCTTGGTACCTGCCGATGGAGGAAGCGATGGCTACTCGAACCGTGGACATCACCGTTCTATTCGATGACGTCTCCCACAATGCCGATCTTCAGGCAGCCCACGGGGCGGCCTATCTGATCGAGGGATCGTCACGAACCGTTCTTTTTGATACCGGCGGCGACGGGCACATCCTGCTCGAAAACATGGCGAAATTGGGAAAAGACCCCAAGGATGTTGATGTCGTGGTTGTCTCGCACGCCCACTGGGACCATTCCGGCGGCTTGTTTGCGTTTATCAGACAAGCCAAGGACGGGCTCGATATCTTCGTACCTAAAGGCGTTTCAAAGGATTTCAGAACCCATGCCGAGTTGCTGGGCGCCAATGTTCACGTCGTTGACGATCCTGTTGAAATTGCCGATGTCGTTCAGAGCACCGGCGAAATGGGCGAGTACGGTATGGCCAAGGAAAAGAAAGAACAGGGACTAATCATCGATGCTCAGGAAGGTCCCGTGGTGATTACCGGGTGCGCCCACCCCGGCATTTTCCATATGCTTGAACGCGTGGACGAGATGTTCGATGACAAAATCCATCTGGTGCTGGGCGGTTTTCATTTGCGCGACGCCACCGACAACCATCTGGCCGGCGTGATCCGGGAAATCCAGGGACTGGGTGTGCGCAAGATCGGCCCCACCCATTGCACCGGCGAACACCAGATCGAAGCATTTAAGGACGCCTGGAAATCGGATTTCGTCGATTTTCGCTGCGGGGCAACGATACAGGTTCATGCCCGCGACTAGGGCCTACGGCAGAACCTTCTCGGCCAGCCGCGCCCAGTAACTGGCGCCGACGCACAATAGATCGTCGTTGAAATCGTACGCCGGATTGTGAAGGCCGGGAACCTCGTCGACATCGACCGGTTTTGCGCCCGCCCAGATATAGCAGCCTGGAACCTCGCGCAGCATGAACGAGAAATCCTCCGCACCCATGGTCGGAACGGGGTTTCTCTCGACATTATCCTCGCCGAACATTTCAGCAGCCATATCTCCGGCTATTTTGGCCTGTTCACCATCGTTCACGGTGGGCGGATAGCGCCGTGTGTAAATGACCTCGGCGGTTGCGCCGTGGGCCGCGCAGATGCCTTCTGAAATGCGTGTGATGGAGTCTTCGGCGTGATCCTGAACTTCAAGGCGGAAGGTCCGCACCGTGCCGCGCAGGTGGGCCGTTTCCGGAATGATCCCGAAATCCTCACCGGCGTGGAAATTGGTGACGCTAACCACCACGGCGTCAACCGGATGGGTGGTGCGGCTGGCGATCTTCTGTAACGCGCCAACGATCTCGGCCCCGATAGCGACAGGATCGATGCAGGCGTGGGGCAGCGCACCGTGGCCGCCTTTGCCGGTGATGATTATCTCGAAATTATCGGCTGCTGCCATCATCGGGCCGTCCTTGACGGCAAAGGTTCCCAGCGGCATTCCCGGCCAGTTGTGCATCCCAAAAACGGAATTTACCGGGAACTTTCTGAAAAGGCCCTCGTTGACCATTTCGCGACCGCCGCCCTTGCCTTCCTCGGCGGGCTGAAAGATGAAATGGACGGTACCCTTGAAGCGCCTGGTTTCGGCCAGATAGCGCGCGGCGCCCAGAAGCATGGTCGTGTGGCCATCATGGCCGCAGGCATGCATTTTGCCGGGCGTTGTAGATTTATGGGCAATGTCCGCGGTCTCGGTCATGGGAAGAGCATCCATGTCGGCGCGCAATCCGATGGCTTGTCCGTCGCCGTTTTTCAGGGTGCCGACCACACCCGTGCCACCCAGTCCCCGATGAACCTCGATGCCAAACTCTTCCAGCTTGGCAGCGACGATGTCAGATGTGCGTTCTTCTTCAAAACCCAATTCGGGGTGGGCGTGAAAGTCGCGCCGCCATGCGATCATGTCATCATGGAAATCGGAGATTCTGTTAATGATCGGCATCGTTATTCTATCCTGTTTTCAATTTGTTATGCGGCAAGGTATTTGCTTTGCAGTTCGGTGTTTTCGGCGAATTCATCCATGGCCCCGTTCCAGCGAATACGACCGGTTTCGATGATCGTCACGCTATCGGCGATCTGCCTGGCGAAGCGCAGGTTTTGTTCGGACAACAGAATGGTTAACCCCTGCGCCTTGAGTTCCGCCACCACTTCGGCAAGCTGATTGACGATGATCGGCGCGAGACCTTCCGAAGGTTCGTCCAGCAAGACCAGAGACGGGTTCCCCATAAGGGTGCGCGCGATGGTCAGCATCTGCTGTTCACCGCCGCTGATATGGCCTGCCCGGCGGCCTTGAATTTCGCCCAGATTCGGAAACAGCTCAAAAAGGCGTTCCGGTGTCCACGCCGGGTTCCCGGCCTGTGGTGACCGCCGTCCGGCTTCCAGATTTTCCATAACGGAAAGGTCGGTGAATATGCGTCTTTCCTCCGGCACGTAGCCCACGCCCAGGCGACTGATGCGAAATGCATCCAATTGCTGAAGGTCTTGGCCGCCAAGCGACATTTCCGCCGCAACGGGTCGGACCAGCCCCATGAGGCATTTCAGGGTCGTCGACTTCCCTGCCCCGTTGCGCCCCATGAGCGCCAGGGCGTTTCCGCGTTCAAGGTTGATGTCGATCCCGAAAAGTATCTGGGAACGCCCGTAGAAGGCGTCAAGGCCGCGTATTTTCAGCATTATCCGGCCCCCAGATAGACTTCGCGCACCCGTGCATTGCCCCGCACATCTTCGGGCGCGCCGTCGGCCACCACCGAACCACGGTAGAGAACGATGATTCGCTGGGCGTATCCGAACACCACGTCCATGTCGTGTTCGGTGAAAAGAACGCTGATCCCCTGATCGCGCACCGTGTGAGCGATCAGGTCCATCAATTCTGCGCGTTCACCGGCGGCGACCCCGGCGGTCGGTTCGTCCATCAGCAGCAGCGCCGGTTCGTTGGCCAGCGCAAGCGCCAGTTCCAGCCGTTTCAGGTCGCCATAGGCCAAAAGCCCGCAAGCCCGGTCCGCGTGATCGGCCATGCCTACTGTTTGCAACAACTCTTGCGCCTCGTCCACGTACAGTCGGCGAACGGGCGAGAAGAATCGGCCCAAGGCCCGACGATGTGACATCAGGGCCATTTGCACGTTTTCGCGAACGGTCATGGAGGAAAATGTGGCGGCGACCTGAAAGGTTCGTCCAATGCCCAGTTTCCAAATGCGATGGGGCGGCATTCCGGCCAGATCACGGTCTTTAAACTCGATGCGTCCCGCATCGGGCGGCAGTTGCCCGCCGATCATGTTGAAGCAAGTTGTTTTGCCTGCGCCGTTGGGACCGATAAGGGCCACGGTTTCGCCGCGCTCGACCTGGAAATCCACCCCGCGCACGGCCTGAACACCGCCGAACGCCTTGCACAGGCTGTGGACGCGCAAGAGGGTCATGCCTCGCCCCTCCCGGTCCTTGCCTTCACGAAACCGACAATCCCCTGCGGGAAGGCCACCACCGAGGCGATGATCACGGCCCCCAGAATGATCCGCCAGTAATTGGTTTCGCCAGCCAATCCGATTTTAAGGCCGGTAAACACCGCCGCGCCCACAACAGGACCCATGAGCGTTTGCACGCCGCCAAGCAACACCATGACCAGCCCGTCGACGGAAATAGGGATCGACATGACCGTCGGGAAGACGCTTCCCTTCAAAAAGGCATAGAGCCCGCCCGCCAATCCTGCTGCGGCTCCGGCGACGATAAATCCCTGCCATTGATGGCGTTTCACATCAATGCCGATGGCTTCTGCGCGCGCTGCCGAATCCCGTGTTGCCCGCAAGGTAAAGCCGAACGGCGCGAACACACATTGGCGCAAGGCCCACAGGCCGCCCAGACCCAATCCCAGCGTCACGTAATAATAGATCCAGGAATCGGACGCCCACGGCGCGGGCCATATGCCCAATATCCCGTTGTCACCGCCGGTGAAGTCGTACCACTGGAAGACGATGGACCACGCGATCTGCGCGAACGCCAACGTCAGCATGGCCAGATAAACACCCGAAAGGCGAACACAGAACCATCCGAAAACGGCGGCCCCCAGCGCCGACATGACCGGAGCGGCAATAAGTGCGGCCTCCATTCCAAAACCGAGATGACGGACCAGAAGTGCTGCGCCATAGGCCCCGAACCCCAGATAGGCGGCGTGCCCGAACGAAATCATGCCACCCACACCCATGATGAAGTTCAGGCTGGCAGCAAACAGCGCGAAGATGATCACCTCGCTGGCCACCTGCAGTGCGTAGTCACCGGCAAAGGTGGGAAGAACCGCCAAAACGGCCAAAACGGCCAATCCCAGATGCGCCCATCTTCGTTCGACCGGGCGGAATGGGCGGCCCACGGCGCGTGCGGCGATGTGCGGGATTTCGGCTTTTCCCAACAGTCCCCACGGGCGGATTACCAACACAACGGCCATCACCAGGAAAACGAGAACCAGCGTGATTTCCGGGAATATCAGAATACCAAAGGCTTGTAGTTCGCTGATCAGCACGGCGGCCAGAAACGCACCGAAAATGTTTCCCATGCCGCCGATGACAACGACAACGAAAACCTCGGCGATAATGTTGAAATCCATCAGCAGATTGGCCGGTTCACGCGGCAATTGAAGCGCGCCGCCCAATCCGGCCAATACCGAGCCCAGGAAAAAGACGCCGGTCAGTAGCCATTTTTGGTTGATGCCCAAGGCCCCGGCCATTTCAGGGTCTTGGGTGGCGGCGCGCACCAGAACGCCCCAGCGCGTGCGGTTCAAAAGCAACCAGATGGCCACCAGCACCAAAGGGCCGAGAATAATCAGGGCGATGTCGTACTCGGGAAGGCGATGGCCGAGGAAATCGACCGCGCCGTCCAGACCGGGGGCGCGCGGCCCCAGAAGATCGTCGGGCCCCCAGATGGAAAGCGCCACGTCCTGCACCACTAGAACCACGCCGAAGGTGCCAACAAGCTGGAAAAGCTCGGGCGAATGATAGAGGCGGCGTAGCAGAAGAACCTCGACGACAACGCCGATCAGGCCGACGGCCAGCGCGGCCCCGACAATCCCACCCCAGAACCCCAAAATGCCGCCGTCAAAAGCCCCAACCAGCGAATAGGCGATATAGGCGCCCAGCATGAAAAACGAACCGTGGGCAAAGTTCACCACGCGGCTGACGCCGAAAATGATGGAAAGCCCCGACGCGACCAAAAACAGGGACGCGGCGCTGGCTAACCCGGTCAGAAACTGGACGACATAAAAGCTCACGGCCGCATTTTAGCCGCTTCGGCCTCGCTTGGCAGATAGTCTTTTCCGTCGCCGTAGCGCCAGTTGATCATGCGCGGCATGCCGTCCTTCACCGTCAAATGTCCGACGAACGTGCCCATGGTGCTCTGCAGATCAGCCGTCCGGTAGGTAATGCGGCCCAGTGGTGTATCGACGCCAAGTCCGGCCATCGCTTTGAGGATCGCATCCGTGTCCGTCGAGCCCGCTTTGCCGATTGCTTCGGCAACCGTGTACATTGAGGCGTAACCAACAACGGAACCCAGTCGCGGATAATCGTTGAAGCGCTTGGTGTAGGCGTCTTTGAAACGGGCGTGGGCAGGCGTTTCAATGTCGTACCAGGGATATCCGGTGACGATCCATCCTTCGGGAGCTTCATCCTTCAACGCGTCGATCCATTCCGGCTCACCCGCCAGAATGCTGGCAACACTGCGCCCATCAAACAATCCGCGAAGTTTCCCCTCACGCACAAATTTGGCCAGATCGGTCCCGAAGGTGACGTTGAAAATGGCGTCGGGTTTGCTCTGTGCCAGCGCCTGGGTCGTTGCGCCCGCATCGATCTTAAAAAGTGCCGGCCATTGTTCACCAACCCATTCGACGTCGGGGCGTTTCTTGGAAAGAAGCGTCTTGAACGCCGCCACCGCCGATTTTCCGTACTCGTAATTGGGTGCCACCGTGGCCCAGCGCTTGGCTGGAAGTTTGGCCGCTTCTTCGGCCAGCATGGCGGCCTGCACGTAAGTTCCGGGGCGCAGGCGGAAGGTATAGGCGTTGCCGTTCGACCACGAGATGGTGTCGCTCAAGGGTTCGGCTGCGATGAACGGAACCTTCTTTTGCTTGGCGAAGTCCGAAACGGCCAGCCCCACGTTGGAAAGCAGGGTTCCGAACATAAGGACCACGCCCTCCTTGGCCACCAGATCGTTGGCCACGGTTATGGCGTCGCCGGGATTTCCACCATCGTCCTTGGAAATCACCTCGATTTGGCGGTCCATGACGCCACCGGCCTTGTTGATCTCGTCCAGCGCAAGTTGCCAGCCGTTGCGATAGGGCAATGTAAAGGCAGGCAAGCGCGTGTAGCTGTTCATTTCACCGATGCGAATCGCTTCGGCAGCAAATGCTGCCGAACCCAGCACCATTGACAACACAACAGCCGTAGCCGTTGCGGCGGCATAAATCCTTCGATAAATCATTTGAGACATCTCTCTTCATTCGCTCTGGTTAGCGGGAATTGACGACATTTATTGGTTATTTTGTTCAATTCGCGGCGAATACAGAGTTTGATCCGCGAGAGCTATCTCTCTTGTACATTTTGTTATTAGTGCGATAACGGCTCGGCTTCAACCTTGAACGCACGGCGTTTCGCGTTGTGAAAAATAATAACTGGAGAGATTTTAATGGCCTGGCTGTTTATGAGCGGCGCGATTTTTTTGGAAGTTTGGGGAACCGTGTGCCTGAAACTTGCGGAAGGTTTCACACGTTTGGTGCCGTCGTTGGCGATTATTCCTTTGTACGGCGGCAGTCTGGCGCTCTTGGCCATTGCCTTGAAAACACTCCCGATAAGCACGGCCTACGCGGTTTGGAGCGCCCTTGGTACCGCTCTCGTGGCCGTCATTGGCTTCCTGTATTTCCGGGAGCCGGTCAATGCGGTTAAGGTGGTGTCGTTGGTTCTGGTAATCGTCGGTGTGGTCGGTCTCCATCTGGGAGACAAACTCGCCGAAACGCTTTGATGAAAAAAAGGGGCGTCCGATGCAAGAAGGAATCGAAAGAGAGATTGAAACCGTCAGTAAGCTGGTCGAGTCGATTGTCGAATTTCTGGTCGCCTACGGTTTTCAGATCGTCGGCGCTCTCGCGTTTCTCGGAGTCGGCCTTCTCCTCGCCAACTGGGTTGGCAAGCAGGTTTCGCGTCTGGCTCAGGCCAAAAATATCGACATCACGCTGGCGAATTTCATCGGCAATGTGGTGAAGCTGGTGCTGATTGCCTTTCTGGCAATTATCACCTTGGGTAATTTTGGCATTACCATCGCGCCGTTGATCGCGCTGGCCGGCGCATCCGCCTTCGGCGCCACTCTCGCGATTCAGGGGCCGTTGTCGAACTATGGCGCCGGATTATCCATCGTGCTGAGCCGTCCGTTCGTTGTCGGAAATACGGTTTCGGTTCGCGATACCTGCGGCGTGGTTGACGAAATTACTCTGGCCGCCACCATTTTGGTCGGTGAGGACGGCGAACGCATTCGCATCCCCAACAAGGATATTGTCGGTCGGGTCATTATCAATTCGGACACCTCGCGGGTCGTGGAGACCAAGGTGTTCGTCGCCGCCGGGACCGACACAAAAAAAGCGATCGACCTGCTTGGCGAAACGCTTCGGGGCTTTTCCGAGGTACGGCAGGACCCTGCTCCGCAAATCGGCGTTCATGATTTCGCCTATGGAGGCGTCATTCTGGGCATGCGTTTCTGGGTTCCCAGCCGCAAGTATTTCCAGACGCGCTACGCGGTCAACGGCGCGGCCTTAAGCGCGCTGGAAAATAAAGGAATTGATATGTCTACGGCAAATTCCGTGGCTGTCGCCGCACCCCGGCTTTCAAGCGATTCAGAGGACAACGCATAATGACCGTTCGTGAAGACGGAATGTGGGCGCAGGTGACGGGCAGCGGCTACGATACCAGCAAAACCCGCCCTGCCCTGTTTCTGGACCGCGACGGCGTTATCAACGAAGACGTGGGATACCTTCACGAACCTGCGGAGCTGCAGCTAATTCCGCAGGCTGCCGAGACCATTGCACAGGCCAATGCCCTTGGCATTGCCGTTATCGTCGTCACCAATCAGGGAGGTATTGGACTGGATTATTTCGGCTGGCCGGAATTCGTCGCCGTACAACAGAGTATGGCTGCGCAACTGACCGAGGCCGCGCAAGCCCGTATCGACGGCATTTTCGCCAGTCCGTATCATCCGCGCGGAACTGGCATCTATGCACATCCCGACCACCCCTCGCGCAAGCCCAACCCCGGTATGCTGCTGACTGCCGCCGAGATGCTGAACCTCGATCTTTCGGGGTCGTGGATTGTCGGGGACCATTGGCGCGATCTGGAAGCCGGAAAGAACGCGGGGCTGGCGGGCGGCATGCACGTATTGACAGGGCATGGCCTGCATGACGACCAGCGAGAACAAGCCATAGCCTTGGGAGACAACGATTTTCAGGTAATTTCGGCGCAATCCATCGCAGCGGCAGAGGCGCAAATCCCGTTATTTCGCGCCTGACACCAACTTTTTGAGTTCTCGTGAGACCTCTGTGAAGACGGCCTCCCAATCGCCCATTTTAGGCTGCCTGTACAGGCGCATGGTCGGATACCAGGGTGAATCTTCACGATCCAGCAGCCATCTGAAATCCGGCGCGAACGAAAGCAGCGTCCATACCGGTTTCGCCATGGCTCCTGCCAGGTGGGTCACGGACGTGCAGACCGAAATGACCAGATCGAGTTGATTGATGGCAGAAGCGGTTAAATTGTAATCGCTCAATTTCGGACCGAGAGCGGTCACATTTCCAGCGAAATCCGTTGCCGACAGGTCGCTTTCCGCCGCACCTACCTGCAGGCTGAAAAACTGTGTGCCCGGCACGTCGACCAGACGGGCAAAATGGGCGACATCGACGGATCTGTTGCGGTTGTTCTCCTGCGTCGGATCTCCCGCCCAGACGAAGCCCACCTTGAATTTGTCAGATCGACCGATGTCGATGATGTCGGATGGGTCATTGACGCCAAGATACGGAACATCATCCGGGATCGTATCCAGCGTCGTCTCAAACAGATACGGCAAGCTCATCAACGACGCATAGACGTCAATCTCGGGAAGGGTCTCTCCCCGCGGGACCACGTGTTCGACCCCTTTGATAGAAGCCGCCAAAGGGGCCAGTGCGGGCTGAATTTCAAGGACAATTTTCCCGCCGCGATCCGATACCATCTTGACGTATCTCAGCATCTGGATGCCGTCGCCGGCCCCTTGCTCCGCATGCAACAAAATGGTTCTGCCGTCCAGGGGTGATCCGTCCCAGTATGGTTGCCGGTGCGACCGGATATTGGCCGCGTATTCTTTAGTTTCGCGGCGCGCCTCGTAACCTTTCCACCCTTCGGCGAAATCACCAAGCGTCAGCGCCGCGAGACCGAAGTTGTACCTGCTCGCCGCGTCACCGGGCCTTAGTGCGAGGGTTCGGGCAAAACTTTTTCGCGCCTCGTCCGGCTTCCCGAGCCTCAGGAATACCCCGCCCAGAACGGCATGGGCTTCGGCAAACGTGGGATCGATGGAAATGGCTCGCTCACACCACATCCTGGCTTCACCAAATTCATTTAATTTATGAAGAACATAGCCGAGGTTACTGTATGCGCTTGTTAAATTTGGGAACTTCTTGATCGTATTTTGAAGGCTTTCCCGGGCCGCCTCAAAGTCACCCATTTTGATCAAAACATTACAAAGGTCGGCGCGCGCCCCGGCCAGATTGGGGTCGAACCTTAAAGCCTGTTCTATGAGGCCCCTGGCGGGGCCAAGGGCTCCGGTCTGCAATGCGATAACGCCCAGCAAATGCAGTGTCGGGGGATGGTTTGGATGGATTGTCAGGACTTTTTTATAAAGGTCCTTGGCTTCGCCAAGACGCCCGGCCTTTTGGTGTTCCTGGGCCAGCATAAACAATTTACCGGCCTTGTCGTCTGCGGCCCTTCTTTGTTTTCGGTTCATAAGGCCGCCAGATACCTAAAACCGCCCGTAATGGATATAGTCGGTCCAGGTGCGTTCAAGGCGGCGCAGGGACTGGCACGCGGTATCCACCTCGTCGGGGCTGACATCGTGTTCGGCCAGGGCGGCAGCTTGACGGTCTTCCAGAGCGCGGATGCTATCCACGATTTCCTTGGCCTTTTCTGTCAGGCGAATACTCACGGAACGGCGGTCATGGGAAGAACGCTCCTGATCCAGATAGCCCATCTCGACCAGCTTCTTGACGTTGTAGGACACGTTCGATCCCTGGTAATAGCCACGGTCCACCAGATCACGAATGACGATTTCCTCGTCGCCGATATTGGCCAGCAACAAAGCCTGCACCCCGTTGATGTTTTTCACGCCCATCCGCGTGAGTTCCGCTCTGAGCACATCGAGAAACCGCCTGTGGAGTCGCTCGATCAAGCGCGTAAGTTCCAGATATTCTTTCTTCATGACGGAGTTCCCCCGGGCGTTGTCCCGAAACAAGTTTGCCAGAATTCGACTAAATATTGCAAATAATTAGACCCGAAAACATGACGGTCATCACATCAACCGATTTTCTCTGGCTTCGGTATGGTCCACATGCAAAGATTAGCTATGTTTTTTGCGCTTTTCAGACGGTTTTCGGCGATTGCCGCTATCTTGGTTTCGGCTTCGGTTCTTTCGTCATGCGCGCTCACGCCGCCGACAAAAAGCGAAATCGAGGAACAGGACCACCAAAGCCGCCTTTCTCAAATCATGCGAATTGCGAATACGACCGCCGCCGGCGGCGATATGAATTCCGCCGCCGGGCTCTATCGCCGAGGCCATCAACTGGCACCGGAAAATACCGCACCTTTGATCGGACTGTGCCAAACCCTTTTGGCGCTCGGTTCATATGCGCAGGCAACTCAGGCGTTCGGAAAAGCGGTTCAGCTTGAACCCGGCAACACCGAAGCCCTTTACGGTTACGGCAAGGGGCTGACCGCGCTTGACCGGCCTCAGGACGCGACCAAACAGTTCGAAGCCGCTGTGGCTGCCGATCCGACCGACAAACGTTTTTTCAACGGTCTCGGCGTGGCCTTGGACCGCGCAGGCGATCATGACGCCGCGCAAGACGCCTATATCGACGGTCTTGAGATCGATCCCGACCATATCGGCCTGCGCAACAACTTAGCTTTCTCGATGTTGCTGAACGGCGAATTCGACGATGCGGTCGCCCAATTCGAGGTCATTTCGGCCTCGCCACTGGCGACTCTCCAGCATCGCCAAAATCTGGCTCTGGGCTACGGATTGGCCGGACGGATGGACGAGGCGGCGGCGATCGCGCGGCGCGACCTCAGCGAAGCCCAGGTCCGCCACAATCTGGCGATTTACGAGCATTTGCGCGGACTGAGCGGAAGCGAACGCGAAAAAAAAATCCTCGGCCGCCGGGACGGCGGATAACCCCTACCCCTTTTCGCGCATGAGGCGGGATTTGTCGCGTTTCCAGTCGCGTTCTTTGATGCTGGCGCGCTTGTCGTAGCTGTGTTTGCCCCGAGCCAGGCCCAGGTCCACCTTGGCGATGCCGCGATCATTGAAATAGATCGCCAAGGGCACAAGCGTCATGCCGTCGCGCTGAACATTGGCCAGCAGGCGGGCAATTTCACGCCGGTGCATCAGCAGGTTTCGGATCCGCCGGGGTTCGTGGTTGAACTTGCTTGCCGACTTGTATTCGGGGATGAAGGCGTTGAACAGGCACAGCCTGCCGTCTTTTTCACCTGCATAGGCCTCGTTTATGCTGCCCTGCCCGTTGCGCAGGGACTTCACCTCGGTCCCGCACAGCATGATCCCGGCTTCAAAGTTGTCCTCGATAAAATAGTCGTGGCGCGCCTTGCGGTTACGCGCCACGACGTTTCCGGGCTCGTTCTTTTTCTTTTTATTCTTCCCCGCCATGGCAGCCGAAATCCTTTTACAGGAGTCCGGCGTCGGCCATCGCTTTTTTGACCGTTTCCTTGGAGGATTCGGCAATTTCGCAGATGGGAAGACGCGCTTCGGCCGAACATTTACCCAGCAGATGCGCCCCGTACTTCACCGGGCCGGGGCTGGTTTCGCAGAACATCGCCTCGTGCAGCGGCATTAGGCGTTCCTGCAAGTCCATCACGGATTTCATGTCACCCTCGCGCCACGCCTTCTGCACATCGGCGCACAGACGTGGAGCCACGTTGGCGGTAACCGATATGCAGCCGTGGCCACCACCGGCCAGCAACGGAACGGCGGTTCCGTCTTCGCCGGACAGAATGCAGAAATCCGGGCCGCAGGCGATGCGCGTGCGCATGGGGCGACCCAGATCGTTGGTCGCATCCTTGACGCCGACGATATTGGGCAACTTGGCAAGTCGCGCCATGGTCTCAACCGACATATCG
>JABGRG010000222.1 GCA_018648445.1 Rhodospirillales bacterium | reverse complement strand
GCAACGGCCCGCCGCATGGTATTCAGGTCGAACGCGACATGATGAACAAATACGGGCGTCCCATGCTGGGTTGCACCATCAAGCCGAAACTGGGCCTGTCGGCCAAAAACTACGGCCGGGCCTGTTACGAAGGCCTGCGCGGTGGTCTCGACTTCACCAAGGATGATGAAAACGTCAATTCCCAGCCCTTCATGCGCTGGCGTCAGCGTTTCGATTTCGTCATGGAGGCTATTCTGAAGGCCGAAGCCGAAACCGGGGAGCGCAAGGGTCATTACCTGAACGTCACCGCGCCGACGCCTGACGAAATGTTCAAGCGTGCGGAATACGCCAAGGAAATCGGTGCCCCGATCATCATGCATGATTACATCACCGGTGGTTTCTGCGCCAACACGGGCCTCGCCCAATGGTGCCAGGAAAACGGTATGCTGTTGCATATTCACCGCGCCATGCACGCCGTGATCGACCGTAACCCGAACCACGGCATTCACTTCCGCGTGCTGGTCAAGATCCTGCGCCTGTCGGGCGGTGATCACCTCCACACCGGCACCGTCGTCGGCAAGCTGGAAGGCGACCGCGAAGCGACACTGGGCTGGATTGATCTGCTCCGGGACTCCTACATCAAGGAAGACCGCTCCCGCGGTATCTTCTTCGATCAGGACTGGGGCTCCATGCCGGGCGTCTTTGCCGTGGCGTCGGGTGGCATCCATGTCTGGCACATGCCGGCGCTGGTCAACATCTTCGGCGATGATTCGGTTCTGCAATTCGGTGGTGGCACGCTGGGCCATCCCTGGGGCAACGCCGCCGGCGCAGCCGCCAACCGCGTCGCCGTCGAAGCCTGCGTCGAAGCCCGTAACCGGGGCCGCGAACTGGAAAAAGAAAGCAAGGACATCCTGACGGAAGCGGCAAAACACAGCCCCGAGCTGAAGGCCGCTATGGAAACCTGGAAGGAAATCAAGTTCGAGTTCGATACCGTCGACAAACTGGATGTGGCACACAAATAAGCCACCCGGCGAGCAGTAAATCGAACACCGAACAAATGAGGATTTAAACAATGAGTGATGTACAAGACTACGCTTCCAGCCTTTCCGATACGGAAAGCCGGAAGTTCGAAACTTTCTCTTACTTGCCGGAAATGGATTCCGATGGCATCCGTAAACAAGTGGAATACATCGTGGCTAAAGGCTGGAATCCGGCCGTTGAACATGTGGAACCGGCCAATGCCTTTCAGTCCTATTGGTACATGTGGAAGCTGCCGATGTTTGGCGAAACCGATGTGGACCGCATTTTGGCCGAAGTCGAAGCCTGCCATAAGGCGCACCCGGGAAATCATATTCGCCTGATCGGTTTTGATAACTACGCCCAATCCCAAGGGGCATCGATGGTCGTCCATCGCGGTCCTATCAAGGCCTGACCTATTTGGAATGAACCGTGACCGGGTGAACAAAAGCCCGGTTGCGGTCCCTTCCCCCGCTATTTATTCTTCTGAGACTGGTTTATCAGGCCGTGCCGCACGTGCTTTGAGGAGTCCCATATGTCCGCTAAAAAGGCTGAGTCCCTGTCCGATCCGAAGCAATACCTGATCAAGGACGAGCCCTATTACCTGCCCGTCAGTGACGAGGTCGCGTTGTACGAAGCCGCCTACGGAACCCGCATACCGGTCATGCTCAAGGGCCCGACCGGTTGCGGCAAGTCGCGTTTTGTCGAACACATGGCGTGGAAGCTGAAGAAGCCTCTCATCACGGTTGCCTGCAACGAAGACATGACCGCTTCCGATCTTGTCGGTCGTTTTCTGCTCGATATCGACGGCACTCGCTGGCAGGACGGCCCGTTGACCGTGGCGGCGCGCATTGGCGCCATTTGTTATCTCGATGAAGTGGTTGAAGCCCGCCAGGACACCACCGTGGTTATCCACCCCCTGACAGACCACCGCCGGGTCCTGCCGTTAGAGAAAAAGGGTGAACTGGTGCACGCGCACAAGGATTTCCAGATCGTCATTTCCTACAACCCCGGCTATCAGAGCCTGATGAAGGATCTGAAACAGTCCACCAAACAACGCTTTGCGGCCCTCGACTTCGATTATCCGGAAGAAGCCACGGAAGCCGAAATCGTCTCCCACGAAGCCGGTGTCGATGGGGAACTGGCAGGCAAGCTGGTTCAGGTGGCGCAGCGCTCACGCAACCTCAAGGGCCACGGCCTGGATGAAGGCATGTCGACGCGTTTGCTGATTTATGCCGGACAGTTGATCGAAAAAGGCATTGAGCCCGAAGCCGCCTGCCGCATGGC
>JABGRG010000101.1 GCA_018648445.1 Rhodospirillales bacterium | reverse complement strand
GCATTCAGGCCGAGGGCAACCTTGAGGTTTCGCGCGCCGAATATCGCCGGGTCATTGGCGAATCGCCGGGCGCTTTGAACTCGCCCGAGGTTCCGACGGACCTCCCTGCCAGCGCAGAGGCGGCTTTTGAAGCTGCGGCAACCGGAAATCCGGCAATTCTGGCAGCGCAATTCAGCGAACGTGCGTCGATGGACAATGTCGATGAGATTCGTGGTGAATTACTGCCCAGCCTCAGCCTGACGGCCAAAGCCAGCAAGAGTTACGAGGCTTCCAGCGAAACCTCGGAGTCCACCACATATTCAGCCACGGTGGATCTGTCGGTGCCGATTTATCAATCGGGGTCGGTTTATTCGCGTCTTCGCGCGGCCAAGCAAACGGCTGCCGAGAACCGGCAGGCGGTGGCCGAAGCAAGGCGCGTCGCCATCAAGGACGCGACCGCCGCGTGGGAGACCATGCTGGCCGCGCAGGCCGCAATCGAGGCGTTCAAGACCCAGGTAGAGGCCAATGAGGTTGCACTCGACGGCGTGCAACGCGAGGCTGCGGTTGGCTCGCGTACGGTGCTGGACGTTCTGGATGCCGAGCAGGAATTGCTTGATTCCAGGGTGCGTTTGGTCCGTGCGGAACGCGACCTTCTGGTCGCCGTTTTCGAATTAAAATCGTCGATTGGCGAATTGACCGCCGAAAAGCTTAACCTTCCTGTAGACTATTACGATCCGGAACGGCACTATCGTGAGGTCCGCGGAATGTGGTTCGGGGGAACCAGCAGCGGCGAGGGGGGAACCTCGAAGTAAGGTTGGGAATTCGATGCTGGAAATTGGGGCCACGGGCCATGGGTGTTCGGATGTTGCGGCTCGACGCGAGGTTGAGACTGGAATTCCCGTGCTTCGTAGGTTAGTTTGCTTCGCATCAAGGGTGACCGGGTGAAGGAAAAATGAGCGAAGAAAACGGTCAGGCGGAAGCGGGTCAAGAGGATAACTCTCAAGAACCGTCGATGGAGGATATCCTTGCCTCGATCAGGAAAATCCTGTCCGAGGAGGAGGAAGAGGGCGGCGAGGAGGAAGCTCCTGCGCCGGAGCCCGTGCCTGAGCCCGAACCAGAACCGGAACCCGAGCCTATTCCCGAACCAGAGCCTGAGCCCGAGCCTGAACCAGAGCCTGAACCAGAGCCTGAACCAGAGCCCGAGCCCGAGCCCGAGCCCGAGCCTGAACCTGAACCAGAGCCCGAGCCTGAACCAGAGCCCGAGCCCGAGCCTGAACCAGAGCCCGAGCCCGAGCCTGAACCAGAGCCCGAGCCCGAGCCGGTTTACGAACCCGAACCGGTTTACGAGCCGGAACCCGAACCCGAGCCGGTTTACGAGCCGGAACCGGTCTATGAGCCCGAGCCTTTGCTTGAGGATGTTCTGGAACTGACGTCTTCCATGATCGTCACCGGACAACAGAGCGGGATTTTGTCGCAGCCGACGGAACGGGTTTCCACGGATGTTCTTTCGGATTTGGCGCGCGCCATTCTGGATCGGCGCGAACTGGGTGTGGGTGAACGCGGGCTGACGCTCGAAGTCATGGTTCGCGGCATGTTGCGGCCACTGCTCAAGGAATGGCTGGATCGCAATCTGCCCTACCTGATCGAACGCCTCGTCAAGAAGGAAATCGACCGTATGGTAAACCGGGCCGAGCGACTGGAGGATTAGCGCTTCCGGCTTTCGGCCCGTTCCCAAAATCGCGGCGCATCCCGGCGGCCCCTTTGTTGTGCTCCGGTTTAGCCCCATTATCATTGTTGTAATTCACAGAGAAGAAAGAGGATCGGTCGACGATGCTCGATAAAACTTATCGGCCAGCCGAGGTCGAACAGGAAATATCCGGCCTTTGGGAGAAATCCGGGGCTTTCGCTTGTCATCCCGAAAGCGGCGCTTCGCCTTTTACCATCGTTATTCCGCCGCCAAACGTGACCGGCAGCCTGCATATGGGCCACGCCCTGAATTTCACCGTGCAGGACATCCTGACCCGATTTCACCGCATGCGCGGGTTTGATGCTCTGTGGCAGCCCGGCTCCGATCACGCGGGCATCGCCACGCAAATGGTCGTCGAACGCCAGTTGGCTGCGGATGGCAAGACCCGGCACGACCTGGGCCGCGAGAAATTCATCGAGCGGGTGTGGGAATGGAAAGCCGAATCGGGCGGGACCATCAACAATCAGATGCGCCGCCTGGGAACGTCGGTGGATTGGAAGCGCGAACGCTTCACCATGGACGACGGATTGTCGGCCGCCGTGCGCAAGGTCTTCGTGGCGCTTTACAAGCAGGGTCTCATTTACAAAGACAAGCGTCTGGTCAACTGGGATTCAAAGCTGCACACGGCGATTTCCGATCTCGAGGTCGAGCAGCGCGAGGTCATGGGCAAGATGTGGTACTTCAAGTACCCGCTCGAAGAAAAGCCCGGCCAATTCGTCGTTGTCGGCACCACCCGGCCCGAAACCATGCTGGGCGATACCGCCGTGGCCGTTCATCCCGATGACGAGCGCTACACCGGACTAATTGGCAAAAACTGCGTTCTGCCCATCATGAACCGGCCCATGCCCATCGTCGCCGATGAATACGCCGACCCGGAAAAGGGCACGGGTGCCGTGAAGATCACGCCCGCCCACGACTTCAACGATTTCGAGGTTGGCCGCCGTCACGGTCTGGAAATGATCAACGTTCTCGACGCCGACGCCCGGCTGAATGAAAACACGCCCGAACGCTACCATGGCCTGACCGCCCTGGAAGCGCGCGACAAAGTCGTTGCTGAAATGGAAGAACTCGGTCTGGTCGACAAGGTCGAGGACAATCCAATGACGATGCCCTACGGCGATCGCACGGGTGTTGTTGTTGAGCCGTGGCTCACCGATCAGTGGTTCGTCGACGCCAAAACGCTGGCCAAACCAGCCATCGAGGCGGTCGAGACCGGGCGCACCGAGTTCGTTCCCAAAAACTGGGAGAACACCTACTACGAATGGATGCGCAACATTCAGCCGTGGTGCATTTCGCGGCAAATCTGGTGGGGCCATCAGGTTCCTGTGTGGTACGGCCCCGACGGCGAAACGTTCGTTGAAATTTCCGAGGCCGAAGCACAGGCCGCCGCCGATTCCCATTACGGCAAACCGGTCGAACTGACCCGCGATGGCGATGTTCTCGATACCTGGTTCTCGTCTGCCCTGTGGCCGTTCTCGACTTTGGGCTGGCCCGAGGAAACGCCCGAGCTTGCGCACTATTACCCGACCGACGTTCTGGTCACCGGGTTCGACATTATTTTCTTCTGGGTTGCCCGCATGATGATGATGGGCCTGCACTTCATGGACGAAGTGCCCTTCAAGAAGGTTTACATCCACGCCCTTGTCCGTGACGAGAAGGGCCAGAAGATGTCGAAATCCAAGGGCAACATTGTTGATCCCCTGGAACTGATGGAGAAATTCGGCACCGACGCCCTGCGCTTTACGCTGACCGCGCTGGCCGTTCAGGGCCGCGACGTGCGCATTTCGGAAAGCCGTGTCGAAGGTTACCGGAATTTCGCCACCAAGCTATGGAACGCGGCGCGCTTTTGCCAGATGAACGGCTGCGAACCCGTCGCCGGGTTTGATCCGAAATCGTGTAACGAAACGGTCAACCGCTGGATCGTCGGCAAGTTCTTCGAGGCCGTGGGCGACGTCACCAAGGCCATTGAGGATTACAAGTTCAACGAAGCGGCCCAGGCATCCTACCACTTTACCTGGGGCACCTTCTGCGACTGGTACCTTGAATTCACCAAGCCCATCATTCAGGGCAACGATGAAGCTGCCAAGGCGGAAACCCAGGCGACCACTGCGTGGGTTCTTGATCAGCTATTGCACTTGCTACACCCGATGATGCCCTACATCACCGAGGAATTGTGGCGCCAACTGGCCGATAATCGCGACGGCATGCTGATCACCGGCAAATGGCCGGAGGTCGAGCCCGATCTGATCGACGGTACGGCCGCCACCGAGATGGACTGGGTGGTCCGTTTGGTCTCGCAGGTGCGTACGGTGCGCTCTGAAATGCGCGTGCCGCCGGGGGCCAAAATTCCGCTGATCCTCAAGGATGCGGGCGACGGGGCCAAGGCCCGGCTGGTCAAACATATGGACCTGATAACCGGTCTGGCCCGATTGTCCGACGCGAAGGCAGATGACGCCGACGCCCCCAAGGGCGCGGTTCAGGATGTCATCGATGAAGCGACCATCATCCTGCCCATCGCCGAAGCCATCGACATCGACCAGGAAAAGGCGCGCCTTAGCAAGGAAATCGGCAAGCTGGACGGCGAAATCACCAAATACGACAAAAAGCTGTCCAATCAGGGCTTCCTCAGCAAAGCCCCGCCCGAGGTCGTCGAGGAACAAACCCAACGCCGCGACGACATGGTCGTGTCGCGGCAGAAACTCGATGCGGCTCTGCAACGGCTGGCCGCTCTCTGATCAAAGTGCGATACCCCCGGACTGGAAACGGTCCGGGGAGAGCATAAATGACTTGAAATGGATAAGTTTACGTCGGACAAATTGGTCCAAGGGTATTGGCAAGCCGATCGAGCAATTCCAAAGAATTGGCAGCAATACAAAACCCAATAAATGAAAACAGTGAGGTCGTTATGAAAAACATCGTTCGGAGTCTGGCAATCGGTCTAGCCGGTGCAGCCGCCGTTACCTTTACCGCCAATGCGGCGGAGTGGCGCTTTAACAATCCGCTGCCGGAGAAGCGGCCGGAAACCAAAGAATTCATGATGTTTGCCGAAGAGGTGACGAAGAACACCGGCGGCGATATCACCATGAAGGTTTACAGCGGCGGTTCGCTTGGCCTGAAAAACACTGACGTTCTGCGCTTCCTTCCCAAGGGCGCGGTGGAAATGAGCATGGTGTGGGCCAACTATCTTGGCCGCGATGCGCCGGCCTTGGGCACGGTGTTTATTCAGGGATCGATCGGAACCGTGGAAGAACTTAATAAGGCCCTTCCGGTCGTTCGCAAGATTTATGAGGAAGAGTTCGCAAATTGGGACGTCGTGGCGACGGGCTATGTTGCGCTTCCCATGCTTGAAGCGTCGATCTTCTGCCGTGACGAGCCGATCAGGACGCTCGCGGCCCTTAAAACCAAGAAACTGCGCGTGTGGGCCAAGGATCAGGTGGAAAGTTTCACCCGCCTTGGAATTTCCGCGCAAATCATCCCGCAGGAAGAAATGTATGTGGCCCTGAAGACCGGCGTCGTCGATTGCGCCGTCTATCCGGCCCTTTACGCCCATACGGTCTCCCTTCAAGAGGTCGCCAAGTATGCCTCGTTCCTCTATCCCATGGCCTCCGGCCCCTACATTCTGGGCGTTGCCAAGAAAAACTGGGACAAGGTATCCGACAAGAACAAGGCGGTGATCGTTGCGGCCGGCAAGAAGGTTTGGGATCGCACCAACGAGTATTCCGACGACCACGAGAGAGAGCTGGCAGCCCGCAAGAAATTGCAGGGAATGAGCGATCTTACGTGGCTGGAAGACTTCCCGGCGGCGGACCGCAAATTGTTTGTCGAAGCGGTTGCCGAAACGTGGAAACTGCTGGCCGACGAAGCCGGCGGAAAAGCCCCGGAATATCGTCAGCGCGTACTTGATGTCCTGGGTCGGTAATAACGCCTTATGACGTTGTCACGAGCATTTGGAAGAGGGCTGAGACATTCGGCCCTCTTCCTTGCTATTCTGGCCACCACGGGAATGGTGGCCATTGTTGGCATTATCGTTACCAGCGTGTTGTTGCGTAAGTTCTTCAATACACCGTTGTTCTTTGGCGAAGAAGTGGTGGGCATGCTGATGAGCGTGTCGCTGTTTTTGGCTCTGCCGATGGTGACGCTGCAGGGAACGCATGTTCGGGTGACGATCCTGTCGGCCTACCTAAAAAAGCGCAGCCGCGTTCTCTTTGCCGTAATTTCCAGCCTTGCCGCATTGGTTGGCATCGCTTGTTGTGCGTGGTTGGTGATAGACGCTATTCCGTGGCTGGATTTTGCGATAAAGCACAACCTCAAAACCGAGACGTCGCGGATTTTGCTTTCCCCCGCCATGGCCGTTTTGCCGATTTCGATTTCTCTGACCGGGGTGGTCTTCGCCGCACGATTGTTTGGCTGGATTGGTGACAACGAAGAAAACGGGTCGGAAAAACCGGCCGATACGGGTGATTAGGCGTGTTCTGGAGCACGCTGATAGGCTTGCTGGTGGCAACCGCCAGCACGGGAGTGGCCTTGGGGGCAGCCCTGGGGCTTACGGGCCTGACCATCCTGCACTTTTTCGCCGACGGCGCCACTTATCTGGCCGTGGATGCCATCTGGAGCGTCTTTAATTCGTTTACCCTTAGCGCCGTTCCCATGTTTATTCTGCTGGGCGAAATATTGCTGCGCAGCGGCGTTTCGGAACGCGCGTATTCCGCTTTTACCCCGGTTTTCGCCAAAATTCCCGGCGGACTGCTGCACTCGAACGTTGCCGTTTGCACGCTGTTCGGCGCGGTCAGCGGTTCCAGCCTGTCAACGGCGGCGGCGGTCGGCTCGGTGGCGTATCCCGAGATGGTTCGCCGCGGGTACGATAAAGAAGCGGTGGTCGGAAGCCTGGCCGGCGGCGGTACCCTGGGGTTGCTGATTCCGCCCAGCCTTTCCTTGCTTATTTTCGGCGCGTTAACGGAAACATCCATCGGCCGTCTGTTCGTTGCCGGTGTTATCCCCGGCCTGATGGTCAGCTTTCTGTTCATGCTTTACATCCTGGTGATGTGCATCCGCTCGCCGCACATTGCTCCGCGCTCCACCGAAAATATTTCGGTCCGCGGGGTCTTGCTAGGCATGGTTCAGGTGTGGCCGATCCTGCTTTTGATCCTGGCTATTATGGGCAGCATCATGTTCGGCTTGGCGACGCCGACCGAAGCCGCCGGTGTCGGCGTCGTGGTCGCCATTATCATCTCGTTTGCCTGGGGCAGCCTTACCTTTGCAGGACTTGGCTCCGCCATTTACCGGTCAGCCCTGTTGTTTGCCTCTATTGGTTTCATCGTTCTGGGTGCGACGATCCTGGCCCAATCGGTCAGTATTCTGGGTGTCCCCCAGGCCATTCTGGAAGCCGCCATTTCCAGCGGCTTCGGAAAGTACGGCATTTTCGCGGTGATCGTTGTTATTTATGTGCTTTTCGGGTGCATTTTTGACGGCCTGTCGCTGATGATCATGACCCTGCCCATCGTTTTCCCGCTGCTGACGGGATACGGGTTCGATCCCATCTGGATCGGCGTCATCATAACCGTGATGATCGAGATCGGGCAGGTCACACCGCCGGTGGGGTTGAATTTGTCGGTGTTAGCGGCGCTGACCAACAATGAAGTCAGTCTCGGCCGTGCCGCCGTCGCCACCATCCCCTATTGGAACATTCTGCTTTTGTCGGTGGTTATTCTGACTCTGTTCCCGCAGGTGGCCCTGTTCCTGCCCGAATTAACCTTCTAAACACCTTTCAAAACGGGTTAGAGGCGGTCGTGAAACTTGAAGAAAAAACCATTGGTTTTATCTCGCCGCCGGGATGGTTCGACCCAAGCCCGGCCGAATTTCCGACGGTGTGTGCCGAGCCTGTGCGCGTTCAGCAATGCATGATGTCGCTTCCCGATTTCGATTGGCGGATTGACAGCATCGCCGGGACGGAGCCCGAACAATTGCGGGCGGCGCGGGCATTGGGCGATGCGGGCTGCGACGTGGTGGCCCACACGGGAACACCGTTTGTCTGGGCGGGGTTTAAATCGTTGTCGGAAGCGCAAGGCAGGCGGGACCGTTTGGCCGATGCGGCGGGCGTTCCCGCGGTGATGGCCGGGATCTCCATCATCGAGGCGTTCGCGGCCCTCGGCGTGGAGCGGGTGGCCCTCGCCTGCACCTACTATTCCGATGATTGGATGGGGCGCTGGGCGCGCTTCGTCGGGGCGTCGGGGCTTAATGTGGTCGCCGCCCAGAACCTTGCCGGTCAGGGACTGATGCCGCGCCACGGTGGCGACAATCGCGACTACTGGGCGCCGACACCCGAGCAGATTTGCGCCTCCGTGCACCGTATCGCAAATGATGCACCCATTGCCCAGGCCATCGCCATCAGCGGCGCCGGATCGCGAACGCTCTCGCTCATAAGCGCGCTGGAAGATGAAATCGACCGCCCCGTATTCGGTTCCGATACGGCCTTGTACCGGGCGCTGGCGAAGGCCGCCGACGTTCGCCTGACGCCGGAGATTCTCGGAGCAATTACAATCGTTTAACCGACTGTTAAGACGTATCCGCTAGTTATATTACGTAAGATTAGCGGAGTGTCGTCTTCATGCACCTGGGGTTGCAAAATAAAAGCGTGGTCGGATACCTAGTCGCCGCAATGGCGGTTTGGTGTCTTGTCGACGCTCCGGCGTCGGCTGCCGATAAATGGGGGGCGGCAGATCAGGTTGCCATGGCTGCGGGCGTTCCTGGATCGAAGGCCCGGCGGACTTCTCCTGCGGCGAAGCGCTATCAGGCTCCCGAATTTTACGGAAAAAATGCTCCGACAGAGGCCTACAAGGGCCTCGTCTTGATCGGCAGCGTCAAGGTCGGCAAGGGAAAGCCATCCAACCGGCAATACTTCGCCAGGATCAAGTCGGCCATTGATCTGATTGAGCAGCGTGCGCCAAAGATTTTCGCCCTGATGCAAAAGGTAAATCCGGGCGGACGGCGGATTGTCCACTACACCGGAAAATCGGGTCCGGCGACGTTTGTTGCGTGGAAAAACGATTACGTGGCGAATATTTCGGCAAGCAGCATCGACGACGACCCGGTTTTTGAAAACACGGTTTATTCCCTCGGCGCGACGCTGGTTCACGAACTTGTCGGCCATGGCCGACAGGAAGACGACGGTCGGGTCTGGCCCATGTATGACTGGTGCGGCCACAACAGCGACCATGTGGAAGGCGTTTTGTGGAAGGCCAACCGTACGGGCTCCAGCAGCGGCTTCGTGGAATACGAAGCCAACCTTTTTGCAAGATGGTTCCTGGAATCCGTCAGGGGCAACTATCCCAACCTGAACGAACCGGCGGTCAAGCGCTACGTCAAGACCACGCGCTTGCTGAAAAAGCGCTTCCCCGGCTGGTATGACGACGCCAAGCCCACGCCGATCCTGCTTGCCGAATTCGGTGCGCGATTTCACAACGTCTGTCCGGGCCTGAAATTCACGCCCCACATCGCCATGCGCTGACTGATCGCTAGATCGAGAAAGAACTTCCGCAACCGCATGTGGACGCGGCGTTGGGGTTTTCCAGTTTGAAGAAGGACCCCATCATTTCGTCGACGAAATCCAGCCGTGCGCCACTGACCAGATCCAGTGAGATTTCATCGATCACGACGCGCACACCGTTCGCTTCGAAGATCACGTCCTCGCCGGTGGTTTGTTCGTCCAGGGAAAAGCCGTATTGAAACCCCGAACAACCGCCGCCTGAAACGGCGACGCGCAGCATCAGCGCGGCATTGCTTTCCGCCGCCACGAGATCGGCAATGCGCCGGGCCGCGCTGTCGGCGATTTCGATCTTGCGTTCGGCGGCGGCTACGAGGGTATCGGACATCAAGTTTTTCTCTCATCGGGTTGTTGTGGTTTTTATTTAGGTGAAATGTCGCGATTGTCAAAGGAAACGCATATCGGCGTTGCCTCGCGGCAATGCTCCCTGTACCTTGCGCCCCATGAAATCAGCGCAAAACTTCGCCCGTTATGCCTGCCTGCCCGAGGCCAGCCGCGGACGCCTTCACGCCGAACCGGAAAGCGCCACGCGCACGCCGTTTCAGCGCGACCGGGACCGCATTATCCATTCGGCGGCGTTTCGGCGGCTGGAGTACAAAACTCAGGTGTTCGTCAATCATGAAGGCGATTTCTTCCGCACACGTCTGACCCACAGTCTGGAAGTTTCGCAGATTGCCCGTTCGGTCTGCCGGAGCCTGAACCTGAACGAGGATTTGGCCGAGGCTTTGGCCCTGGCCCACGATCTGGGTCACCCGCCTTTCGGCCACGCCGGTGAAGATGCCTTGAAGGAGGCCATGGAACCGCATGGCGGCTTCGATCATAACGGCCAGTCCCTGCGGGTGATTACCAAGCTGGAAGAACGCTATGCCGAGTTCGCAGGTCTCAACCTGACGTGGGAAACGCTGGAAGGGGTGGTCAAGCACAACGGGCCGCTTACGGGGCCAAACGGAAACGGCGACGTGCCACGCGCCATCGCCGAATATGTTGCTGTCCACGATCTTGAAATCGACGGTTTTGCCAGCGCCGAAGCGCAAATTGCGGCCATCGCCGATGACATCGCCTACAACAACCACGATATCGACGACGGCCTTCGGGCGGGGTTGTTCAGCGTGGATGATCTGGCCGATGTGCCGCTGGTCGGCCCGGTGTTTGCCGAAGTTCAAGCGGCCTATCCCGATCTGGATGAATCTCGCATGATCCATGAGTCCGTTCGCCGCCTGATCGGCGCCATGGTTCACGATCTGTTGGACGAAACCAAACGGCGCGTCGAAGCCGCCCGGCCCAATTCTGCCGCCGACGTTCGCCGCATGGATCATTCATTGGCGGGTTTCTCTGCGGAAATGGCCGAAAACGACAAGGCGCTGAAGGCCTTCCTATTCGAAAATATGTACCGGCACTACAAATTGAACCGCATGACCAGCAAGGCGCGCCGTGTTGTCAGGGATCTGTTCGAACTTCTGACCAACGAACCGGAATGCCTGCCCACCGAGTGGCGCATAAAGGCCCACGAACCGAACTCCCACGAAACCGCGCAACTGGTGGCCGATTACATCGCCGGCATGACGGATCGCCATGCACTGGACGAACACCGGCGGCTTTTCGACGTGCAAGCAAGGACATCATGAATATCTTTCAATACTTCCGAAGCAAACTGGCCGACGTTCTGGCCGATATGACGACCGCTGGCGAGTTGCCCGAGGGACTGAATACCGAACGGGCCGGCGTGGAGCCGCCGCGCGACCCCAGCCACGGCGATATCACCACCAACGCGGCCATGGTTCTGGCCAAAGCCGCCGGGATGAAGCCGCGCGATCTGGCCCAATTGCTGGCCGCCCGCCTGCAGGCCTTCGATGAAGTTGAGGGTGCCGAGATCGCCGGACCGGGTTTCATCAACATGCGGCTGGCGGACGCCTTCTGGCGCGACCGGTTGACGGAAATTCTCGAAGCCGGAACGGCGTATGGCGATTCAGTCCTGGGCGGTGGTGCGAAGGTCAACGTGGAATACGTTTCGGCCAACCCCACCGGACCGCTTCACGTGGGTCATGCGCGCGGCGCGGTGGTCGGCGACGCGCTGGCGTCTTTGCTGGAAAAGGCCGGGTTCGACGTTACGCGCGAATACTATGTGAACGACGCGGGCGCGCAGGTGGACGCCTTGGCGTGGTCGGCCTATTTACGGTATCTGCGCGCGCTTGGGGCCGAGATTGAAGAGACCGAATTTGCCAAGCTGTGCCCCGGCGGAGAATTACAGTACCGGGGCGAATACCTGAAAGGCGTGGGCAAAGCGCTGATCGAGGAATTCGGCGACAAGCTGGCCGATCGGGACGAGGTGCACGGCGAATGGACGATCCGCTCGGTTGACGATTGGCTGCCGACGGTACGCCGGGTCGCCATCGCGCGCATGATGGATCTGGTTCGCGAAGATCTGGCGGTTCTGGGCGTCGAACAAAAGGTCTTTACCTCGGAGCGTGAACTGGTCGAGCGTGGCGGCGTCGATGAAGCGTTGAACCTGTTTGCCGAACGCGACCTGAGTTACACAGGCGTGTTGGAGCCACCCAAGGGCAAGAAGCTGGATGATTGGGAGCCCCGTCCGCAACTTTTGTTTAAAGCCTCGGAATTCGGTGACGATGTGGACCGGCCGCTCAAGAAATCGGACGGCTCCTGGACCTATTTCGCGACCGATGTCGCCAACCACTTGGATAAGTACCGGCGCGGTTTTTCCAGCATGATCAACGTCTGGGGCGCCGATCACGGCGGATACGTCAAGCGCATGCAGGCGGCGGTCAAGGCGGTGACGGCGGGCGAGGGGGAACTGGACGTCAAGTTGTGCCAGATGGTCAACCTCATGGACGATGGCAAGCCCGTAAAGATGTCGAAAAGGTCAGGGAAATTTGTGACCCTGCGCGATGTGGTCGATGAGGTCGGCAAGGACGTTGTTCGCTTTATCATGCTGACCCGCAAAAACGATGCGCATCTGGATTTCGACATGAAGAAAGTGACCGAACAGTCGCGTGAAAATCCGGTTTTCTACGTGCAATACGCACACGCGCGAATTCGATCCGTCATGCGAAAGGCGCAGGAACTTTTGGATGCGGGCGCAATTGCGCCTGAAGCGCTGGCGAAAGCGAATTTGGACGGTTTGACCGACGTGGACGAGTTGGCGCTGATCCGCAATATGGCCGCCTGGCCGCGCACCATCGAAAGTGCGGCCGAAGCACACGAAGCGCATCGGGTCGCCTATTATCTGTATGATCTGGCGTCGCAATTCCATGGCCTTTGGAACAAGGGAAACGCGGATGCGAGCCTGCGGTTCCTTATTCCCGAGCAAAAAGAATTAACCCTGGCGCGGCTTGCCATGATTCAAGGGGTTGCGTTCGTCATCGCATCAGGGCTTAAAGTATTTGGTGTAACGCCGGTGGAGGAGATGCGTTAATGACGCCAGCCGAGGAATGGACTGAGCATTCCGACGACGAAACCGCACCTGGTCCGGATTTCGAGCCGATCCTCGCGCCGCAGAAAAAATCGCGGCGCGGAATGTGGATCATCGTCGGCCTGATCGTTCTGCTTGGTGGCAGCGGCGGGGCTGCGTGGCATTTCCTAGCGGACGGACTGCTTATCGACGGCGATGAGAAAATCCCGCTGATTAAGGCCGAGACCGCGCCGATAAAGGTGCGTCCGGCAACGCCGGGCGGACTTGACGTTCCCGACCGCGACAAGCTCGTCTACGATCGTATCGAGGGTAACGGCGAACGTTCGGTCGTCGAACGTTTGTTGCCGCCGCCCGAAACGCCGGCCCCTTTGCCCGCGCCGAAGCCGCAAACGCCCGAAAAACCTGTGGTGGCGAGCCCCCCCGCCAAGGCCAAGCCGGAACCCGTTGCCGAAACTCCCGCCCCACCACCGCCACCGGTTCCCGATGTCGCGCAGGAAAAGCCGACACCGAGCGTTGCCGAAGTCATGAACGCCATGCGTCCGCCGCCGCCGCCGCCGGAACCCAAAAAGCCCGAGGTGAAACCGAAGCCGGTGGAAACACTGACGCCACCGAAAAAGGTTGCTGCGGCAACCCCGACGGTCCCCTCAGCCCCGACGAAAACCTCCGGTGTTTTCATGGTGCAACTGGCTGCCGTTCGCGATCAGGCGAAGATCGACGGCGAATGGAAACGGCTGCGGCGCAAGCATCCGGACCTTTTGGGGGCGCTTTCGCTTGATATCATGCGCGCCGATCTGGGCGCGGCGAAGGGCGTGTATTATCGCCTGCGTGCCGGACCATTGGGCGGCGAAGAGGCCGCCCGCGCACTTTGCAAACAATTGACCGAACGCAAGGTCGGCTGTCTCGTCATCAGGCCGGGTGGTTGATTTGGCGAATTCTTCGCATCTGGCCGCCGTATTCGGCTGTTCCGGCCCGGTGTTGGGGACGGATGAACAAGCCTTCTTTCGCGACGCCGACCCCGTCGGTTTTATCCTGTTTGCGCGCAATTGCGAGAGCCCCGGTCAGGTCCGTTCACTTGTCAGGGATCTTCGCGATGCCGTTGGGCGCGAGGACGTCCCGGTGATGATTGATCAGGAGGGTGGGCGCGTCACAAGGTTAAAGCCGCCTCATTGGCGCGCTGCGCCCGCGCCCGGAAGGTTTGGCGAAATCGCCCGCAGCTCTCTTGCGAATGCCATTGATGCGGCTTTTCTGAGCGCCAGATTGATCGCCGCCGATCTTTTTGATCTGGGCATTTCAGTCAATTGTGTTCCCGTTCTTGATGTTCCGCAGCCGGGAACCAGCGATGTGGTCGGGGACCGGGCCTGCTCGACCGATGTTGAAACCGTTATCGCGCTGGGCGCGGCCATCGCGCAGGGGATGCTGCAAGGCGGCGTCCTGCCGGTTATCAAGCACATGCCGGGTCACGGGCGGGCCTTCGTGGACAGCCATCACGACCTGCCTGCGGTGGCGGCGTCCTGGGACGAACTCGTGGCCATTGATTTCGCGCCGTTCCGCGCGCTGCGGGATTTACCCTGGGGGATGACCGGACATATTCTGCTGGAAGCCATTGACGAAAACTCTCCGGCCACGGCCTCGGCGAAGGTGGTGGAGACAGTGATTCGTGGGCATATCGGCTTTGACGGGGTTCTCGTCACCGATGACCTTTCCATGAACGCGCTTAAGGGGTCGGTCGGCGAGCGCGCGGCTGCCGCGTTGGCTGCCGGGTGTGACATCGCCCTTCATTGCAATGGCAAGATGGACGAAATGATCGATGTCGCGAATTCGTGCAAGCCGTTGAGTGACGCAGCCATACGTCGAATTGACCGTGGCGAGTCCCTGCGGCGGCCGCCCGAACCCTTCGATCGCGCGGGATCGGCGAAGTGGCTGGGTATTTTGTTGAGTGGGAAGGTTGCTTAGAGCATGTCTCCCTTATTCGGAATCACTGAGATCGCTTTACCGGCCCTCCCGA
>JABGRG010000100.1 GCA_018648445.1 Rhodospirillales bacterium | reverse complement strand
CAGTTGATCGCCCGGTCGCCATTCACGAAAACGCAGCGCCTGAGCGCTCCCCTCGATGACCGGCAGCACGCATGTTGCCCCCATATCCGACAATTTCGCCAAGAGCGGTCGCACATCGGCCTCGCCGCCAATGGGCCAATAACCTGCAACCACCGTTTCCCGCGATATACCCAGAGTTTCCGCCACGGCTATGAAATTGGCCACAATCCGTTCGGCATCATCCCGCCCGCCCACGAACGCTGCCCGGCGAACCCGCATGGCTTTTCGGAGACGCGCTTTTTCTCTGGCAAAAGGCATGGGGGAAAACCGATTGAAATAAAGACGGAGCCGCGTCGGCCGTTGGTCGATGAAATCCTCTGTGGCCTGCTAACGCAGGTGGGCACCGTATACCAAACCCACGAGTCTGGCAGGGACAGCTCCCTAGAGAATCGAAGTAGCCCCAGGGATTAAGTGACCTGACGCACCACGCAGCATCCGCCCAACAGGGTATTTAGGCTTCTTTCAGCTTGGCCGCAACATCCTCGATACGATTTGCCAGGGCGTCCATGCCCGAGCCAAGGGTTTCCTCGGCCTCAAAGCGCGCCGCAGCACCCTGATCCGCCGCACGCAATGTTTCGCTTTCGCCGTAAGCGTCGGACAACTCGTCAGCGATCAAAAGACTGACCATGACCAAAAGCTGCGCATCCCCGACCTGACCGACCGAGGCGACCAATTCACCGATACGCCGGTCCACATAAGCCGCAAGGCGTGACAGGTGGGCTTCCTGCCCGTCTTCACAAGCGATCTGATAGCGGCGCTCGTTGATGGTGAGTGAAACCTGCGCCAAGGGCCTATTCCTCCAAAACGGTTTTCAAGCGGTCGATAACGTCGTCCAGCCGTTGCGACACCTTCAGGTTCGCCGCCCTCAACTCTTCGTTCTCGGCGCGCGTTTCCTCGGCACCAATATCTGTAGTCGGAGACGCCGCACGTTCTTCCAGTGCGGCCTCAACTTTCGCGACAGCGTTTTCCAGTCGATCACGCGCTTTATCGATGCGCGACGGCGTGGGTATGGTGGTGTTGTTCACGGGGTGTGATTCCCTAGTGGCCGAGAGAAAGAATAGGCGCCGCCCCGCAACAACGTCAACCGCCGATTGGTGCTAAAAAAAGCCATTGACTGAGGCGGGCAATAGGTTGATGTTGCGCGCCGAAAATTCTTGCAGCGATAGCCCCAAGGGCATTGATCGATTGAAGTCGCCGGAAGGGCGTTGCGCCTTCCCATGGCGTTTCGGTCCCGGATTGGTGCTTAAACCGTCTAAGAAAAATGGAGAATATAATGGCAGTACGTGTTGCAATTAACGGCTTTGGCCGCATCGGACGTTTGACCATGCGCGCCCTTATTGAACAGGGCCGTGACGACGTCGAAATCGTTGGCGTCAACGATTTGGGTTCGGTTGAAGCCAATGCTCATCTTCTCAAGTACGATTCGGTCCATGGCGTTTTTGGCCCCGACGTAACGGTCGAAGGCGACAAAATGAACGTTGGCCGCGGCCCGATCCAGGTCACCGCCGAACGCGACCCGACCAAGCTGCCATGGAAAGATCTGGGCGTTGATATCGTCTGGGAATGCACCGGTATCTTCACCGCCAAGGAAAAAGCGACGGTCCATCTTGAAGCCGGCGCGAAGAAGGTTCTGGTTTCGGCTCCGTCCGCCGGCGCCGACGCGACCGTCGTTTACGGCGTCAACCACGACGTGCTGAAAGCCTCCGACACGGTCGTCTCCAACGCTTCTTGCACGACCAACTGCCTGGCCCCGATGGCCTATGTCATCAACAACCTCGTCGGCATCGAAAAGGGTTACATGACCACGATCCATGCCTACACGGGCGATCAGCCGGTTCTGGACACCCTGCACGGCGATCTGCGCCGGGCCCGTGCCGGTGCGCTTTCCATGATCCCGACCTCGACCGGTGCCGCGCGCGCCGTCGGCCTGGTTCTTCCCGAACTGGCTGGCAAGCTGGACGGCTCGGCCATCCGTGTGCCGACCCCGAACGTCTCGGTCGTCGATCTGACCTTCATCGCCAAGAAGAGCACGACGAAGGAAGAAATCAACGCCGCCATTTCGCAAGCCGCAGCGACCAACCTCAAGGGCGTTATGCTCGCCATTGACGCGCCGCTGGTTTCCATTGACTTCAACCACAACCCGCACAGCTCGATCTTCGATCTGACCCAGACCCAGGTCGTCGACGGCAACCTCGTACGCGTCGTCTCCTGGTACGACAACGAATGGGGCTTCTCCAACCGTATGCCCGACACCACGGTTGCCATGGCCAACGCCAAATAAGGCAAACGCGGTCAAGACGATCCGACTTTGGGCGGGGCTTTCGGGTCCCGCCCTTGGTTTTTTTGTGGTACGGATAAAAACCATGAGCACACAAAACTGCCGCCTGTATCTGATTACGCCGCCGCGCATTGAAATTGCGCCGTTTTCCACTACGCTCGCCTCAGCCCTGGATGGCGGCGACGTGGCCTGCCTGCAAATTCGCCTCAAAGACATCGACGACGATGAAATCCGCCGTGCCACCGAAGCCATTCTTCCCATCGCCCAGTCACGCGATGTCGCCGTGCTGATGAACGACCGCCCCGATCTGGCTGCCGAAATGGGCTGCGACGGCGTTCATGTGGGGCAGGAAGATGCGTCCTATCAGCAAGCGCGCGCCGCTGTCGGCCCGAACGCCATCGTCGGCGTCACCTGCCACGATTCGCGCCATCTGGCCATGGAAGCGGGCGAAAAGGACGCCGACTACGTGGCCTTCGGCGCGTTCTATCCGACCGAAACCAAGAACCCCAAAGCCCAGGCGTCGCCTGAAATCCTCGAATGGTGGAGCGAAATAACCACCGTCCCCTGCGTCGCCATCGGCGGCATCACCATCGACAACTGCCTGCCGCTAATCCAAGCCGGAGCCGACTTCCTGGCCATCGTCGGCGGCATCTGGAACCACACTGACGGCCCGGCGGACGCGGTCGCGGCATTTAACCGCAGAATCGCTGGAGCGGAATAACCCTTGGCGTTGCGTCCGATCCCGCAAGCTGGTAGGTTCCGCGCCGCAATTTAATCCCGTCACCCAAACGTACGGTTAGAACCATGAAAATTAATGGAAACACCATCCGTCCAGGAATGGTTATCGAACATCAGGGCCGCCTGTGGCGGGCCGTGAAAATCCAACACACCCAGCCCGGCAAGGGCGGCGCCTATCTTCAGGTAGAACTCAAGGATATCCGCATCGGATCCAAGCTGAACGAACGCTTCCGTTCATCGGAATCCGTCGAGCGGGTGCGTCTGGAGCAAAAAAAATTCCAATTCCTGTTCGCCGCCGACGACATGTACACGTTCATGGACGACGAGACGTATGATCAGATTTCCATCGCCGGCGAGGATGTGGGCGAAGAACAGATCCCGTTCCTGCAGGAAGGCATGGGAGTCATGATCGAATCTTACGAAGGCGAGCCTCTGGGCGTGGCGCTGCCCGATCATGCCGTGTTCGAAGTGGTCGAGGCCGATGCCGTGGTCAAGGGACAAACGGCGTCTTCGTCTTACAAACCGGCGGTTCTCGATAACGGCGTACGCGTTCTGGTGCCGCCGCACATCGAAGCGGGGACCCGTATCGTCGTCAACACGCAGGACCGCACCTACGTGGAACGCGCAAAGGATTAATCAAAAAAGATGGCTGTTCGTTCCGCTTTGATAAACGTCATGGTCGCCGCCGCCCAGAAAGCGGCGCGCAACCTGGTTCGCGACTTCGGCGAAGTCGAAAACCTTCAGGTTTCGCGCAAAGGTCCCGCCGACTTCGTATCCACCGCCGACAAAAAGGCCGAACAAACCCTGTATGCCGAGTTGCACCGGGCGCGCCCCGATTTCGGCTTCGTCATGGAAGAATCGGGGGTCGTCGAAGGGAAGGATAATTCCAACCGGTGGATTATCGACCCGCTGGACGGAACCACCAATTTCCTGCACGGCATTCCGCATTTCGCCATTTCCATCGCCCTTGAGCGCGACCGCGACATTCTGGCAGGCGTTGTCTATGAACCCGTCGGCGACCAGATGTTCTGGGCCGAAAAAGGCCAGGGCGCGCATTTGAACGGAAAGCGGCTGCGGGTTTCCGCAAGATCAAGTCTGGACGATTCCCTGTTCGCCACCGGCATTCCCTTCAAGGGAACCGAAAATCACGAACCGTTTGGCCGTCAACTGGCGGCCGTTATGGGCGAATGCGCGGGCGTGCGCCGGTTTGGCGCGGCAGCGCTGGACATGGCCTATGTCGCCGCCGGGCGCTTTGAAGGATATTGGGAAACCGGTATCAGCATTTGGGATATCGCCGCCGGGGCGGTTCTGGTGCGCGAGGCCGGTGGGTTCGTGACCGAAATTGACGGCGGCCGGAAATTCCTGACCAAAAACAACGTACTTGCCGCAACGCCCGATATGCACGGGCCGCTTGGCGACATCCTGCGCAAATCGACCAAAGCGCGGGATTGATTTTCGCCAAACTCAAACGTCTCTCAACAAAACGAACCGGTTGTGCGGCGCGTGGCCGTTGGCTATGGTGAACGCGCATATTTTGATCGAACAGTGAGGGGAATTGCTGTTGGATCGCATTTGGGCTGCCCGTTCGTCTGGGGGAAACAGTAGCGCCATGAACAAAAGACCCATTTTCCATCGTGCCATCCCGCCTATTTTCGGTTGGGGGCCATTCGCCGTATTTTCCGTGTTTCTGGGTGCGCAAACCTTGTCGGTGTCCGACGCCGTTGCGCAATCATCCGGGGGCTACGCCAGCGATAATCCCTATGTAACCGTTGATTTGAGCGTCCTTGACGCAAGCAGTTCCGCGGCTGCGTCAAAATCGTTCGCGCCCGGTGCCGGTTATTCCGGAACCCTGGTCATTCCGGGACCGGCCTCGCCGGTTTCCAGATTGCACGTGACGCCCAAAGGTGGCGGAGCGCCAATTCCGGCGACTGATAAGAACCGCGTCGTTTTGCGGGCTCCAACCACCAACGCCGTCGTTCCCCCGGCCACGCCTCCCGTGTCGAACATGGACATTCCCGGAAAAACCCTTCCGGAGCCCTCGCCCGAGAAATCGGCTACGCCCGAAAAACCTGCTGTGAAGCCCATGGCAAAGCCCGCGGCGGCCCCTCCGGCCAAGCCTGAGCCTGTGAAACCGGCAAAACCGGCAGTTCCGCAGATGGCCGCCAAGCAGGCAGATGCCCCGCCGCCCGAGCCTGCGGTCGCCCCGCCGGCTCCCCCACCACCGCCAGAGGCCGCCAAACCCGCGCCGGAGCCCGCGAAAGTCGCGGCCTTGACTCCGGCTGCGGAAAAGAAGGCCGACGGAAGCAAGGCCGAAGTCGGCACCGCAACGAAAATCATCTTCGATGCAGGCGTATCCAAACTTCCTACAGCGTCCCGGGACATTCTTAAGGGACTTGTGGACAATGTAATTGATGATTCGAACTTGCGGCTGCAGCTTCTCGCCTACGCAGGAGGCGAATCGTTGTCGTCAAGCAAGGCGCGCCGCCTTTCGTTGTCCCGCGCGCTGTCGGTTCGATCTTTCCTGATCGAAAGCGGGCTTCGCAGCACGCGAATCGATGTCCGCGCGCTCGGCGACCGGACGGACGAAAAACCGGTCAACCGGGTCGACATCAATGTTGTTGAACGATGACAAACGAGTGAATTCTAGTTTCTTGAAAGCCGCCCTGCCATGAACCGGCCTCGCCTATTTCTGACCCGCATGAGCCTCTTTCTTTTGGCGGTAATCGTCGTTTGTGGGGTTCTTTTCGGCCCCCTGCAAACCGCCTTTATGGCCAACGCGCCGCTCAACGGGCTGATCCTGGGCGTGTTGCTTCTGGGCATCATCTATAACTTCCGTCAGGTGGTCAGGCTTTATCCCGAGGTCGCGTGGATCGACAGTTTCCGTGGTGACATCAAGGGTCATTCCCAAACCAAGGATCCGAAACTGCTGGCCCCCATGGCGACCATGCTGGGCGAGCGCAGTGACAAGCTCAGCCTTTCGGCCCTGGCCATGCGCTCGCTTCTGGACGGTATCGCCTCGCGTTTGGATGAAAGCCGCGATATTTCGCGTTACACCGTCGGTCTTCTCATTTTCTTGGGCCTTCTGGGGACGTTTTGGGGCCTTCTTGAGACAATCGCGTCCATCAGCGACGTCATTGGTGGGCTGTCCGCCGCAGGCGGCAATCTGGCAGGCGTGTTCGACGATTTGAAGCGTGGTCTGGAGGCCCCGTTGTCGGGCATGGGAACGGCATTCAGTTCGTCGCTCTTCGGTCTGGCCGGATCGCTGGTTCTCGGCTTTCTGGACCTTCAGGCGGGTCAGGCCCAGAACCGTTTCTTCAACGATCTGGAAGAATGGCTTTCCAGCCTGACGCGGCTGTCCTCGGGCGCGCTTCCCGGCGATGGCGATCATTCGGTACCGGCGTATGTGCAGGCGCTTCTCGAACAAACGGCGGAAAGCCTGGAAAACCTCCAGCGCACGCTGGCCCGCGGCGAGGACGAACGCAACTTCGCCAACACCAATTTGACAACCCTGATGGAAAAGCTGGGCACGCTTTCCGATCATATGCGCACCGAGCAGACGCTGATGATGAAGCTGGCGGAAAGCCAGATGGAAATGAAACCCATCCTGCTGCGGCTGGCAGAAGGGGCCGGCGGACGGAACGACGGGATGGACGAGTCGACCCGCGCCCATATCCGCAATCTGGATGTCTACGTCGCGCGTCTGCTTGAGGAGCTTGGCGCGGGACGCGAAGAAATCATCCAGCAGCTGCGCAGTGAAATCAAACTGCTGGCACGGACGGTTGCCGCCGCATCGGCCGCGTCCGACCTGTCGCAGCGCTAACCCAACAATGGCCGCCTTATCTCGCCGTTTCGACCGCAGCCAGAACATCTGGCCGGGATTCGTGGATGGGCTGGCAGCTCTGCTGATGGTCGTCATCTTCCTGTTGATGGTATTCGTGCTGGCCCAGTTCTTTCTGAACGAGGCGCTGTCGGGCCGCGACGAAGCGCTTGAGAAACTGCAGGGGCAAGTCAGCGAACTTGCCGACATGCTGGCGCTGGAGCGCGGCGAAACGGCTGACCTTCGGCTGAATGTCTCGCAGCTGTCAGACGAACTCCAGGCCTCCGTCGCCCAGCGCGACGACCTGCAAAGCGCGTTGGAGAGCATCAGTTTTCGCGCCGAGAGCGCCGAAGAAGAGGCAACGCGCCTTAACCGCGAACTGGAAGAAGCCTTCAAAACAATCATGGCCGACAAGGCCGCAATCGCCGTGCAGGTCAATAAACTGGCCACTCTCGCCCACCAGGTCGAAGCGCTTGAAGCGCTCAAGGCAGAACTGCAAACCGAAATCGCCGGCCTGTCGGGAAAGCTGGACAAATCGCAGACCGAGCTTGATGAAGAGCGCAAGGCGCTGCTGGCGGAAAAAGATCTTTCGGACTCGGCACGCGCTCAGGTCGCCCTTCTCAATCGCCAGATGCGGGCTTTGCGTGAACAGGTCGCCGGGATCGCACGGGCGCTGGATGCTTCCGAACTGCTCGCCGTCAAGCAAAAGGTGCAGATTGCGGCCATGGGCAAACGGCTGAACGCGGCGCTCGCTTCAAAGGTGCAGGAGCTTTCGCGCTACCGTTCCGAATTCTTTGGCCGCTTGCGTGAATTGCTGGGCAAGAAAAAGGGTGTGCGCATTGTCGGCGACCGTTTCGTCTTCCAGTCGGAAGTTCTGTTCGCCAGCGGTTCAGCTGAGTTGCAAAATGCCGGAACGGCCCAGCTGAAGCAACTTGCGCAAACGCTTCTTGATCTTGCCGCGCGGATTCCTTCGGACATTGATTGGGTTCTGCGCATCGACGGCCACACCGACAAACGGCCCATTCGCACGGCACAGTTTCCGTCCAACTGGGAATTGTCGACGGCGCGGGCCATATCCGTGGTCAAGTTCATGATCGAACAAGGCATCGCGACCGGCAATCTGGCGGCGACCGGGTTCGGTGAATTCCAGCCTATCGATCCGCAAGACAACGAGGACGCCTATCGGCGCAATCGCCGCATCGAATTCAAGCTCACCCAACGGTAGAAATTTCAGCCGGTCATCACCACACTCTAATTCCACCGGCCTTTCAGAATTCGCAAGAGCCCAAGCAAACATGTTCATCCTGTTTTTGATTGTCTTCATTGATTTGCTCGGGTTCGGAATTATCATTCCGCTGCTGCCGTTTTATGCCGAGCATTTCGATGCCGCGCCCTATGTCGTTACCCTCGTCCTTGCCACATATTCTCTGGCGCAGCTTTTTTCGGCGACCTGGTGGGGTGGTCTGAGTGATCGCATAGGTCGACGCCCGGTGCTGATCGCAAGCCTCGCAGGCGCGGTTGTCTCGTACGTATGGCTGGGCTTTGCCGATACCCTGTGGATGCTGTTCGCCACGCGCGCGCTCGGTGGCTTTATGGCCGGAAACATCTCCGCCGCCTTCGCCTATGTTGCGGATTCGACCACGCCCGAAAACAGAGCACGCGGCATGGGAATGATCGGGGCCGGTTATGGCCTGGGGTTCTTCGTCGGACCCGCAATCGGCGGCATTCTCGCCGGGCCGGACGCCTTGAACGCCGATTATCAGACGCCCGCGTTCGCCGCCGCCGGCCTTTCCTTCGTTTCCCTGTGTCTGGCCATCGCCATCCTCAAGGAATCGCTGTCGGATGAAATTCGCGCCCGGGTCGCCGCCCGGCCCAAAAAATCGATGATGGCGCAATTGGCGGAGGCCAGTCGAAACCGCAACCTGACCTACTGGATCGGGTTGATGTTTCTGGCCACTTTCGTCATGGCCGGAATGGAAACGACCTTCGCCATGTGGGCCGAACGCGGGTTCGGTTGGGGGCCACGCCATATCGGCTTCGTTTTGGCGTTTGTCGGGCTTCTCAGCATCCTTATTCAAGGCGGAATGATCGGCAGGCTGACTCGATGGTTCGGCGAGCGGGCTCTCGTTGTTCAGGGTGCATTGGTACTGAGCATATCGTTCTTTTTTCTTCCGTTCGCGCAAACCCCGCCGGTGCTGCTTTTGGTTATGGCCGGTCTCGCATACGGTTTCAGCGTGATCACCCCGGCGTTGAACAGCCTGATTTCACTCGAGGCCGAACCCGAAGGTCGCGGCGGCACGCTCGGCGTATCGCGTTCCGCATCTATTTTCGCCCGAGTCGTTGGTCCGGCCTTCGCCGGAGTACTGTTTTCCACGTTAGGGCGCCATGCCCCCTATTTCGTGTCGGCGGCCATTATGCTGACGGTGTTTTTTCTGGCCCTTCAGGCGACGCGGTTCGCTTCAAAACGGCAAAAAGAGGGCGAATAGTGAAGAATTATTCGATTTTGCGAAATTCATTGGCAAAACAACTGAAAGCGCACTTGATCCGAAGCCAAGGCTTGGCTATATAGTGCGCCGCTTGAAGCGGAGTTAAGTTATGAAAAAAGACATCCATCCTGACTACCATGATATTACCGTCCAGATGACCGACGGCAGCACCTACACGACCCGTTCGACGTGGGGCAAGGAAGGCGACGTCCTGAAGCTGGATATCGATCCCAAGACCCATCCGGCGTGGACCGGCGTGCATCGTCTGGTTGATAGCGGCGGTCAGTTGGCCAAGTTCAACAAGCGGTTCAAAGACCTCGGCATTTAAAGCAAGGTCTGATCGCGAGTGTTTTCAAGGGCGCTGGAACGTTGGCGGCGCCCTTTTTGCGTGCGCAATTCACGTCCACCTTTTTCGAAGTGCCTTTCGTCACTGCGCTTCGCCCCCGCACCGGGGTAATCTTTCTTTAGGAAACAAGGGTTAGCGTGTACCCTAAGGAGGAGCGGTATTCGCTTGCCTCGACGGTCGCTGCGCGTGCGGAGACGGAATGGCCGAATCGCATATTAGTGTCACCTTCCAGGTCTATGTCCTGCGCCATTCGCGTTGGGAGATTTATGCGCGGTTCGGCCCCGACGATCGCGTGGCGGCCGTTCGGCTGGGCAAGAAAATGGACCGCAACCCCAGCGTTACGGGGGTCAAGGTCGTCAAGGATGTCTACGACGACTACGCCGACATCGCGGAAGAGCACGTTGTATATAAAAGCCGACGGGGCCGCCGGAATATTGGGCGTTCTCTGGAAACGGGCACCGGCGTATCACGCAGCGAATATGTCTCCGCGATCAGAACCTATCGGGATGCGCAGACCACCCTGACTTACTCGCCAAAAGACGACCAGTTGCCCGCGGGCGCGGTGGGAAAGGCGCTTTCCGGAACCTTCTTCGCCTTTATCCTGGCTGTGCTTTTAACCGGCCTACTCGCCTACATTTTCGGGGAGACGGAATCTGCGGAGGTGTCGACGGCGCAAAGCGGTCGCTTCGTCGCCATACTCACCCTTTTGTGCGCTGCATCTCTGGCCATCGCGTTCGCCCTGGCGGTTGTGATTTCGCCGAAAACCGGGTCGGCGGCCACGGCCTGGCGGCGTTTGCGGAAACATTTGTCGGGGACGGACCAAGCGGAGGACGCGCCGTCCGGTGCCGATCCGGAAATTGGCTTAGCGAAGCGGGTAACCGCCCCGCTGAGGCGCAAAAAGGGCGGCATCTCACTTCCCAAGGACGCCAACAAACAACTTCGTATAATCATCACCTATCTTCGTAAGGCCGTTGGCCCGGTTCGCGGCGCTTACGACTTGCGCGACCCTTACATCAAGTTCGGCATCAACCTGTTCGCGGCCGGGGTAACCGAAGCCTTATGCCAGGAGCGTGGCATTCCCCCCGAGGCGGCACAGAAGGTTATGAGCGGCGCGGTTCGAGCGTTGGGCGTCCCTGCGGAACAGGCAGACGGTTTTTCCGGCGCCTATGTGGAATATTTGATTTCCGATCCGCGTTATATGGACATGTTCGCGAGCGGCCGCGAGGCGATCTTCGCCGAACTGGCGCAAAAAGCGGACTCGGCCTTGCGCTTGCACACCTCCATCGGGACCTGGATCAAACCCGCGACACCTCCAGAGGAAAAGCTGTCGGTGACTGTAATGTTCACCTCCATCGCGGGATTTGACGATCTGCTCGCCGAAAGGGGTGATGAAACGGCCCGTGAAGCTCTGCGGATACACACCACCATCGCGGCCCGCGCCCTGATGGAATACGGGGGCAAACAAATCAAGCAGCTTCAATCGGGAATCATGGCCGCTTTCATGAACCCGGAAAATGCGCTTCGCGCCGCATTCGCCATCCGAGACGGCCTGCGCGAACATTCGAAGAAAAACCTGGAGCTTCCTCTCAGCGCCAATGTCGGCATCAATTGCGGTGAACCGATCGTTGAGGGCAATGACCTTTTCGGCGTCACCGTCCAACTGGCGGCGCGTATTGTTGCCATCGCGAAGGGCGGCGAAATTCTCGTTTCTGCGGCTATCCGCGCAGCGCTCGGCAAGACAGATGATCTTGCCCGGCTTGAACCCTACGGTCCATTCGTCATGAAGGGGTTCACCGATCCCATAACGCTTTTCAAGGTCGCCTTCACTACCGACGCCGTCAAGCCGGTCAAGGCGCAGCGAACAGCCTCGTAAGCCTATTGCGGCAATTTTTTTCGTCCCGGCTTGACAGCGAAATTCATTCACCCCATCTCAGTCACGGCGCTGGATGCCTTTGAGGGTCCCGCCAATTTGAACCGGAATTCGGCCATGTGACGAACGCGTTGTGCGTTCAGGCGGGTTCCACTCTCGCGTATTGCTTCGCAAAGGAGGATATCGCTATGCGTACGCTCGACTTTTCGCCCCTTTTCCATTCAACGGTTGGCTTCGACAGGATGCAGCGGATGCTCGATTCCGCGCAACGGGTTGACGTGGCCAAACCTTCCTACCCCCCGTACAACATCGAATCCGTGGATGAAGATTCGTATCGAATCACCATGGCGGTCGCTGGTTTCGCCAACGAGGACCTCGACATCACCGTCAAGGAGAACACGTTGAGCGTTTCGGGCAATTCGCAGCGCGACGAGGGCGATGTTGTCTACCTTCACCGCGGCATCGCCGGCCGCTCCTTCGAGCGCAATTTCCAATTGGCCGATCACATCAAAGTGGTGGGCGCGGGCTTGGAAAACGGCATTCTTCAGATCGATCTGGTCCGCGAGGTCCCCGAAGAAATGAAACCGCGCAAAATCACCATCGGCACGGGCGCCAAAGTGCTCGAGGCCGCGAAGACCAAAGCTGCTTAACACGCGCAAAAACGAGGACACACGAAAAAAGGGGCCGCCAATGGCGGCCCCTCAAAAGAAAGCCTGATCCCTGTTAAACTCGCCCAACAGACTTTTCTTGGCGGGGATGATACCCATCCTGATTGTGCCGGGTCAAGAACTGATAACGCGGTTCCGCAAAAAAGGAGGCCGTCTTTTTAGACGGCCGAGTTTAACAGGGAGGCTTGAAGAGATTCTGGCTTAAGCAAGGGGAAAATTGAAACAACCCCTGCTCATCCATGTTTCAATTTACCTGATCATGGTTAACGTAGCGTTAACGCCACGGGCGCGAAATAACCCGCTTCACTTTTTGCCAAAGAAAGAATCGGCATGGTCATGTGCCGATTCCTTTTCGGCGATCGATTGACGAACGCGCAAAATTTCGGTTTCCAGTTCGGCGATGTACTCGCCCAAAGCCTCGATTGACATTTCCTCAAGATTTTTCGGCTTGAGTTCTTCGCGCAACGGCTCCAGATCGTCGGTATCCATGTTTCCTCCCGGGCATTCACCAGCCGATTTTACCCAACATTCGGTGCCAAACCAAGGTGCGGCGTCATTTTGAGTGAACTGCGTTTGACCATCCGCATTTCCCGGAGTAATAAGAGCCGTAGAGACGGGTGGCTGGGAATTCGGTCGCTAAACCACTTTTGAATGACGGGACGATTGGGAATGGCTCAACCACTGATGCCGAAAGCCACCGCCGTATGGTTGGTGGAGAATACGGCTTTGACCTTTGATCAGATTGCCGAGTTCTGCAATCTTCATCCCCTCGAGGTTCAGGCGATCGCTGACGGTGAAGTCGGCATGGGGATTCAGGGTCTGGACCCGATTACCAACGGCGCGCTGACCCAGGAAGAGATTGACCGCTGCTCGGGAAGCCCCGACAACCGGTTGGTCAAGGCCAAGTCAAAAATCCCGCAGCCACGCGCCAAGCCGCGCGGAGCACGCTATACCCCGGTTTCCAAGCGCCAGGATCGCCCCGACGCCATCGCCTGGTTGCTGAAGAGCTGCCCGGAACTCAGCGACGCGCAAATTTCGCGCCTCATTGGGACAACCAAACCGACCATTAATTCCGTGCGCGATAAAACCCACTGGAATTCCCAGCAGATCAAACCCCAGAACCCGGTAAATCTGGGGCTGTGCACGGCACAGGATCTGGAAAGGGTGGTCGTCATCGCCAAGAACAAGGCGGCCAAGATGAAAGCCGCAGAAGGCCCCGCAGAAACGGAGACCCCGGCAGAGGCCCCGTTAGAGACCTCGGAGGAGGCCCCGGTGGAAACTCCGGTGGAAACTCCGGTGGAAACTCCGGTGGAAACTCCGGTGGAAACTCCGGCTGCGGACCTGCCAGAGGAACCGTCAAAAGGGCCCGCAGAAAACCCGTCGGACCCGTCTTAAAGGGAATTTCTGATAGCGGCGCGCACGCGCGCTCCTCTGCCATAGCGAGGAGCGCGTCTTTAGTGCGCCGCCTTGGCCTCGCCTGCCGCTACTGGCGACTGAGACCGGCGATCTCGTCTTTAATTTTCAGTTTTTGTTTCTTCAAACTGGCGATAAGTATGTCGTCGGGACTGGGACGGCTATTTTCTTTTTCGATTTCCGCTTCCAGTGCCTGATGCTTGGTTTTTAGCGCGTCAATCAACTCACCCTGACTCATTTTAAAAGGTCTCCTCAAGTCGTTCGCCAGATTGTCATCATAGTATGGCAACTGCGGTCGAATTGCCAGCGATGACGCCTGCAAATTTCCGCTCAGGACGAATTAACCGGCAACCGTCAGTCGCCCAGGCATATTCCCAGGCCGCGGGCGGTCCGCACCGTCGTCCCGTGGATGTTGACGTCGCGATAGCGCGTAATGACATCCTCGATCGGCACGTCGACCACTTCGCGGTGCTGCCAGACGACCAGTCGATCATACCTATTCTGCGCCACCAGATCGACAGCATGCACGCCATAGGCCGAAGCGATCATTCGGTCCATGGCCACCGGAATTCCGCCACGGGCCACATGGCCGAGTACGGTCACGCGGGTTTCGGCTTCGGTCAGCTTCTGAATTTGATCGCCGATCATGTTTCCGATTCCGCCATAGCGCACTTCGCCGTCGACATGCGTTTCCCACTGCGCATCGCCGTTTTTCGACTTCACGGCCTCGGCGCAAACGACCAGCGCGTGGTTGCGTCCGCGTTCGTTCAATTCGGTGATGTGGCTTGCCACCTTCTCGATATCGTAGGGAATTTCGGGAATCAGGCAAACGTCCGCGCCGCCTGCAATGGCTGCGTTAATGGCGATGTTTCCCGCATCACGGCCCATAACCTCCAGCACCATAACCCGTTGGTGGCTGGCGGCCGTGGGTTGAAGCCGGTCCAGCGCATCGGTGGTGGCGGCGACCGCAGTCATGAAACCGATCGACCATTCGGTAAACGCGACGTCGTTGTCGATTGTCTTGGGGATGCCGACGAAGGGAATGTCGCCCTGCTGGCATAGGCGGCTGAGAATACGCATGCTGCCGTCGCCGCCAATGGCGATCAAACCGTCAAG
>JABGRG010000221.1 GCA_018648445.1 Rhodospirillales bacterium | reverse complement strand
CGCAGACGGCAATAAACTCGTCCAAGGCCTCTTTCGAGCCGCCGGGATTGTGATATTCAGCGCAAGTCTCCTCACGTCCATCACTCCGCTTGGTATACCTCGTGTCGTCTTTGAGTATGGATGTTGAAGTCGCGACCCTTTTTCCTTTCCAATAGTGCACGCCGGTGCCGTCTGTACGCCTGTCGATCATCCACATGCCACCCTTGAACATGCCCTTGTATCTATGGTCGGGCCTTGCAGCCACTTCCGCTGTGGAGAGCCGATATTTCGGTGAAATGCTTGGCTTGTTCGTCTGCGCGTAAAGTGTAGCCGTCGGTAATCCAAATCCGATAAGCAGCAGAGACGCGAAGATAACCGTGGTCCAATTGTTCATGATCTGGATCCTCCCATTAAGTCGGCGCGGATTTTCCGAAATAACCCTATTGCCGTCGGTTAGCGACGTCTCATGGCTTGAAGTGTATCTGTCATAGCGAGGGGAATCTACGCTGCGCGAACAGCTTTCCAATATCGCCGTTCGGCAGATTTTGTTGAAGAAGCCGCTGGATTGGCTCGGTTGGTTGTTATTCCATTCTCCTCTGGCGAATGTCCGGTCCTGGCACTTCTCGAGGATCAGGGCCTCAAGCCGCAACTGCCGCTTATCCTCTGATAGCGTAAGGTGTTACGAAATCTGCTTTATCGGCCTATGCTTCCAAAAGAAAATTACAACGGGAGCGTTATATGAGCGATAGACCGGATTTGATCATCCGCAACGGCACCGTCGTAGACGGCTCGGGCGGTCCCATGGTGGCGGCGGACGTCGCGGTTTCGAACGGTCGGATCGTCGCCGTTGGTGAAGTTAAAGAAACCGGTGCGGAGGAGATCGACGCACGCGGCCGACTGGTGATGCCCGGTTTCGTCGACGTGCATACACACTATGACGCACAGGTTACATGGGCCAACCAGATCACGCCGTCGTCTTGTAATGGTGTAACCACCGTTCTGATGGGCAATTGCGGGGTCGGGTTTGCGCCGGTGCAGAGAGATCACCGCGACATGCTGATCTCTCTGATGGAGGGGGTGGAAGACATCCCCGAAGTCGTGATGTCGGCAGGGCTGCCTTGGACGTGGAGCAGTTTCCCAGAGTATCTCGATACGCTCGCCGCACGGCGCTACGACGTGGATGTGGCGACACAAGTCCCGCATGCGGCTCTTAGGGTCTTCGTGATGGGGCAGCGCGGTGCCAACCGTGAAGAGGCGACGGCGCAGGATCGTGCGGAGATGGCGCGGCTGGCGGCGGACGGCATTTCAGCGGGGGCGTTTGGGTTTTCCACCTCACGGCTATTGCAGCACCGAACGGCGGCGGGGGAACCGGTCCCCTCCTACGGCGCGGCGGAGGCGGAGTTGGCCGAAATCGCCGAGGCTGTAGGTCAGGTGGGGCACGGCTGGCTCCAGGTTGTTGGAGATTATGGCGACGCGATCGACCAGGAATTCGGCCTGCTCACCCGTCTGGCAAAAAAGTCGGGGCGGCCTTTGACGTTGACGCTATTACAAAAAGATTCCGATCCCGATCAATGGCGCGATCTGCTTAGCCGGATCGCGGCGGCCAATGCCGAGGGGCTTCATATTACTGGTCAAATCCGTGGCCGGCCAACCAGCGTGCTACTTGGCTTCGAGCTGTCTTTAAACCCATTTTCCGACCGTGCCGGCTGGCGGGAATTGGCGTTGTTGGACATGGACGCACGGGTTGAAATTCTGCGTGATCCAGAATTTCGGGCGCGCTTGCTCGCCGCGCCTGATGGAAACTCAGCTCAAATTAATCGGTTAAGGGATTGGGATAGGATATTCCCTTTCGGTGACCCGCCGCAGTACGAGCCTGACCCAAGCACCAGCGTTGGTGCCGAAGCACGGCGGCGCGGCATAGATCCGGGCGAACTTGCTTACGATTTGATGCTGGAAAAAGACGGTCGCGCAATCCTCTATCATCCGATGACGAATTACGCCGGTGGCGACATGTCGTCAGTTCACGAGATGCTCGGGCATCCCAACACATTGGTCGGTCTTGGCGATGGCGGGGCCCATGTGGGGATCATGTGCGACGCCACCGACATGGTCCATACCCTCACCCATTGGACGCGCGACCGTACACGGGGACCACTGCACGGCATCGAGGAGATGGTACGACGATTGACCTCCGCCAACGCCGAGGCGATTGGCCTCTATGATCGCGGACGGATCGCGGCAGGCATGCGGGCCGATATCAATATTGTGGATTATGAAGCATTGCAGCTACAGGTGCCGGAGGTGTGTTACGATCTTCCG
>JABGRG010000099.1 GCA_018648445.1 Rhodospirillales bacterium | reverse complement strand
GGGCCGGATTGGAACCGCCGCGGCCATGCGCGCCAAGGGTATCGGCATGAACGTGCTGTTCTACGATCCATACCTGCGCCCGGGCATCGAGTTGGGCCTTGGGTTCGATCGCGCCGACTCGCTGGAAGAGTTGATGGCGAATTCCGACGTTATCAGCCACCACACGCCGCTGACCGAGGAAACCCGCGGCATGATCAATGCCGATAGCCTGTCGCATGTGAAAAAGGGCGCGATCCTGATCAATACGGGTCGCGGCGAAACCGTGGTTCTGGATGCGGTCTACGACGCCCTGAAGAGCGGGCAGTTGGACGGCGCGGGCCTTGACGTGATCGAGGAAGAACCGCCCGTACCCGACAACCGTCTGGTCAATGCGTGGCGCAACAAGGAAGACTGGGTTTACGGACGTGTTTCCTTCACGCCGCATTCGGCCTTCCATAGCCCGGAAAGCATTGTCACGCTGCGCAGCAAATCCGTGAAAACCGCAGTTGATTTCCTGCGCGCCGGAACGCTCAAGAACTGCATTAACGAGCAGTACTTGAAACGGTAGTCGTTAAACCAATCCACGCGCCTTGAGGCGATCGACGATATTTTTGACGATCGTCTCGGGCGTCGCGTCGATGCTGACCGTAATGACGTTTTCGCTATCATCGGGTTCTTCAAGGGTGTCGAACTGGCTTTGCAGCAAGGTTGACGGCATGTATTCGTGTTTGCGCACGCTAAGGCGCGAGGAGATCAGTTCCTTCGATCCCTTGAGGTGAACGGCCAGAACATCGTCCCGGCTGCCCATCAAAATATCCCGATAGACTCTCTTCAGTGCCGAACAGGCCAAAATCATGGTCTTTCCTTCGGCGCGCCAGCCGTCGATGGCTTCCGCCATGGAGTCCAGCCACGGCCAACGATCCTCATCGTTCAGCGGGGTGCCGCCCCGCATTTTCTCGACATTGGCTTCCGAGTGAAACTCGTCACCCTCGGCGTACCCCGACGCGATCGCCTTTGACAGAATGTTTCCGACGACCGATTTCCCGGACCCGGAAACACCCATGAGAATGATGACCATGACTTTTCTCCCCGCTTTTCTTGTCTTTGGCGATCAGCCTTTCATCCATTCGCGGTGGAACCAACCTTCGCGGTCGGTCCGCTCGAATGTATGGGCGCCGAAATAGTCGCGCTGGGCCTGGATCAGATCGGCCCACAAACGCCCGCTGCGATAGGCGTCATAGTAGGAAAGGGCCGACCCCAACGCTGCAACCGGTATGCCGTTGGCGATGGCGGTGCTAACCACCCGTCGCCACGCGCCGTCGCCCTTTTCCACGACATTGCGGAAATAAGGATCAAGCAGAAGATTTTTCAGTTCGGGGTCACGGTCGTAGGCTTCCTTGATACGGTTGAGGAAGCGCGCCCGGATGATGCAGCCGCCCCGCCAGATCATGCTGACCTTGCCGAAATCCGTATCCCAGCCGAATTCATCCTTGGCCGCCTGCATCAGGGCGAAACCCTGGGCGTAGGCGCAAATCTTGGATGCCAAAAGGGCGTCACGAAGATCGGTGATGAACGCGGTCTTGTCGCCGTCAAACGACGGCGTGGCCTTGCCCAGAATTTTCTCGGCCGCGACCCGCTCGTCCTTAAGCGCCGTGATGTTACGTGCGAACACGGCTTCGGCGATGGTCGGCGCGGGGACGCCCAGTTCCAGGGCCGATACGCTGGTCCACTGACCTGTCCCTTTTTGCCCGGCCTTGTCGAGGATAAGATCGACAATGTGCGTACCTGTGTCTTCGTCGATCTGACCCAGGATGTCGGCGGTGATCTCGATCAGGTAGGAATCCAGGTCACCCTCGTTCCAGGCGGTGAAGGCTTCGGCGGTTTCTGCCGTGCTCATGCCCAGCAGATTTTTCATCAGCAGATAGACCTCGGCGATCATCTGCATGTCGGCGTACTCGATGCCGTTGTGGGTGGTTTTGATGAAGTGGCCCGCGCCGTCGGTGCCGATATGCACGCAACATGCTTCGCCATCCACCTTTGCCGAGATGGACTGGAAGATGGGGCCAACCTTGGAATAGGCCTTGGCCGTGCCGCCCGGCATGATCGACGGGCCGTTGCGCGCCCCTTCCTCGCCGCCGGAAATGCCGGTTCCCATGAAGTTCAGACCGGCGGCGGTCAGCGCTTCATCGCGCCGCCGTGTATCCATGAATTGCGAATTGCCGCCGTCGACGATGATGTCGCCTTCTTCCAGCAAAGGCTGGAGCATGGCAATCTGCTGGTCCACCGGTTCGCCCGCCTTGACCATCAGAATGATAGCGCGGGGTGTTTTGAGGTTGGCGACGAGGTCTTCCATGGTGTCGCACGCGATGACGGCCTTGCCCTTGGCTTCGTCGCTACCGACGAACTTGTGGGTGGTCGCCGTGGTGCGATTGAAAACGGCGATGGAATAGCCGTGGTCGGCAATGTTTAGGGCCAGATTTTGGCCCATGACCGCCAGCCCGACGAGGCCGATATCCGCTTGCGCTGCCATTCTTGATTTCCTTTTTTGTGTTTTCGTTTGTGTTGAGGGTTATTTCTTTTCGATCAGCTCGATCTTGTAGCCGTCGGGGTCTTCGATGAAGGCGATGACGGTGGTGCCGAATTTCACCGGGCCGGGTTCGCGTGTGATGTTGACGCCGTCGGCGCGAAGCGCATCGCAGGTCGCGTAGATGTCCGGAACGCCAAGCGCCAGATGCCCGAAACCGCCGCCCAGGTCGTAAGGCTCATGATCCCAGTTGTAGGTGAGTTCCAGAACCGTGTGCCCTTCTTCCTCGGAACCGTAGCCGACGAAGGCGAGGCTGTACTTGCCGTCCGGAACTTCGCGTTCGCGCTGAAGCTTCATGCCCAGAAGGCGGGTATAGAAATCGACCGATTTTTTCAGATCATAAACCCGGATCATGGTATGCAGATAACTGAATTGCGCAGCCATTTTCGTTTCATCCCTATCAAAAAATACCCGAAATAATTCCGCCGGATTATGGTGCGATTCGGTTCTGGCTTCAAGCGGCCCCGCCGAATTTCGTCATTTCGCGTATTTATATTTGTTCGAAAAAGCGAAAAGGTATTTAATGCGCTCGGTTTCTGCCCGTAAATCTGAAAAGGACCATAAGAATGAACGGTTATCATGACCGCCTGGCTTGGATTGATCTAACCTCTGGAACCGTCGAGGTTCGTCCCATCGGTGAGGAAGATCTCGCGAATTTCATCGGCGGCAGCGCGTTGGGCGCTGCTATACTGGCGCGTCTGACCGACGGCAATACCAAACCGCTGGATCCCGAAAACCCGCTGATCATGATGACAGGACCGTTCACGGCGACCAAAATTCCCGCCGGATCGCGTCATGCGGTCATCGGCCTTTCGCCGTTGACCGGCATTTACTGTGATTCCAGCAGCGGCGGATCGTTTGGCCGTTCATTGAAAAATTCCGGCTTCGACGGACTGGTCTTTACCGGCAAGGCCACCAAGCCGATCGCGCTGGTGATCGACGGCGACAAGATCGAAATCGTCGATGCGGACAAGTACTGGGGCAACAACGTGTTTGATTGCGCTGATTTGATGGTCGCCGACTTCGGCAAACAGATTTCAACGGCAGTCATCGGTCAGGCCGGTGAAAATCTGGTCCCCATGGCTTGCATCGCGCATGACGGTCGGCACACGCGGTTTGCAGGGCGTGGCGGAATGGGCGCGCTAATGGGCTCGAAAATGCTCAAGGCCGTTATCATCAAGCGCGGCGAGGAAATCAAGCCTCCCATGGCCGATGAAGCGGCCCTTGACGCGGCCATCAAAGAGCTGTTGGCCCCCATGAAAGAAAAGCTGAAGATGTTCACGACCTACGGGACGCCGGGCAGCCTCCCGAATTTCGAGCGTCTGGGCAATCTGCCCATCAATAACTGGCGTGACGCAAGGGCCGGCGACATCAGCGACAAGATCAACGGCATGGTCATGGCCGAGACCATTCAGGTCAAACGGTCGGGCTGCCGCAAGTGCCCGCTGTTGTGCGCGCGCGTGGTCGAGGTCAAAGACGGTCCCTACAAGACCGACGGCATCAGCGAAGCCCCCGAATACGAAACGCTTGGCGCTTTCGGCTCCTTGCAGATGGTCGATAGTCTGGAGGGCATCGCCCGGGCCAACGAGCTTTGCAACAACTACGGCATGGACACCATCTCGGTCGGCGCGACCATCGCGTTCGCCAACGAATGCTATGAAAAGGGTGTCATCACGAAAGAAGACACGGACGGCCTGGAATTGGGCTTCGGGCAACCGGATACGAACATCGAACTGGTTCGCCGCATGGCACTTGGCGAAGGCAAATTCGGCAAATTGCTGGCTCAGGGCTCGCGCAAGGCGGCCAAGGCCATTGGCAATGGGGCCGAGGAATACTCGGTCGACGTCAAGGGTCTGGAATTCCCCATGCACGATCCGCGCTTCAGCTGGGGCCACGCCCTAGGCTATGCGACCGGTGCGCGCGGGGCTTGCCACCTGACCTCGCTGGCCCACGCCTTCGAGATTATCCTGACCCTCCCCGAAGCCGGGCACGACGAGGTTCAGGAAGCGCGCAACGCCGAAGGCAAGGCCCAGTTCGTTAACGACGCGCAGAACCTTTGCGTCCTGCGCGACGCCCTGGTCGCCTGCAACTTCTCCATGCTGAACAACGCGGCCAAGCTGACCGACTTCATGAACTGGTACAATATGATTACGGGGCGCGGCGTCACCATGGATGAATTCCTGCAAATCGGCGCGCGTGGTTTTGCTCTGAAACGCATGATCATCAACCGTTATGGCATGACCCGCAAAGACGACGACCTGCCGCCGCGTATGCGCACGCTCAAGAAGGTCGGCGAAGACATCAATTTCGACGTCCCGCCGCTTTACCCCATGCTCAGCGAATACTACGACATCCGCGGCTGGACCGAAGAGGGCCGCGTGAGTGGCGAAATGGTGTCCAAACTGGAACTGGAAGAGTTCGCCTGACGCCTATAAGTCGACGGCGTATTCCTTAAGAAAACCGGGATTGGGGTCAAGGCCCAGTCCCGGTTTTTGCGGAACGGCCAGTTTTCCCGCGTTCAGTATCAGCGCGTCCCCATAGGGCCAGCCTTCCAGATCGTCGTATCCGTGTTCGGCGACGATTTCGTGCGGGCTGGCGGCGGCGAGGTGAAGCGAGGCCAGCATTCCCGGCCCGTGATAGTACGAATGCGGCGCGAACTCGACGTTGCAGACGTCGGCCAGAGCGGCGACTTTCAGGCTTTCGGTGATGCCGCCGATTTTGATGACGCTGGGCTGCATGAAGCTGACGGCGTTTGCCTCCCAAAGGTGCCTGAAATCCATGGCGCTGATGCAGTTTTCGCCCGCTGCCAGCGGTATTCCGCTTGCCCGCGCAACCTCGGCCAGACTCCGGTAGTCCTCTGGCGGCCAGACAGGTTCTTCCAGCCATACCAGATTGTATTTTCTCAACTGGCGGGCCATGTCTATGGCCTCCAGCGGCGTCCACGCCCACGCCGGATCGAGGCGGATGCTGATATCGTCGCCGACTGCTTCGCGCGTGGCGGCGACGGGCGCAATTTCGCATTCGTGAAGTTTTAGGTGCCGATAGCCGCGCGCCACGGCTTCCATCGATTTCTCGGCGGCGATGTCAGGATCGGAATATCTGAACAGACTGGCGTAGGCGGGAAGGGACGTGGCCGTGCCGCCGAACATCTGGCAAAGGGGCAACCCGGCGGCCTTGCCCGCAATGTCCCAAAGCGCAATATCGAGGGCCGAAACCGCATAGGTCAGCGGACCGTTTCGGGTGTTGCCGATTTGCTTGCGAATGGCCAGCGACAGTCCCGAAATATCTTCCGCCGATTGCCCGACGCATAACGGGGCCACGTTGTGGGCAATCGCCGCCGCCGTTGCCTCGGCCAGATTAAGGCTCCACGCCTCACCCCAGCCCGAAATCCCGGCGTCCGTATCGACCCTGACCAAAAGCATGTTGTGCCAGGGGTCGGGCCGGGGCCGGTCAAGCACGGGAACGTGCAGACGAATGACTTCCAGATTGGTGATCTTCATCGGCGCGTTCCCTCTGTCTCCGCTATTTATAATACTGCCCGCCATTGACCTCGATGACCTGGCCGTGGATGTAGCCGGCCAGTTTTTCGGACGCCAGCAGCAGGAAGATGCCGACGCAGTCTTCGGGTGTGCCCAGGCGTTGCAGGGGGATGTTCTTGCGCACCCCTTCCAGCTTTTCGGGCGTGCTGAAGCGTTCGTGGAACGGGGTCAGGATGACGCCGGGCGAGACGCAGTTGACGCGAATGCCGTCGGGGCCCAATTCGATGGCCATAGTCCGTGTCCATGAATGCACATAGGCTTTGGAGGCCGCGTACAGGCCCGCACCCACGGCGCCGCCGGTGTGCCCGGCAATGGAGCCGGTGTTGATGATGCAGCCCTTGTTCTTGCGCAAATAGGGCACGGCGGCGCGGCACGCGGTGACCACCGAACGAATGTTGATGTCCGTCACTTTGTCAAACAACTCGTCGTCCTGATCTTCCAGGGACGCGCGCTTGTAAAGGCTGCCCGCGTTGTTGACCAGAACGTCCAGTCCGCCCAGGCCGTCGGCGGCTTCCTTGACGATGCGTTCCATCTCGGCGCTGTCGGCCACGTCACCCATCACCAGAATGGCCTCGCCACCGGCTTCCTTGATTTCGGACACCACGGCTTCGGCGGCATCAATGTTGGAATTTCCGTGCACGGCGACTTTCGCCCCGCAGGCGGCATAGCCCTTGGCCACGGCGACGCCGATACCGGTGGACGAACCGGTGACAAGGATGCGTTTATCTTTCAGGTCTTCAAACATGCATTCTCCGTTATTTTCCCTTGAAGTCGGGCGGGCGGCGTTCTTTCCACGCGGCGCGCCCTTCCTCGGCATCTTCCGTAAATCCGGTCATGGAACCGGCAAGGGCTTCAAGTGATGCCCCTGTATCGCGGCCCATGCCCGCGTTAACCAGTTGCTTGGCGGCTTGCACCGAAATGGGCGCATTTGCAGCAATCTGTTTGGCCAGTTCGGCGACCCGCTTGCCCACTCGATCAGGCGAGACGCATTCGTTGATCAAGCCCCACGCCAGCGCCGTTTCGGCATCGATGCGCTGACCGGTCAGAACCATTTGCTTGGCGCGCGCCTCGCCGATGATCTGCGGCAGGCGCTGGGTTCCGGCCCAGCCCGGCACCGTGGCGATGGTCACTTCGGGCAGGGCGAAGGCTGCCTTTTCCGAGGCAATCCGAAGATCACACGACAATGCCAGTTCCAACCCGCCACCGAACGCAATGGCCTCGATGGCGCAGATGGACGGCTGGCGCAAATCGGCCAGCCGCCCGAAAATCTGGTGGCCGCGCCGAATCCATGTCTGCCACATGCCAAGGGGCGTCAGTTCCGCCCACGCGTTGATGTCCGCGCCCGCGCAAAAGGCCCGTTCGCCTTCCGCCCGCAGGACAACGACGCGCACCTCAGGATCACGGTCGATCTGGGCGATCACGTCTTCGAGGGTGTCCAGCATCCCGGTGTCCAGCGCGTTCAGCTTGTCGGCGCGGTTCAACGTGATGGTAGCGATGTGATTGGCGACTTCGAAAAGGATGGTTTCCATAACTCAGCCTCCTGCCGTCGAACGGAAACGCGGGACCGTTCGATCCGGCGGCGTCAGGTTCATGGGTTCGGGGCGGAATAGCCGTGCGTCCATTTCCTTCAACTGCGGGCTGACCGCCAGCTTGGCTTTAGCCTGACCCAGAACGTCGCGCTCAACATCGATGCCGGGCGCGACTTCGGTCACGACCAGACCTTCGGGAGTCAACTTAACGACGCAACGTTCGGTGACATAGGTGATGTCCTGCCCCAGCGTTTTGGAGCGCCGCCCGCTGAAGGTCACATGTTCGACTTCCTCGACAAACTTCGGGAACTTGCCCTCGTTGAGGATGGTCAGTTTGCCGTCGGTTACGTCCAGCTTCAAACCGGCGGCTGTGAAATAGCCGCTGAAGACCAGTTTCTTGCCGTGCGAGGTGATGTCGACGAAGCCGCCGACGCCCGCCGTCACATGGGGCTTGGCCGACAGCCGCGAAACGTTGACCGAGCCGTCGTTATCGACCTCCATGAACGAGAGAAGCCCGCAATCCTCGCCGCCGCTCTGGAAATAGGTGAACTGGGTGGGCGACGGGATGATGGCCTGCGCGTTGGCCGCGCAGCCAAAGGCGAAACCGTCCAGCGGCACGCCGCCGACCGCACCTTGTTCAATCACCCAGGTGACGGCCTCTTCCTGGCCTTCCTCAATGAGGATTTGCGGAACAAGCGCCGATATGCCGAAGCCCAGATTGACGGCGTCGCCCATCATCAACTCGAGCGCGGCGCGCCGCGCGATGATCTTGTCGGTGCCGAATTCGACCGGCGGGAAGGATGAGAACGGGCGGCGGACCTCGCCGGAAATGGCCGGGTCGTACGGCGTTTCCGTGGTCTGCCACTGGTCGGGGTCGACAACCACGAAATCAACCAGGGTCGAGGGGATGTACACCCGCTGCGGCGGGATCGAGCCCGACGTGGTGACGCGCTTGACCTGCGCGATCACGAAGCCGCCGTTGTTACGCGCCGCCAGGGCGACATCGAGGGTGCCCAGATATCCGCCCTCGTGTTCCATGGAGATGTTGCCGTTTTCGTCCGCCGTGGTTCCGCGGATAATGGCAACGTCGGGATAGATGTTGGGAAAGTGCATCCATTCATCGCCGTCGAATTCGACAATTTTGACGATATCTTCTTTGGCCGCGTTGTTCATTTTGCCGCCGTTGCGGCGCGGGTCCATGAAGGTATCCAGCCCCACCTTGGTCAATACACCGGCGCGCCTGCCTGCGGCGTTGCGGATCATATCGAACAAGATGCCGCTGGGCACGTTGTAGGCGGGCACTTCGTCATTGCCGATCATCTGCCAGATTTTGGGTGAAGTCCGCGAAGACGGGCCGCTGGGATATGACCCGGCGATCACGCGCGAGATCAGGCCCGGCTTGGCCACGTTGTCGATGCCGTCGACGCCGTACATGTCGCCCGCTGCAATGGGCAGAAACAGATCCAGATTGCGCGGATGGCCCTTGGCCTCAAACGCTTCGCCGATGGCCCGCATGGTGAAGTTCGGGCAGCCCAGCGCGCTTGATGAACTGATGGTGACGTGCGCGTCGTCGGGTATAAGCGCGACAGCTTCGTCAACGGAAATGACCTTCGATGACATCTTCCGACATCCCTCCAAATAATGGTCGATTGCGGCTGAATATTTAGCACGCGCACTGCAACCGTTCCAAAGGAATTGGCGCATTTTTCCGCAGGCATTGACGCCCCCTATGGCGAGCCTTACGTTCGGGGCGGATTTCATCGGGTTGAGGGGGATCAAGCGTGGCAAAACATCGCATGGGTATTGTCGGTCTTGGTATGGCGGTCACGCCGCACGCCAAGAGCCTGCAGGACCTTGCCGACCGGGTCGACGTGGCGGGCGCTTATAACCGGGGCGAGGAACGGCGCAAGGCGTTCGCCGAAAAGTTCCCGCAATTTCCGGTGACCGATAATCTTGACGGCCTGCTGGCCGATAGGTCCATCGATAGCATGCTGGTTCTAACGACGCCGGACAATCATCTGGAAACCGTCACCAAGTGCGCCCGTTCCGGAAAACACGTGCTTCTGGAAAAGCCGCTGGAAATCACCACCGAGCGCGCCGTGGAAATGATTTGCGTGTGCCGCGAAGCTGGCGTCACCCTTGGCATCGTGTTGCAACATCGGCGGCGGCCGGGCGGTATCCGCCTTCGTGAAATCCTGCGTTCAGGAAAACTTGGTCGCGTTGCAGGCGCCTCGGTGTTCGTTCCCAACTGGCGGCCGCAGATCGGCTATTACGACCAGCCAGGGCGCGGCGACAAGCTGCGCGACGGCGGCGGTGTTCTAATTACGCAAGGCATTCATACGCTGGATGTGTTCCTGTCATTGACGGCGCAGCCCGTCGAGGTGACGGCCTATGCCCAGACCAGCCCGGTTCATGAGATGGAGACCGAGGATATCGTGGCCGCTTCGGTGCGTTATGAGGACGGTTCCATCGGCGTTGTCGACGCCACGACCACCGCCTACCCGGGCTTTCCCGAACGTATGCAGTTCTACTGCGAGAAAGGCAGTGCAGTCATCACCAGCACCGAATTGAAAGTCGCCTTTCATGATGGTGAGCGCGAGGTGATCGAGGCCGATCCGGCGGTGGGCGGCACCGGGGCCGACCCCATGGACTTTCCGCATGACCATCACCGTGAAATCATGGCGGATTTCCTGGATGCTCTGGACGAAGGGCGCGATACGCTGGTATCCGGCGAGGAGGCGTTGAAGACGCATCGCTTTGCCGACGCAATACTCCAATCTGCGGAACAGGGACGGCCCGTTGCGGTCGAAAAGGATTAACCATGCGATATCGTCGACTGGGCGGCACCGATCTGGATGTATCCGCCGTGTGTCTCGGCCCCATGCGGGCCGCCACCAAGGAACCGACCGAGGACGCAAAATCCAGGGCCGGTGAAGATGCCCTGCGCTTCGCCATCGACGCGGGCGTCAATTTCATTCACTCCAGCTACGAATACCGCACCCGCTGGATGATGGAGCGCGTGCTTAAGGATCATCCCAAGCGCTACGACCTGCATCACGTGATCAAGGTCCCGGTTCCCGACTTTAAGGACGGGGGCCGTTTCGACGCCGCCAAGTTCCGGGAACGTATTGAAGAAGCCCTGCGTGACCTGCACGCCGAACGCATCGCCGTTCTGCAATGGATGTGGCGCTCCGATCCCAACGACGACGATCTTCGCGTTCCCATGCTACCCGGTCTCATGGATGATTTGATGGAAGCCTTCGAGCGCGTGCGCGACGAGGGCAAGGCCGGATACATGATGCCGTTCCCCTACACCGTCGACAGTACCCGTGCGGCCATGGAAACCGGGAAGTTCGACGGCATCATCGCCTATTACAATCCCATCGAGATGGAAATGGCCGAGCTGTTTGACGAGCTGGAAGAACGCGGCATGGGCTTTTTGTGTATTCGCCCGCTCTATCAGGGAATTCTGACCGATCAGCGCGCAAAACCGGGTGCGGATGATCGTTTCAACGACCCCAAATTTGCCGACGATTTCGCCAAACGCGCCAAAATCGTTGAAGCATTTCGTGAAGAGATCGGCGATTCGATGACCGGCTTTGCCATTCGGTTCGCCCTGGCGGCTCCGATTGTCGCCAGCGTCATCGTCGGGCTTAATTCGCCCAAGCAGGCCGAGGGCATCATCGCTGCAGCCGAGAAAAAATTGCCGTCGCCACGCGTCGTCACCAAAGCGTTCGAGCTTTGGAAATCGAACTTCAATATTTAGAAAAACGAAGGAGAAAAAGAACATGGAAACAATCATGCTCGTGCCGGGAATGCAGGACGAGGTGAAGGCTGCTGTCGAAGGCAAGTTCGAAGTCTTTGACATGACTGGATATGACAAACCGTCCGATATTCCGGGGCTCGATCCAGCCAAGGTCCGCGGCACCATCACAAGGGGCGAGAGCCACTTCGGCGATGAGTTGATGAGCCAGCTTCCCAATCTGGAAATCTCGGCCAACTTCGGCGTCGGCTATGACGGCATCGACGTCGTCGCCGCCAAGAAGCGCGGCGTCATGGTCACCAACACGCCCGACGTGCTGACCGATGAAACCGCCAACACCTCGCTGATGCTAACGTTGGCCGTTACCCGGCGCTTGCCGACCCTTGATCGCATCGTTCGTTCAAACGGCTGGCCGGATGTCGAAAAAGAACTTCTGACCAACAGCATTGTGCAGCGCAAGGCCGGTGTTTTGGGTCTGGGCCGCATCGGGCGCGGCATTGCCGACCGATTGACCGCTTGCGGCGCAATCGTCTCGTATTGCGACCCGATTAAGCAGGACGTGCCTTATCAATATTTCGCCGATCCTGTCGCCATGGCCAAACATTGTGACATCTTCGTCGTCGCCTGTCTGGGCGGGGACGCCACCTATCGCATCGTCAACGCCGAAGTTCTGGAAGCCATCGGACCCGAGGGCTATCTGGTCAACGCCGCGCGCGGATCCATCGTTGACGAAGCCGCCACCATCGCAGCACTTAAAGCCGGCAAGATTGCGGGCGCGGGCCTCGATGTGTTTGAGAACGAACCCCACGTGCCTGCCGAACTTCGCGCCATGGAAAACGTTGTGCTGACGCCCCATTGCGGCAGCGGCACCATCGAAACCCGTGGCCGAATGGCAGGTTTGGCCGTGGCCAATCTGGAAGCCCATTTTGCGGGCAAGCCGGTTCTGACGCTGGTTCCCGAACACCGGGAATAGAGGTCTTAGGTCGTCCAGCCACCGTCCAGAGTGAAAGTCTGGCCGGTGGCGAAGGCGGCCTCGTCGGACGCCAGATAAACGCACAAGCTGGCGACTTCCTCGGGGCTTGCGAAGCGGCCCATGGGCTGGCGTTCAAGGAACTTGGCGCGCATGCCCTCATAATCGCCCGTTGCCGCCATGCGTTCGTTGATGGAAGGCGAGTCGACGGTTCCCGGGCAAACAGCGTTACAGCGAATATTCTTTCCCACGAAATCCACCGCGATGGCCTTGGTCAGGCCGATCACGGCGGCCTTGGTCGCGCCGTAGACGAAGCGGTTGGGGGCGGCGGTGATCGAACTGGCCACCGACGAGATGTTGACGATACCGCCACCGCCAGCATCGATCATGGCTGGCAAGAACGCCTTGATGACGCGGTACATGGATTTGATGTTCACATCGAACGAGCGGTCCCAATCGGCCTCATCGCAATCCAGGATCGTTCCGTTGTGAACGTATCCGGCGCAATTGAAGACGACATCCACCGCGCCCAGCTCGGCGGCGATTTTTGCTATTCCGGCACCATCAGTCACATCCAGCACACGGGTTTGGATATCGGCGTTCTCGTCTTCCAGCGTTGCCAGGGTTTCCGGGTTGACGTCGGTGGCAATGACGCGCGCACCCTCGTTGGCGAAGGCCAGTGCGGCGGCCCGTCCGATGCCTTGTCCGGACGCCGTTGCGAAGATGGTTTTTCCTGCAAGTCTGCCGCTCATGATCGGTGTCCTTTTCGTTAAAGCGTCACCATTCCCACCAAAGCCGAAAATGTAACCACGGCCAGTGCCGTCGAGACAATGATCGCGGTGGATGCGCGGACCGAGTAGACGCCGAAATTATGGGCCACAACGAAAATATTTCCACCCACCGGAAGGGCCGCACCCAGCACCGCGATGGTCGCCCATTGGGTATCTATGTCAAACACCATGAACATCATCACCCACGCAATAAGCGGATGAAGGAACAGTTTGCATCCGCTCATAAACGCCACTTCGCTGAACCTATCGGCGATGGGCCGCCCGGCCAGCGATGCACCAACCGCGAACAGCGCGCAAGGCGCGGTGGCCGCAGCGAGAAGCCCTGTAAAGCTATCTATGGGGCCGGGCAGGGGAAGTTGCAAGGCCGACACACCCACGCCCAAAGCCATTGAAATGATGAACGGGTTGCGCAGGAAGCCGCCGACGATCCTGGCAACCATCGCCATGCGCGCAGCACCCGTATGGCGGTTGGCTTCCAGAAGCGCCATGGATGGGCTTTGGATGAAAAACATATCCACCAGCATGGCCAGTACGGCGGGAATGGTCGCGGCATCGCCGAACAATGCGATCAGCAGCGGAAGCCCCATGTAGCCGATGTTGGAGACGCAAGCCGCCTGACCCTGAATGACGGCGACGCCCAGATTGGTCTTAAAAAGCACCCGTCCCATTGCGGCGGTCAGGATGTAGACGGTCCATCCCGTCACCGCGTAGGCGGCCATGTACTCGAACTCGATCAACTCGGCCAGCGGTCGCAGGGCCAAGGCCCTGAAAATCAGGCAGGGCAGGGCGAAGTTCCAGACGAAGGCGTTCAAACCGCGCACGGCGTCCGCCGAAAACAACGGCGAACGCCCTGCCAGATAACCGCACCCGATCAACGCGAAGAACGGGATGGTGACCGAGATAATGTTTTCCACTTACGGCATAACCATTCCGCCGTTGACGTCGAGGGTCTGACCCGTGATGTAGGCGCTCATGTTATCGGAGGCCAGGAAAAGATACGCCCCGACCAGGTCTTCCGCGTCGCCGAGACGGCCCTGCGGGATCATCTTTTTCCACGCCTCAGCGGCCTCGGGTGGCGTTGCTGCGTGGAAGGGCGTCCAGATGGCACCCGGCGAAACCGTATTGGCGCGCACGCCGTCACCCACCAGTTCCTTGGCGAAGCTCTTGGTGATGGTGTGCACGAAGCCCTTGGTGCTTGCGTAGATGGAAGTGCCGGGGCCGCCACCGTGACGGGCCGCCACCGAACCGGTGTTAATGATGTTACCGGAGCCCTGCTTGCGGAAATGCGGAACCGCGGCGCGGGTCGCGGCAATCACCGAGCGCAGGTTGAGGTCAACAATGGCGTCGAAAATTTCATCCGAGTTGTCGCCGACCAGCGTGCGTTCGACCAGACCACCGGCATTGTTCACCAGAACGTCGATACGACCGAAGGCGGCAACGGTTTCCTCAACCACGCGCGCGGCTTCGGCGGATTTGGTGACGTCGGCCTGCAACAGAATGGCTTCGCCGCCGGCTTTCTTGATTTCGGCGACAACTTCTTCGCCCGCTTCGCGGCTGGCGTTGCAATGAACCGCGACCTTGCTGCCGCAATCGGCAAAACCCTTGGCGACGGCGGCGCCGATGCCCGTGGATGATCCCGTAACCAGAACCACCTTCCCGGCCAAATCCTCAAGATAATTCTTCATGGTGTTGACTCCTTTAGAATACAGGAGGACGACGAACCGGATTTCACCGGCCGCCGCCCTCGTGTTCAGGCTTGTGCGCCGACTTATTCGTTAGGCTTGATCGGCAGGCCGTGCTTGGCCATCAACTCGAGATAATCTTCCCTGGGCG
>JABGRG010000098.1 GCA_018648445.1 Rhodospirillales bacterium | reverse complement strand
CGATGTCACCCATTCCCGTTTGGGTAAAGATGGCGTCGTACATCTGCAGGAACGGTTCGGTGAACTCGAGATATGTGTCGCGCTCGGGGGTATGGAAAATGTCGGGTGCTAAGTCGACTTCCTTGTTTCGCAGTTTCTTCAAAAGATCCGACCACACGCCGAAAACCGGTTCCAGTTCGAGCCCGGCGCGACCGGCGGCCAGTTGGGCTATTTCAGCGGCAACGCCTTTATAGTTCCCGCGTTTGTCCCTGAATTCGATGGGAGGCCAGTCGGGAAGAGCCATTGTCCGGATCACCGGATGCTCCTTCACAAAAGCCTTCTCCGCATCCGTCAGTTCCAATTTCACGGCTTCGGGAGCGGAATTCCCATCAAACGCCGAGACCCACTTCAAAATGATGGATTGGCGTTCGCTGTGGCTGATATCGGCCAGCCCCTTTTCAAGGATGGGGACCAGTTCCGGCCAGTCCTTGCGCACCCCGATGGCCAACACCGAGCCCTTCTTTTTCAGGCGCCCATGAACCTTGAGATTGATCATCAATTCGTTGCCCATGACGTAGGTGGCAACGGCGCGATTTCCCGCGTAGGCGGCGGCCTCGCCGCGCGCCACGGCACCCAGCGCGGTGCTCGTGTCATCGTATTCCCGGATTGAAACATCGGGGAAATTGTCTCTGAAGTATTTGACGTTTCCGAACCCGCGTTCCAGGGCGATGGTTTCGCCGCTCAGGCTATTCTCGTCCTTGAAATACGGCCCGGTGACGGGCGCCACGATAACGTGGGGAATGGTCAGGTAGGGCTTAGTAAAATTGAAGAACTTCTTGCGTTCCTCGGTCGGCGTGACGTCGAGAAGGATATCCAGGCGTCGGTCAGCAACGTCGTTAAAAACCTTCTCCCACGGGCCGGGATGGAACGCAAGAATACCGCCCAAACGCTTATCAAGCGCCCTGATACCATCCGCCGTAATTCCCTGGGGACGGCCATCGTCATCTACGAAACTGATCGGCGGCCATTCATTCATTAAGCCGACCTGGATTTCAGGATGCTTCGCCAGCCAGTCCTTTTCAGCTTCGGTCAGGTAGATGCGGTACTTGTCATCCACGATGCGGGGGAATAGCCAGCGGTTGCGCGCCTCGTTCAATTCCTCGCGGGTGATGGCATTCAGGCCTTTGCGGATAATCGAGAAAAGCTCTGGTCGGCTCTTGTGAATACCGATTGCCAGCGTGCCGCCCTCGGTATTGCGCTTGACGGCTATGCGAAGACCGTGAACAGGCGTGGACCGCTGGGCGTTGCCATAAGGGATCAGCCAACTAACGTGCGCATTCACCCCGCCCGTCGAAAGTTCCCTCAGGCCGGCAGCCTCGTTCTCGACCTCGAGCAGCGTCCCGTGGCCCAAAACCTTTTTGAGGTCTTCGATGACCGAAGCCCCCTTGACCACCGACACTTTTTTTCCGGAAAGGTTCTCCCAGTCTGAGATTCCCGTTTCTTCCTTACGAACGACGGCGATGATGGGATCGAATGCATAGGGTTTTGTAAACAAAACGTTTTTTTCGCGCTCCGGCGTGCGCGACAGGCTAAAGGCGCCGTCCACGTCGCCCGCCATGGTCCGTTTGACCACGTCACCCCAGGTGCTGTGAAATTCGGGCACGATGTTGATGCCCAGACGCTTGTTGAGCAGCGTAATCAAATCGGCGTTCAGGCCACTGTAATTACCCTGGTCGTCGACGATGTCGACGGGCGTGATAAAATCGGTTACGGCCAGACGAATGATTGGGTTCTTTTCCATCCAATCTTCTTCTGCCGGGGTGAACGTCAACCGCCCGCCAGGGGTCGTGTAGTAGTGGTCGTTAGGGTTGGGAAACCAGCGTGCCTCGATTTTCGCCAGGGCCTCGATCGGAATGGCAGCGAACCCCTTATTAACGACTTTCAGTAAATCGCTCCGTCCCTTTTTAACTGCCGTGAAGGTCGATTTTGAAAATACGATATCGCCGTGGCGTTCGATGGTGCCTTGCAACCCGTGCCGCGCCAAGTTGGATTGAACGGTCGGAACTTCGCTTACCACCGCGCGGACATCACCCTTGAGCAAGGCCAGAACAAGAGCCTCACCGTCCGGGTAGTCAACAACTTCAATGCCGGGAACATTTTCACCGATATAACGTTGATGAAAAGTGCCCTTGATAACGCCGACCTTCGAACCGGCAAGGCCCGCGAGCAGAACGAGTTCGCTCCCCGCACGAAAGAAAACACCCGTTTTGATCTCATGGATGGGTTCGGAATAGTCCAGAAACTTCTCGCGCGCGGCGCTCTTGAACAGGCCGGAGTGAACATCTGCCCTGCCCTCTTGCACGGCTTTCAGGGTGTCGGGCCAACTGCTTGGCCTGAACTCAATTGGGATGCCGCTGGCCTTGCTCCATTCGCGCCATATATCCACAAACAGCCCGCGGGGCTCGCCAATGGGATCGACTATTGTGAAAGGGGGATAATTGTCTGCGATCGCGATCTTGATGGTTTCTTGTGCCGCGACCGGTCTAACAAGCGCCGCCAGAAGGCAGAAAACCGCAAGAATATTCCTTGCGGAAATCATAGTCCCAGCGTCCTCCTCATGTGAACTTCTAGCTGGTCCGGCTTCGGTGGCTTGACGATATATCCGTCAATTTTGTGAATTCGGGCCGTTTCTTCCGCGTCATCAATATTCTGTCCGGTCAGCATAAGTACCGGAACGTCCTTGTATTCAGGCACCGCGCCATCCCGAATACGTCGGACGAGTTCGTACCCGTCCATCTCCGGCATTTCGATATCACTGAACACCAAATCGATGCGCGTATCCGCATTCGCCAAGCGCTCTAGGGCCTCAGCGCCGTTTGCAGCATCAAGTACATTGGAAACGCCTATTTTCTGGAGAATTCTCAAAACGAAACGCAGCGAGAACGCCTCGTCCTCGACAACCAGCACATTGAGGGAACTGAAAACGCTGATTTCATTCATTTGTGCACCCTCCTGAATCGATCTTATTTTGCGCCGCCGTGTCGGTCAACGGGGTTTCCGGACAGCGCCACGTCAACTTTTTTCCTAAGGTCTTTTCGAGATACAAGTACGCTCGAAACACCATGTATACCCATCATTCCCGTATCGCAATTTGGGCCACTAAAGATCACAGGTTCTCAACGTACGCGGATATTTTTTCCGTGGTAGACCCGGCCTGGGGCGCAAAGAGTATCTCTCTCTGCCATCTATTCCTGAGCCATCATCGAAATGAGAAAGAAAAACTGACGACTCGAAACTGGCGCTTGCTCCGCCAGAAGCGCTCGGCATAATATCAAATCAATATAGGCTGGGCTCTTAGTTTCGAATATAGCCCAGGTATATTTATTTTATTTAGGCAACGGATAGGTTCAGTGGCATGCATCGAAGCTTCGTCAAGCGGTTTCTATTGATGCTAGTGCCGCTGACGGCGCTGATTGCCGTCGTAGTCTATTCCCTACACCATTATTTGGTTATCAAGGAGCGAACGACCCTGGCTGCGGAAGAGGCCAATGGGCTTTCCCTTGGAACTGTTGCGATTACCAAAGAACTGAAGGCGATCACGTCGGATCTGTTGATCATTGCCCAACATTCCGAGTTCTCGGAAGTGCGCCAACGTTTGAACCCGGACGCAGTTCGGCATCTACAGCAGGATTTTTTGCTGCTGGTCAGCAATAAGCGACTATACGATCAGGCGCGCTTTATCGACAAAACGGGGATGGAGATTGCCCGGGTGAATTTCAACAATGGCCTCCCGGTCGCCGTTCCAAAGGAAGTGTTGCAGGACAAAAGCCAGCGCTACTACTTCCGCGAGGCATTGGCGCTAAACAAAGGTGAAATCTATTTTTCGCCGCTCGACTTGAACATCGAGCAAGGCAAGATCGAAAAACCTTTCAAACCGATGATCCGGCTGGCGACACCGGTTTTCAACAAAGAGGGGCATAAGCGCGGCGTCGTAATCCTTAACTACTTCGGTGCAAAACTGATCGAGCAATTTGAAACCGAGGCGACCGGCAATTTCGGCGACGCCATGATTCTCAATTCCAATGGTTATTGGCTGAATGCCCCCAACCCCGGACTGGAATGGGGGTTCATGCTTGATCACGGAAAGGCATTCGCAAAAAGCTTCCCCGAAACCTGGGAGCGGATCAAGAAAGCCGACAAGGGCCAGTTTCGTGACCAGAACGGCTTGTTCACTTTCGAGACCGTCTATCCCCTTCTCGAGGGTTTCAAGTCGAGCACCGAAACAAACGCGGCCTTCGCACAAAGTATGGGCAAGGTTGAGGGTCGAGCCTATTTCTGGAAAATCGTCTCACAGGTACCAAGCGCAAACCTCACCGCCTTGGCGGAACGGGAAACAAGGAAAATCCTACTCGTTTTTGGCCCCCTTTACATAATTGTGGCCATGGCCCTTGGCGGATTGATCCTCGTGCGCGGTCGGCACGTTACGGCCGAGAAGGCGTTGCGCGAGAGTGAAGCCCGCACGCGGCTTTTACTTGACGGGATATCCGTCGGCTTCGGCGTCGAGGACCTTAACGGGCAAACGATTTTGGCAAATGAGGGTTGGGCCAGAATACTTGGGTACACGCCGGAAGAATTCCTGAATATGCATTTCACGGAGTATACCCATCCAGACTATGCCGCTGAGGACGTGTCCCTGTTCGGTGAACTGGCGGAAGGAAAGCGCGACCGGTATCAGGTGGAAAAACGCTACCTCGCCAAAAACGGGGAGGACATCTGGGGCCGCCTGACCCGCACCCTGGTCCGTGATGAACAAGGCAACCCCAAGAATTGTCTCGGTGTGGTCGAGGTCATCACCGAGCGAAAACACGCGGAGAGGGCTCTTGTCGAGAGCGAGGCGCGTTTCAAAAGCTTCATGGAAGCCGCGCCTATCGGGATCGCGGCCAAAGATGCACAGGGGCGATTCACCTACGTCAATCCCGTGGTATGCCAACATTTTGGCGTTCCTCAGGAAGCGATCATTGGGAAAACAGCTGCGGATTTCAGACGGTCGGATATCGCGGCCGCCATTGCGCGAGCGGAACGCAAGGTCATTGAAACCGGAACCCCGCAAGCCTTCGAAGGGGAAACGGACGATATGCAGTTGGGCGTCCAGGTTATCCGGAATATCCGGTTTCCGATTAAGGACTCCGACGGCAAAGTTGCCGGTATTGGTGTTGTCACCGAGGACATTACGGAGCGTAGGCAGGTGGAAGATGCTCTGCGGGCCCGTGAAGCCCAGGTCTCTTCGTTTATTGATGATTCTACCGTTGGAATTTTCTTCAAGGACGTCGAACGCCGTTATGTCTTGGTAAATGACACCTTCTGTGATTTTCATGAACAAGCACGAGATACAGTTATCGGAAAGCGGGCCGAGGAATTCCAATCGCCGGATCACGCCAAAAGCACGTTAAGTGAGGATCGGCTGGTTCTGGAATCCCGCCAATCAATCCACAAGGAAGAAACCCTGATTTCCCGCAACGGGGTTGCCCGGCATTTTTCGCTGAACAAGTTTCCCGTTGCCGACGCTAACGGGACGTTGTTGGGTCTTGGCGGAATGTCCATCGAAATTACCGAGCTCAAGCAGTCTGAAGAAGCACTACGCAAACAGGCTCTCGTATGGGAACAGATGTCCGAAGGCGTGGTTGCCTTGGACAGTGAGGCTCGTATCCTCGACATGAACCCCGCCGCCGAAAGGATGTTCGGATATTCGACAGATGAGGTGCGGGGCCAGCTGGGGTCAATTTTCCATAGCGACGAAGTTCAGGGCAAGCTTTTGAACGAGGTTACCGACCGAGTTCGTCGTAACGGGTATTGGTCTGGAGAGGTCAATTCCGTCCGTAAGGATGGAAGCACGGTTTTGGTCGAGGCCAACGTAATGCCGCTGCACGACGAGAATGGCAATCCTATCGGCAGAATCGCCGTGAACCGCGATATTTCAGAACGCAAGCGGGCGGTGGAAGCATTACGCGAGAGCGAAGAGCGGTTTTCCACGGCCTTTCAGTGGACCCCGGTTGCACTGTGCATAACGCGGATGGACGACGGAACTCATATCTATGTGAACAATCGTTGGATTTTTGAATTGGGCCACACGCGCGAAGAGGTTATCGGTCGCTCGGCGATCGAACTTGGCGTTTGGGCCGATGCCCCCCGACGGGCAGCGTTTGTTGAGCGACTGAAGAGCGACGGGTCCGTCGACGATTTCGACGCCGTGTTCGTGACAAAGAATGGCGCGGAAAAGTCGGTGGTTGTGGATGGGCGGCTCATTGAGGTCAGTGGGGAGCAACGGGTTCTCATCGCCTTTCGCGATGTAACCGCTCACAATCAGTTGGAGCGCCAACTTGCCCAGGCTCAGAAAATGGAGGTAGTCGGCCAATTGACAGGCGGTGTCGCCCACGACTTCAACAATCTTCTGCAAGTGGTCGAAACCAGCCTGGAATTGGCCAAAGACACGATCCCCAACGGTTCCGAGGCCGAGAAATTCGTGGACGGCGCGTTGCGTGCGGGCAATCGTGGGGCCAAGCTGACGCAACAGCTTTTGGCCTTTTCGCGCAAACAAACCCTTCATCCGGAAAACCTTGATGCTCATTCGTTGATTGATGGAATGACCTCGCTCTGGTCGCGAACCCTGGGCGAAGACGTATCGATCGAGACCAAATTCGTCGGCGGTGCCGTGAATTTCACGGTGGATGAGAGCGGTCTGACGAATGCACTTCTCAATCTCGCCCTCAATGCCAGGGCGGCAATGCCGAAGGGCGGAACCCTGACGGTGGCCGTCGGCAAACAACATTTTGATGTGGACGTTCCCATTGAAAATGGCGTTCTTCCGGCAGGTGACTATGTTGAAATCTCCGTCGCCGACACTGGCTGCGGCATATCCGGGGAAAACCTGGCTCACGCCTTCGAGCCGTTCTTCACGACCAAGGAGGTTGGCGAGGGCAGTGGTCTGGGGCTTAGCATGGTGTATGGCTTCGCCCGCCAGTCCGGCGGCGACGCGACCATCGAAAGCGAGCTCGGCCAGGGCACGACCGTGCGGCTTATGCTTCCCGCCGCCGTTGGCGAGCGCGTATCGCCAAGCGATGCGCAGACGACCGGGAAGGATGCCCGACACGCAATCAAGGTCCTTCTTGTCGAAGACGACGCGGATGTACGGGCCACGACCCATATGGTTCTCGAGTCCCTCGGCTGCGAGGTTGTCGAAGCGGCAACCGCCGCACCCGTTCCCGACATGCTCCGCCACGACGACAGTATTGACCTGCTGCTCAGCGACATTGTTTTGCCCGGCGGAAAAAATGGCATCGAACTGGCTAAGGAAGCCCAGCTTCTGCGCCCCGATCTCAAGGTGGTTCTAGTCTCGGGTTATCCCGAAGGGACGTTGGAAAAGGCCGGTTTGACAGACGCGGGTTTCCCCCTGCTTGGTAAACCGTTCTCGAAAAGCGCCCTGTCCGAGATGCTGGCGTCAACGATGGCGTAACCCCTGTTTCCGGTGTGACGGAATCAAAACGGGCGGTCGCCGCGTCTTTCGCAATCGTCACGCATATTTTTTTCGATGCTTTTCTAGTGACAACTTCCGCCGCCGCCGCAGGTTCGCTCCGAGTTGAAAGATTGCAATTGTCCACGCGCCATTTCCGAAATGGCGTCGCCAACGGTTTGCGCTCCTCCGTCGTGAAGCACCATGATTCCGGCATCAAGAAAACCCGAGAGAGGCCGCATCCCCATTCCACTTGCGATCAGGACGCAAGCCCCTTTCTCGGAAAGAAACAAGACCGGTTCAAGGCATCCGCCCTTTGCATGCCCGGTATTGGGAACGACCAGCACGTCCGTGACCTGATCTCCGTCCACCGTAACCAGAGTGAAGGGTTCACAATGACCAAAGTGGGGCGACAGGCGGGCGGTCAATCCACCAGGATGTTCGGACGGAACGGCAACGATCATGCTCATTTACTGGGTCTCCTTTGAGGGGGTCACTTGTGGGGTGTTTGGCGGTTTTAGTTCGCTTGCACGGGTCGAAAGTTAGTGGGCCATCAATACGGGGATAGTCGCCGATTCCAACACCTGTTCGGTGGTGGTGCCCACCATTGCTTTGCGAAGGCTGTGGGCGCGGTGGGCACCCATCACCAATAGGTCGGCTCCTACGCGTCGGCATTCATCCAACAGGGCTCTTCCGTCCAGCGGTTTCTCGACAATTTGGGCAAATACGTCGCATTCGGCCGCAATTCCGTGAAGAGTGAAATATTCAACCAGTTCTTCCGCCACATACGCTGGCGTGCGGTCACTTTCGGCCGTCAGGATGATCACCTTGTCTGCGCAGTTGACGATGCGCATGGCGGCGGCCAGGGCACGGGAAGCTTCGGCGCTGTCGTTCCATGCGATGGCGATCTTTCTTGCCATCAAATGCGAAACCGTTGGCGGTGCCACCAAAACCGGACGTCCGGTTTCGAAAAGGGCTGCGCTGATATGGATCTTCGAGCGCATCTTCGAGACTGAAGTCGGTTTGGCCAGAACGATCAGGTCCGAACGCCTTCCGTGGCGCGCCACCACATCACCGGTTTGTCCCAGGTCGACGGACCAACCGGCCGATACCTTCTTCAGCGGCACCCTTCCACTTACGGTTTTGACACCGTGCCGGGCGCAAAGATCGTCAAAGACCTTCCTGATTTCCACGGATCGGCTTTCAACTATTTTCCGATGCCTCCGAACGCGGTTTACGCCCGTTGGCGGCGGCAGGTCTTCAATGTTGGGCGGATATTTGTCCTCGTCCAGCGTTGGGTCCTCGCCGATGACCAGAACGTTGACGTGGGCCGCCATGCACTCGGCCACCTGGAACGCCGCTTCCATGCTGGATCTGGCGGCAACCTTGGAATCCAACGGAACCAAGATGCGCCGCAACGTCGTCAGTGTTTTTGCTTGTTTGGGCATCGCCTTGTATCCCCTGCCAGCAGCAATATTCGTATATTATAATATACGAATATTGCTGCTGGCAGGCATTGAGAAACCTCAATTTACGGGTGGGAACCCGTCAGAGTTTTTTTCAATTCCATTCGGCGTAGACGGCGGTATCGCGTTTGATGCGTTCGACCTCGGCCTCGTCCGGCATTCTGAGCGGCGCCTTGGGATAGCCAATGTCGACGCCGCGCTGCTTGAGCGCGACGTGATAGAAGGGAATGGGAATACCGGCGCCGCAAACGGCCCGCATTACGTTGGCTTCAAACTGGAGCTCGAGCGCGCGCTCGTGGTCACCGTCCTCATAGGCGTCGAAAATGGCCTTGATGAACTTCGGATAAAGATTGCCAACACCCGAAACGCAACCATGTCCGCCTGCCTGCAAAGCGGGCAGGATCAGGGTCTGCGATCCGATGATGAAACCGAACCCGGGTTTATCGACGGCGTCGATGAAATCGTAGAAATTCTTGATATTGGCGCTGCTGTCCTTGACGCCGGCAAGGCCGTGCTCGGCCAATTCCGCCAGTTGCGCCGGCGACACCGTGTTATTGGCAAGCGACGGGTTGTGATAGACGTAAACCGGCGTCTCCACCGCGTCGATCAGGCGCAGGAAGTGATCGGTCACCGACTGTGCACTGTGATGATAATAGTAGGGCGGCAGGCTGGAGATGCCGTCGAAACCCAAGCGATCGGCGACCTTGGCCGTTTCCAGCGTCACATCCGTGGACGGATGGCCCACATGCAAAATCACCGGAACGCGCCCCTGAACCTGTTCGGCAACGATTTCCATCACCTGTCGGCGCTGTTTGTCACTGAGCAGTGGGCCGGATGCGTAGGAGCCGCACGCAAATAGACCGCCCACCTGAGGAGCCAGATAATCGATGAAAGCCCGAAGCTTGGGAACGTCCACTTCGCCATCTTGGGTGAAGGGGGTAAGAAGGGCGGGAATGTTGCCACGGAATTTAACGTCACTCATTTTTCGCTTCCTCGATACGGGCGGAGTAGATTTATAAGACGCCCTGTGATATAGATTATTTTGATATCTAGCGTTCTATCATAAGGACGTTTATTTTTCAAGCGTCAGGAAGCTGCCCTTCCGCAAGCTGGAGAGGATTGGGTCGGAGGTAATCAATGCCGGAGTTCGTAACCCTTGGTGAGGCCTGTGTTGCCTTCATCGCTGAAGAAGCCGGTTTGATGCGCCGGTGCCGCCGTTTCATCAAACGCCTCGGTGGATCCGAGACAAATGTGGCAGTTGGCGTCAGTCGGCTTGGCCACTCGGCGGGATGGATCAGCCGCGTCGGAGCCGACGAATTCGGCGCTTTCTCACTTATGGAAATGCGGGCCGAAAAAGTCGATGTGTCGCAGGTAGGTGCCGATGAAGACCGGCCAACCGGTGTCTTTTTTCAGGACCAGCAACCCGAAGGTCGCAACTCGGTGTTCTTCTATCGGGGCGGATCTGCGGCGTCGGGCATGACACCCGATGATGTCGACGAAGATTATATTGCGCAGGCACGCATTCTTTTGATTTCCGGGATTACACCGGGCTTGTCGGAAAACTGTCGGCGCACGGTCGAGACGGCGTTCGACATCGCGAAACGCCACGGCGTGGCGGTCGTATTCGACACCAATATTCGTTTGAAACTGTGGACGGCGGCCGAAGCGCGCACGGCCTTGGAACCGATGATGCGCGAAGCCGACTATCTCCTTGCCGGGCGTGACGACCTGACCAAGCTTTTGGGCGAAGGAACCCATGATGATTTCCTCGATTATCTCCACGGGCTGGGACCGACGGACGTGGTGTTGAAGTGGGGGAAGGAAGGCGCATGGCTATCATCGGGCACCGACCGGAAGCTCGTTCCCGGATACCCCACCGACGACCCGGTTGAACGTGTCGGTGCGGGCGACGCATTCGCTGCCGGATTTATCGTATCGGTGTTGCGCGGGCAATCGATCGATGCGGCGGTGCGCATGGGCAATGCCGTTGCCGGGTTCGCCGTTCGTCTTCCCGGGTTCTTCGAGTGCATGCCGACACCGGAAGCCCTGGACGCATTCTGCGACGGCAACGCCACGGTCAATCGGTAGGCGCCATGGCATTGGATTCCAAAGCGCTTCGGTTTTTTGTCAGGGTTGCCCACCACGGGTCCCTTTCCCAGGCCGCCAAAACCCTGAATATGGTTCAACCGGCGCTTAGCCACCATATCGGCAACCTGGAGAAGGAACTCGGGGTTTCCCTTTTTTCGCGCAAAGCCCACGGTGTTGTCTTGACCGAAGCAGGGCAGTCGCTGATGCCCCACGCGGTTTCCGCACTACGCATTCTCGACGAGGCGCAAAACGAAATCGAACGCCAGTCAGATAATGTCGCTGGCACGGTCCGGGTCGGATTTTCCGGCAGCGCCGGCATTCTGATGATCCCCCATTTGCTCAGGGTGGCGCGCGAGCAATTTCCGGAGGTCCGTTTGCAGATCGTCGAAAACTTCAGCGCCACCCTAAGGGAATGGGTCAAGACGGATCGTGTCGATATGGCCGTTACCGTCGCCCAAACGGTGACCGGCGGAGCCGGTCGCCAAACCACGCCGCTGGTTGAAGAGCCGCTCTATCTTGTGGGAACGCCCGATATGCTGCCACCGGGGTCGGAAACCATCCGCTTTTCCGAGATCTTCGACCATCCGCTTATTCTCACGGCGCCCGGCAACAGCATGCGCATGGCCCTGGAAAAGACGGCCCTGGAATGTGGGCTCACCGTCGAACCGCTGGCCGAGGTGACCGGGCTCGCAGCACTCAAGGCGGCAATATCAAGCGGAATTGGCAATACGGTCCTGTCGCAATGCGCGGTCGTCGAGGAATGCCGACAGGGGAAACTCGTCGCCCGCCAGATCGTCGAACCGGATCTCCAACGAACCATTGTTCTCGATTGTCACAAACGAAACCCAACCCGCCAAGCCGAGGTTGCTGTTCGCAATCTCGTGATTGAACTTATTACAAACCTCGTTGAGGGCGGCGTGATTTCGGGAAAGGTCTTGCCCGGCGAATGAGATGGTGGGCGCAGCTAGGATTGTGACGGGCGCGGATCGCCCTGCCGCCCTCTATCTCTTAGTTTCGGCCAATTTCCGTTCCAATGATCTCTTCTCGGTGACATCGAAGGAAGTCACCAAAATCCGTCTCTCGCCAGCAACTTCGATTATGTCCGCGGACAATACGGCATTGCTAACCGTGCCATCCTTCCTGATATAGCTTGTTTCGAAATCGCGAACCGAACCCTCCCGAATGAGCTGATCAATATAAACTGACCGTTGGTCCATATCAGTCCAGCCACTCAATTCTGCGGCGGTTTTTCCGAGCACCTCCTCACGGGAGTGGCCTAGCATCGACAGCCAAGCTTGGTTCATATCGATCAATCTACCGTCTTCGATCACTGATATTGCCATCGGCACCGGATTTCCGTGAAACGCTTTGGAAAAACGCTCTTCGCTTTCGCGAAGTGCCTTTTCCGCCCTCTTGCGCTCAGTAATGTCCCGGCTTATTCCGCACAACCCCACAATATTGCCACTATTGTCGCGCACCGGTGCCTTCGAGGTTTCGATGCTCCGTTTCGAGCGGTTCGAGCCACCCCGCACTAATTCGGGCTCCGCGCGAATGGCGTTGCCCTCTAATACCTGCCTGTCCATTGCCGAAATGATTTCAGCTTCATTCGCAGGAAAAAGTTCGGCATCCGTCTTGCCGATGATCGCTTCCTCTGGAAAGCCAAAAAACTCCGCCCCAAATTGATTGATGCGCGCATACCTCAGGTCAGCGTCTTTGATGAATAAGGCCTCGTTTGCCGATTCAAAAAACGCGCGCAACTGGGCATCCCTTTCTGCCAATTTTTGTTCCGCGACGCGGAGTTCGGTGATATCGGCAACCACCGAGCCGACCCAAATGCTGTTGCCGTTCGGATCGGGAATCGGAAATTTATTGATGACGCAGTCGGCCACAGATCCATCGACGAAGGGAATCTGCAACTCTTTGGTGACCGGCTCACCGGTTGCGATGACTTTCCGATCAATGGCAAGGACGAAATCGGCCAGATCACGGTCATGGACATCGTAGATGGTTTTTCCGGCTTCTTCGAGCCGCCCGTCCGTCGAAAACAGTTCCTTGTATTTCTGATTGGACAGAATGATTCGACCTTTGTCATCCTTTATGTTGATAGCGGCGTTCGCGTTCTCAAACAGGGCCCTGAAGCGCTCTTCGCTCGCGCGAAGATCCTCTTCCGCCCTCTTGCGGTCGGAGATATCAATGAAGGTTACCTGGATCGCCGGTTTGTTTTTCCAGCTTACTACTCTTACCTGATTCTCAAGCCAAACCAGCGATCCATCTTTGCGAAGACCTTGGTATTCGTAATAGATGGGAGCCTCTTCGCCGCGAAGGCGGGCTTTGCTATATCCCACGAGGCGGTCACGTTCGTGGGGTGCAATCGTCTCGGATGAGCCCGAAAGGGCTAAGAGGTCCTGCGGGGCGTCATATCCCAATATGTCCGCTGCCGATTGGTTGGCGAACTTGAACTTTCCATTCTGGCTGATAAAGGTGCCCTGAATGGAACCTTCGACCAGATCACGAAACCGTTCTTCGCTTTCAAGAAGTGACTGCTCCGCCAGATCGCGTTGACGCTTGTCGTGGATATCAATGAGGTCTCGGAATTCGTTCGAGCAATTCGCGACGAATTCGTTGATGATTCTCTTATATTTCTCCGTCAGAGAGATGATTCGGCATCGGCGATCCTCCTCGTCGGTGCGGATCGCAACGAACCCCATCGAAACGAGTTCCTGAAGCCGTCTGCTAACCGTTGGCTTGGCGAGGCCGGTTTCGACATGCAGGTCCGATATCAATGTGGTTTGACCGTTCAGAAAATCCTCGAAAAGAGTGATAAGAACATCCCACAGCGACTGCTTAATCGGTCGATCCGACGGGCCTTCCTTGCGTTCGGAAATTCCCTCTATGACGACTTCTCGAAGGTTTTCGTGCCGCAGAAGGTTATATTTCAGAATGACTGAAATTGTTGCGTGTCTTGCCGCCAGAGATTTTCGTGCCACGCCGTGGGCCTCCTTCCAGACCTTCGTGCCTATCCGCCACGGGGTTCGTGGGGATTGATGGCGGACGCTGGATGCGCCCCCGGGTCGGCTACGAGCGATCTAGATAAGAAAACTGTACCGGTAATAGGTGTGTCGTAGTAGGGCTTTATCGATGCGAATCCTGATTGCTTGTATAGAGAGATCGCCTCGGTCATGTTCGGCAAAGTATCCAGCCGCATTTCGCTGTATCCAATCCGCACTGCCTCCCCGATGATAGCATCTATCAGCGCCTTGCCGAGACCAAAGTTACGCGCTTTGTGTGAGACGAAGAGCCGCTTCATCTCGCAACACCCGTTAGGCTTTATTGGTCTAAGGCCGACGCATCCCAACGGCAGTCCGTGACTGTCGCGCGCGACAAGCAGTTCTCCGGCTGGTGGCGCATATTTGCCTGGCAGGGTCGCCTGTTCCGTGGCGAAATCCTGGTAGGCCAGATCGATCCCGAGAGAAGATGCGTAGGCGTTGAACAACTGTACCGTGATTGTCCGTCATCAAAACATTTGGGACGGCGGCGGAGTTGGAAAACCTGATTCACAGAGATCGGCAACGATGGTCAAAAGATGGTGGTAGCATTGACAGGTAGGAGTAACGCATGAATAAGATGCGACGAATAATTGCCATTTCCCTTTGCTCCATGCTTCTTACGGCGCTTCGGGCAACAGCCCCCGGCGTAGTGTTCGCGGAGAGTGCTTCGGTCCGGATACCCGAAAATGCGACGGCGAAGAGCTACGGTGGCGGATGGGAGTGTAATCAAGGCTATCGAGAAGCTGACGGAGCCTGTGTCGCCATCAAGGTGCCGGAGAACGCTCACCTCGATTATTCGGGAAACGATTGGGAGTGTAACCGGCCCTACCGAAAGCGCCGTGATAAGTGCGTTCGGTCTTGATACGGCTGTGCATCTGGATGCACCCGATACTGATAACGCGCGAAGGAGCATTCATGACCAAATCCGCAAACGTAGAAGCATCAAGCAATCTGGCGTCTTGGGATGTCCCCAAGGTTCGCCAGTGTCTCAGGTGCAAAGACACGTTTCATAGCACGTGGTCCGGCGAGCGAATCTGTTCGCATAGCAAACGTTCGAACGCGTGGAGGAACGCTACGCCGAATAGATCCTACCCTTCCCGCAACAAGCGTTAGAAGATTGCCCTCGAAAGGCATCTAGCCCACATTATTCATGACTACCGTCTTATTTGATCGGGGCATACGGCATCAG
>JABGRG010000097.1 GCA_018648445.1 Rhodospirillales bacterium | reverse complement strand
CGACAGATAGAACCAACCCCAGCCGATGACCTTGAGATAAGTGAAGTCGGTTTGCTACAAGCCGATCTTGAACGCAAGAAGGTTCTGGCGACCAAGGGAACGATTGCGAAGTCCGCGCTGGAAACCGCGGAAAGGCAGGTTCTGGGCGGCGCCAGCGAAATCCAGTTGCTCAAGAATGCGTTGGCTATCGGTACGGCCGAACGAGGCGTTCTTACGGCTCAGAGGGCGAGCGCGGAATTCGACCTTCGGCGTGCGAGTTTCGAGGCGCCCTTCGATGTCCGTGTCGTCGACGTTAAGGCCAACGAATCTCAATATGCGAGCCGGGGACAAACTCTGTTCTCGGCGGATGGGGTCGCCGTCGCGGAGGTTGAAGCCCAATTCCCCATCGGCCGGCTAAGACCCATCGTGGGAGGTGCGGGTTCGAAACAACGGGATCCGTCGGCGGAAGAAGCCACAGACTGGGTTCCTGGTGTGCTAGGTCTTGATGCGGTCGTCCGGCTTCGATCCGGAGAGCGTTTCAAGGAATGGAAGGGAAAGGTGGTCAGGGTCGCCGGTGCGGTCGATCCCCAAACCCAGACCCTTGGTGTCGTGGTCGTGATTAACGACCCATATGGAAAAGCTAAACCCGGTCGAAACCCTCCACTGGTCCGAAACATGTTCGTGGAGGTGGAACTCAGGGGGAAACCCATACCGAACCAAATCATCGTTCCTCTCTCGGCGCTGCATGAGGGGAAAATCTACGTGGTCGACGACGAGAGCCGCCTGGATATCAGGCCCGTAAAGATCCAGTTCACGCAAGGTGATTTCGCATCTCTGGCCAAAGGTTCGAAACCCGGTGAATCCGTCGTCGTGTCGGATCCGATTCCAGCCGTAAAGGGAATGCTCCTCAATCCCACCGAAGACAAAAAGGCTAAAAAACGACTTGTACTGGCCGCCACCGGAAAGGCTCCTGAAAAGGCCCCGGGGAAGGCAGGCCAAAAATGATCCGGTTTTTCGCCGACCATCCGACCGCGGCCAATGTATTGATGGTCGCCATAATGATCCTGGGCTTGGTTGCCGCTCCCCAACTTCAACGCGACACCTTCCCCGTCATTCCGTCGACCGAAGTGGAGATCCGCGTGCGCTATCCCGGCGCGACCCCCGCCGAGATTGAGGATACTGTTTGTCAAAGGCTCGAGGACGCGCTGGATTCGGTCAGCGACCTCATTGAGGTAAGGTGTGACGCCCGAGAGAGCTTGGCAATTGCCGTGGCCGGGATGCGTGAAACCGCCGACATGGATGACTTTTTCGGCGATGTAAAGTCTCAGGTGGACGCCATCTCGACATTCCCTGACAGGGTGGAAACGCCTTCGATCGTGGAACTTGAACGCACGGCAGTGGTCGCCAGCGTTGCGATTACGGGCGATATGACGCCCGCGAATCTCAAGGCCTACGCGGAACGGGTAAAGGAGCGATTTGAGCAAGACCGCCGAATCGCCCAAGTTCGCCTTCTCGGGTTCTCCGACCAGGAAATCTCCATCGAGATACCGGCCGGCATGTTGCGGCGTTACGGCCTTTCCGTTTCGGACATTGCATCCACCATTGAGCGTCAAAGCATTGACCTCCCCATGGGGACAATGGAGACCCGCGGCGGCGATCTGATCGTACGGTTTGCCGATCAACGCCGGACACCGTCGGAATTCTCCGATCTGATCGTGGTTTCGGGCCGGGCCGGTGGGCAGGTGCGCCTGGGTGATATCGCGACGATTAAGGGCCGTTTCGAACGCGCCGAGGAAAAAATACTGTTCAACGGAAAGCGTGCCGCGCTCTTGGAAATTTCCAAGACCACATCCCAGGATACCCTCAGAACCATGGAGGTTATCCAAGAGAATTTGAAGCGGCACCGTCGCATGGCGCCCCGGGGGGTGTCCCTTGAAATCAGTCAGGACGTCACATCCAACATCCGGGATCGCTTGCGCATTCTGTTCCAGAACGGCGTGGCTGGACTGATCCTCGTGTTCTTTACCATGTGGGTGTTTTTCAGTCTGAGATTCAGCTTTTGGGTGGCCATGGGGTTGCCCGTTTCGTTTCTGGGCGCCGTGTTCGCCATGCATTTTCTCGGGTACACCATCAATATGATTACCATGGTGGCCCTTCTCGTCAGCATAGGTCTCTTGATGGACAGCGCCATCGTCATCTCGGAGAACATCGCCGCCAAGGTTCGCAAGGGCGGCGATATCGTGGCCGCGACAGTGGAGGGCGTTCAACAGGTATTGCCCGGCGTTCTGTCCTCGTTCCTGACCACCATTATGATCGTTGGACCGCTCGCCTTCATGGCGGGACGGATGGGGGCGGTGTTGAAATACCTCCCGGCGGTGCTGGTAATCACCCTGGTCGTAAGTTTGGTGGAAGCGTTTCTGATCCTCCCGGCCCATTTGAGGCATTCGCTGACCAGAGCGGCATCTTCCGAGAGGTCGACGTTTCATACTTGGTTCGACGGCCGCTTCGACATCTTTCGCGACAGGGTGTTCGGCCGATTGATTGATGGCAGCTTGCGCAATCCCTACGCCACCCTGGGCATAATCGCCGCGCTCGTTCTGGTGTCCTATGCGACGATACCCGCCGGCATGCTGAAGTATAGGGCTTTTCCGGAACTTGAGAGTGACATAGTCCAGGCTCGCATCCTCTTGCCGCAAGGGACTTCCCTGGCCCGCACGGAACAGGTCGTCGAAAAGGTGACCAATGCCCTGAAGGACTTGGACGAAGAGTTTTCCGAACGCCAGGAAGGCGACGTGCGGTTGGTGAGGAACATTTCCGCGTTGTTCGGGGTCAATGTCGGCGCCTTTGAAAACGGTCCGCATCTGGCGACAATCAGCGCCGATCTTCTCAGGGCTGAGAAACGTATTGGAACCGTCGACGAAATTCTCGATCGGTGGCGTATTCTGGTGGGTGACGTGTCCGACGTGGTCAGTTTGAAATTCACGGACAAGGAACGTGGCGTAGCGGGAAAGGCCGTCGACATCCGGTTGCACGGCAACAATATGAAGCAGTTGAAAAATGCCTCAATGGAATTGCAGGCGTGGCTGAGCGGCTTTGTTGGCGTGGTCGATCTATCCGATGATCTGCGACCGGGCAAGCCGGAAATCCGTATTCGCCTTCGCGAAGGAGCCAGTACGCTGGGCATATCAGCAACCGACATCGCCAACGAGGTCCGCGCCGCGCTGCAAGGAGGTACCAGCCTTGATGTCCAGGTGGGGCGCGAAGCCTACGACGTGGCCGTGCGGTTGGACGCTGGTGACCGGGACGAGTTGGACGACCTGCGCTACCTCCTGATCCGCTCGCGGGAAGGAAATCTGATTCCCGTGTCGGCCATCGCCGACATTGAACAGGTTCGCGGTTATTCCCGCATTCATCGCGTCAATGGGCAGCGAACCATCACCGTTCAGGGAAAACTGGACACGCGAAAGGCAAATGCCCGGGAGCTGATGAAGATCACCAAGAAGCGATTCCTGGCGAAGCTCAAGAAGAAATATCCAGGGATTCGAGTGTCCTTCCAGGGGCAAGGCAAGGAAACAGCAGCCACCGGGAACTCGTTGCAGACCAACGTGTTGATCGGTCTGGCCGGGGTGTTCCTCATCCTGTGTTTCCAGTTCCGTAGCTACGTGCAGCCAATCGCTGTCATGCTAGCGATACCCACGGGCCTCGTCGGAGTTGTGTGGGGGCACCTTGCCCTGGGCCTGGATCTGTCCATGCCAAGCCTGGTGGGACTGGCGACCCTTGCGGGAATTGTCGTGAACAACAGTATCCTTTTGGTGGCCTTCATCAAGGATCGCCGCCTTGAAGGCACGGATATGAGAGATGCTGCCCGAATGGCAACCCGCGACCGGTTCCGGGCCATCGTCCTGACCTCGCTGACGACGATCGCGGGTCTCCTGCCCTTGCTGATGGAGACCAGCACCCAGGCACAGCTCCTTATTCCCTTGGTCGCCAGCATCGCCTTTGGCCTCTTCGCGGCAACGATTTTGTCCCTCTTTCTGGTTCCGGCCTTCTTTGGAATTCTTGCGGACTTTGATCTTGACGTTGTAACCATTGCCGACACGAAACATGGTCAGGACGCGAGAGATGATTTTGCCCAGTCGGGTCAATCATCTGAATAGCGGGCATTGTCAGGGCAAAACGTCTTGAGTTGCCAAGGCGGGTTTCGTAGCGTCCGTGGATGACAAATCCATACCGTTATTTCAAGACTTCACCTGAGATCATCCGCCTGGCGGTCATGATGTATGTCCGTTTCGCCCTGTCATTGCGGCAGGTCGAAGATCTGCTCCACGAACGCGGTATCGACATTAGTTACGAGACGGTGCGGGCCTGGTGGAACCGGTTCGGACCGATATTTGCAGCCGAAATCAGAAAGAAGCGGTCAGCTTCTATGCGGGGTTTGCCACAATGGAGATGGCATCTGGACGAGGTTTTCGTCCGGATCAACGGTGAAACTCACTATCTCTGGCTTTGTCAAGTTAACCAGATTCAATACGAAATCCGGTAAATCTCCGATGGCTGCTCTATGCAATTTCAATAGCTTAGCCTCATCGAGAAATTCCGAAAACAGCCTGCAATCAGTTAACTTGACAAAGCCCAGCCAGATCGCATGTTGGATGATGGATGGAGGAAATTGGTGGCGTTTGTAAGAAATTTGGGTCATCCACCGAAGCTACCGCGTTAAGTTCGGCCGGGCCAGTGAGTTAACTTGTCAAAGCCGACCGGAAGAAGTGGCCTTCGCGGTGAACGTGTTGCTCAAGCCCAAGGCGGTGATCCCCACCCACGCCAACGAAGTCGCGACCAAGGGCGGCAAATTGCAAGACGGCACCAAAACCGCTAAATTTGCGTCCTTGGTTAAGGGCGTTCCGGTGCATCTGCCCTTTAGCGGCGTGACCATGCAGTTCGACGGTAACGCAAAATGCGTGGCCGGGTGTTGATACCCACCACAGAGGAGGAAATCATGCCCGAAAGCATTTACAAGGTCATCGAGTTAATCGGTTCAAGTTCCGAAAGTTGGGAGCGTGCGGCAGCCAATGCCGTGGAGCGGGCCGGAGCGGGCCTGCGTGATTTGCGGGTGGCCAAAATGGTCGAGCAAGACGTCAAGGTCGAGGACGGCAAAATCACGGCCTATCGCGTGCGCCTGAAACTGTCGTTCAAATACGAGGATTAACCCGCGAAATTTAGAACCGCGGGATATCCGGAAAGCGCGGCTGTCCGCCCGAGACATGCACGCGGCCCAGTTCGGCGCAGTTGTGCAGGGTCGGGAAGACCTTGCCGGGGTTAAGCAGCGCCTTGGGATCAAAGGCGCACTTTACGCGTTCCTGATGAGCCAGATCGGTTTCGTCGAACATGGTGTCCATCAGGTCGCGCTTTTCCACGCCCACGCCGTGCTCGCCGGTGAGCACCCCGCCGACCTCGACGCACAGGCGCAGGATATCGGCGCCGAAGTCTTCGGCCCGTTCCAGCTCGCCCGGATTGTTGGCATCGAACAGGATCAGCGGGTGCAAATTGCCGTCACCCGCATGAAACACATTGGCTACGTCCAGCCCGTATCGCCCGGTCATCTGGCGAATGGCCGACAGCACTTCGGCCAGACGGTGGCGCGGGATGGTACCGTCCATGCACATGTAATCCGGAGCCAGCCTGCCGACCGCAGGGAAAGCCGCCTTGCGTCCGGCCCAGAAGCCCATGCGTTCCTCTTCCGATTGGCTGGTGCGCACCGAAACAGCGCCGCAAGCATTGGCAATTTCCCCAACCCGCGCGATCAGATGATCAACCTCGGCCTGCGGGCCGTCCAGCTCGACAATGAGAATGGCTTCCACGTCCAGTGGATATCCGGCGTGGGCGAAGGCTTCGGCGGCCTTGGTCGCCAGCTTGTCCATCATTTCCATTCCCGCGGGGATGATCCCGGCGGCGATGACGGCGGCCACGCATTCACCGGCGGACTCGTTGGAGGGAAAACCGATCAACAGCGCCCGCGTGTTTTCGGGCTTTTGCACGATGCGCACGGTGATTTCGGTAATGACGCCGAGCAAGCCTTCCGAACCCGTGGCCAGTCCCAGCAGATCATAGGCCTCGCTATCCAGATGACGGCCGCCGAAGCGCACGACCTCGCCGTTCATCATGACCATTTGCAGGCCCAAAAGATTATTGGCGGTGAGCCCATATTTCAGGCTATGCACGCCGCCCGCGTTTTCCGCCACGTTGCCGCCGATGGAACACGCAATCTGGCTGGATGGATCGGGCGCATAATAAAAGCCCCTGTGCTGAACGGCTTCGGTCAGGCGCGCATTGGTGACGCCAGGCTGGGTGACGACGCACCGGTTGTCCCAGTCGATTTCCAATATCTTGTTGAATTTGCCCAAGGCCAGGGTAATGCCGTCGGCCACCGGCAGAGCGCCACCTGAAAGCGACGTTCCCGCGCCGCGCGGCACCACCTTGACGCCGGTTGCATCGCAATACCGAAGGATGCGCGAAATCTGTTCGACCGTCTCGGGCAGAACCACGATCAACGGCAGCTGACGATAGGCCGAAAGCGCGTCGCATTCATAAACGCGAAGCTCGTCCTCGTCGACGATCACCCCTTCGCCGGGAACGATTTCGCGCATGGTGGCTATGATTTCGTCGCGCCTTGCAATGACGCCTGCATCGGGTTCGGGCATTTTCATTGTCGATTTTCCCCTACGTCCTTTTTTCGAACCATAGCACACGGGGCAATTTTCGGCCAAGGGTGCCAGAAAGAGCGTTTTGGAGTATGGTGGAAGAACTGGAGGGACCATGCGCAAGGCCTTGTCTCTGATCTTCGTGGTGTTTTTGGCGATGACGCCGGAGCCTGCTGCGGCCGGGCAAATGGTGGTGATAGAGGCGTCCGGTGTTAATCTTGCGCCGGGGCAGATGATTGATGACGCGAAAACCATTGAAATTCCCGTGGGCGCCAAGATCACGCTGATTTCGGAAAGCGGCAGTGTATCCGTGATCGAAGGCCCGTATTCGGGCGCGCCCGGCAAGGAAGGGGCAGGCGGCGCTGATAACGGCCTAATCGCCTCGTTGGCGCAACTGATTGGCGGCAAACCGGCGCAGTCGGCGGCGCTTGGCCTGATGCGGGCAGCTAAGAACGAACCATCGCCGAGCGCCTGGGTCGTCGATCTTCGGCGTTCGGGAAGCCAGTGCGTGAAGGCTGGTGAAAAACCTGTTCTTTGGCGGGCGGCCAGCCAAAAGGCGGCGACACTTTCGCTCAGGGCCTTGCCCACCGGCGGCAAGGCGAACGTTAAAATCGCTGCCGGAACCGATCAAATCGCGTGGCCCGACGGTGTGGTGATCAAGGATGGCGGACAGTATCTGGCGCGGGTTTCGGGCAATGCAACGGCGTCGAAGCTGGTTCTTCGTCTGATTCCTGCGGACCTTCCCACTGATCCCCACCGGGCGGCCTGGATGGCCGACATGGGCTGTACGGTCCAGGCCAAGGCACTGCTTGCTGGGCTATAGAAATTCTTGCGCAAACGCGGGAGGAAGTTTCATGCGAATCCGATTGACGTTTGGTTTAAGCCTTGTCACGGCCATCGTTCTGGGCGCTTGCCAGACGACGGTGTCGGTTGAAGAGGCCAAACAGGTTTCGACCGAATTTTCCAAGGGCGCGTTTGTTCCGCCGCCACGCACGATTACCGACATTTCGGCGATTCTCGATCAGCAAAAGACGACCGAGGCGGAAAAAACCAGAAAGCACCGCGAGCGGATTGCCAAGGCCGCTCCGAGCACGAACAATCCGAGCAAACTCGCCCGATTCTATTGGAAGAAGGGCGGATCGGAGGCCAGGCTTGGTAAATCGGATCAGGCCTTGACCGACTTTCGCAAGGCGGCTTCCTATCTGCCGCAGGCGAAATTGCGCCCCAAGGATCGCCACGGCATTCTGAAATCGCTGGCCCAGGCCGAAGCCGGAAGCGGTCGTTTTCTGGACGGCATCAGGATTATGGAAAAGGCCATCGAGGTTTTGCCCTCGCCCGTGGCCTACCGCAGTTTGGTTCGCCTGTACATCGTGGCCGGGAATTTCAAGGCCGCCCAAAAAGCGCGGGACCGGGGAAAGGCGCTGATTGCGCGCATAAGCGGAAAGCGAGGCGGCTTGCCGCCGGAAGCGAGGGCGAAATTTGCAATTGAAGGTGCGCGAATGGATATAGAGATATTCCAGGCGCAGGGCCAATGGAAGAAGGCGGAAGCCCGCTTGCGCGACGCCATCACGCTTTTCAAGAGCGGGATCGGTGAAGAGAAAAATCCGTCATGGCTTCCCATGCAAAAGACCAACCTTGCCAAAATCCTTTTGAAGCAGGGCCGCCTGATCGAGGCCGAAGTCGTCGCCCGCGAAGGGTTGTTGAAGGTCCTTTCAACGGTGGGGCGGAACAATGGAACGACGGCTGATGTGGCGCGCAAACTGGCCGAAGTTCTTCACGCGCAAGGACGCGAGGATGAGGCGGAAAAACTAATCCGCACGGTTCTTGATATCCACAAGAAAATCGGAACAAGGGCGAGTTCACGCAAAGCGGCCCAGGCGAGCCGCTTGTTGGGCACCATACTGGTGGCGCAGGAAGACTGGGACGGCGCCATGGTCGAGTTCGATCAGATACGAAGCAACCTTCAATCGAACCGGGCTCTATTCAAAAAGATGTTCGCTCATTCCCCGGCATTGAGCGTTGCCCTGATCAGAACCGGCCGAAGCGAAGAGGTGTTGGCCATGCTTCCTCATATTTATGAGAAAGCAAAGAAAAGGGCAGGAAAGAAGCAATTCAACACCGCGAAACTGGGCAGCCTGTTGGCTATGGCCCACGCCGCAACAGATAAGCCCCGCGAAGCGCTTGTCCATTTTCGCGAGGCCGTACCGATCCTTCTGACCCGATCACGGCAAGCCGACGACGAGACGACTGGCGACACCACCAGCGAGACATGGATTTCTTTGATCCTTGAAGGATATATCGGCGTGCTGACCGATATCCGGGGCAGCGATCTGGAGGCAGAGTTTGAACTGGATGCAGCGGCTGAGGCGTTTCGCATGGCCGATGCTGCGCGAAACCGTTCGATCCAGCGGGCGGTGGCCGCTTCGGGCGCCCGTTCGCTCGCCGGAACACCGGAACTGGCCGATCTGGTCAGGCGCGAACAGGACGCACAAAAGCAAATATCCGCGCAATATGCGGTTCTGGCCGACGTTCTGGGCGCGCCCACCGATCAGCAGGATGCGGATGTGGTTCACGCTCTCAGGGTTCAGATCGACGCGCTTCGCGGGGCGCGCGCGTCCATGATGAACGAGATCGAAACCAAGTTTCCCGAATACGCCTCCATGCTAAACCCGAAACCCGATACCATTGAGGAAGCTCGCGCGGTTCTGCGGCCCGGCGAGGCTCTTATTTCGACCTATGTGGGGCGCGAGAGGACGTTCGTGTGGTCCATTCCCGCTGAAGGCGCGTACGCCTTTGCCGCAGCTGAGTTGGACCGCGAGGACCTTGAGGATTTGGTCGGGCTAATTCGGTCGTCTCTGGAACCCAACGCCGCGACCCTGGGTGATATACCGCCGTTCGAAGTCGACGTTGCGTTTTCGCTGTTCGACGAGTTGTTTGTGCCGGTCGAGAGCGGATGGCGGGACGCCAAAGATCTTCTGATCGTGGCTCACGGTCCGCTGGGATACCTGCCCCCTGCGTTGCTGCCGACCGAGCCGGTCGCACTGGAACCCGATGACGGTGCCTTGTTCTCCAATCACCGGGACGTGCCGTGGCTTATCAAGTCGCACTCGGTAACCATGCTGCCGTCGGTGGCGTCGCTTCGAACCCTTCGTTCGCTTCCGGCAGGCAAGAAAGGGCGCAAGGCCTTTGCCGGGTTTGGCGATCCCATATTCAACGCCAGCGACGCCGGGACACGACCGGCCGAGACGAAACCGGCGGCGGGGCAAACCGTCGCCACCCGCGGCATTCCCGTTCATCTGCGGGCCGCGCCGAAAACGGCCGGATTGAACGATGCGGGAATTGGCGATCTGCCGAGGCTGACCGATACGGCGGAAGAAATTCGCAGTATGGCGCTGGCGTTGGAGGCCGATCTGACGCGGGACGTTTTCATGGGAACGAACGCCAATGAACGAACGGTGAAGACACTTGATCTTTCCGGCTACAAGGTTCTGGCTTTTGCCACCCATGGATTGATTCCCGGCGATATCAACGGCCTCGCCCAACCCGCGCTTGCCTTAAGTTCGCCCGATGTGGCGAATGTTGATGGTGACGGCCTTCTGACCATGGGCGAAATTCTGAGCTTGCGCCTGGATGCCGATTGGGTGGTTCTTTCGGCCTGCAATACGGGATCGGGCCGGGGCGCGGGCGCCGAAGCGGTGTCAGGTCTGGGCCGCGCGTTCTTCTATGCAGGGACGCGCTCCCTGCTGGTCAGCAATTGGCCGGTGGAAACGACCTCGGCCCGTATTCTGACGACCGATCTGTTTCGCCGCCAGGCCGAGAAACCGGACCTGAGCCGCGCGCAGGCCCTGCGCGAGGCGATGCTGGGGCTGGTTGAGGCACCCGGTTATGTCGATGCCGAGGGGCGGATTGTCTTTTCCTACGCGCATCCGATATTCTGGGCTCCCTTCAGTTTGATCGGAGACGGCGGTGGCCACCGGCCAACCAGTTAAACGAACCAACAAAGGTTTAGGCCGGGGTCTGCGTGGGCTGCTGATTGCGGCCCTGCTAACCGTTCATGCGCCTGCATTCGCCAGTTCTCTTGAGATAGGCGATAGGGCCACGGTCGCGTCAATCGTGGATGGCGATACCGTGGTGTTGGATGACGCCCGCGAGGTCCGGCTGGTGGGCATTCAGGCTCCCAAACTTCCGCTGGGGCGCAAGGGGTTCAAAAAGTGGCCTCTGGCCGAAGCTTCGGCGAGTGCGCTTGAACGGCTGGTTCTGGGGCGCGTGGTGGAACTGCGCTACGGCGGCCGTCGGATTGATCGGTATCGTAGGCTGCTGGCCCATCTGTTCGTTGATGGTGAAACGTGGGTTCAGGGCGCGCTGCTCGAAACGGGGATGGCCCGGGTTTATACATTCCCCGACAATCGACAACTGGCCACCGAAATGTATGATCGCGAAATTTCCGCTCGACTGGAAAAGCGGGGGATATGGTCGAACGCCTTTTACGATCTTCGCGGTGTGAACCGGCTTTGGGGAGATGTCGGGACCTTTCAGGTCATCGAAGGAAAGGTGTTGAAAGCGGCGCGTGTGCGCAGCCGCATCTATCTGAATTTCGGCCCCGAATGGAAAACCGATTTTACCGTGGTCGTGCCGACGAAGAAATTGGGCGACTTCCAATCCGTCAGCGTTGAACCGCTTGAATTGGAAGGGCGGTGGATCAGGGTTCGTGGATGGATCAGAAAGTGGAACGGGCCGATGATTGACGCCACCCACCCCGAGCAAATCGAAATCGTGTCAGGCGGCCCTTGAGGCCAGCGCCTTTTCAATTTGCGCGATGCGGCCCTCCACCGAGATATCGAGGATCGAAGTGATCTCAAGATCGCGATCCTCATAGGCGTTAACGCCGGGGTGTTTTGTTTCCCACTCGGCAACCACTATGTCTCGCTGGCGGATCAGCCCCTCGATTTGTGGGCGGAACAATTGCATCATCGCGGTGATCCAGACATTGACCGGCCATGAAGGATAGGCAAGGTCCATCACGAAATGGTCGAGCATCTTTATGACATCGTCGGCTGTGTGCCACGCCTCGCCCGTAACCCACCGATTGGTGGTGAAAATGCGGGTCGGCAGACCGGCCCGGTCCATGGAGAATGCAACCAGATGGCTCAGGTCGTCGCTCTGATCCTTCGGTTTCTCATAGTCGGGCAGATTTACCGGCTTCACGCCTTTCGGCATTCCCTTGGGGCGAAGGAACGTATGGAAGTGTCCGTGTTCGCCGCCGCGCAATTCGGCCGGATGGGCATGATAGTAGTATTGGCTGTGGGTTTCGTGGTCGTAGACGTCGCCCTTCGGGTAGTGGTCCCATTCGAAAAACTCGCCGTGGCCGCGTATCACCTCGCCGACCAGGTTGTCGTTGGTTTTGCTCAGAACCCGAACGCAATCGAGCGCCCGAAGTCCGGCTTCTGCCATTCGTTCCAGATCGACCGTGGCGATGTTCGCTGCTTCAGCCATCGAATGTCCTTTGCATTTCCCTTCTTTCATATGTTTGATTTTTTGGCGGATTTCAAGAAGAACGCCGCAGGCCGATTTTTCAGCCCGCGGCGCTTGGGTTCGGCTTTAATAAGCCGAGGGGGGAGCCTCTGTTGGTTACTTCTTTGCCGCACAGGGATTACAGGGATTTTTTGCCGCGCAAGGATTGCATGCGTTCTTGGCCGCGCACGGGTTACAGGGGTTCTTGGCCGCGCATGGGTTCATCTTCTTCTTCACCTTTTTGGCCGCGCAGGGATTACAGGGATTGCACGCGGCAAGTTGAACGCCGTCGTACTGGCCGGGGCTTTTTGCGCTGGCCTGCGGCAAAAGATTGAGGGTAGCCACTCCGGCTATTGCGGCAACACCGAGAACTGCGACGGATTTCTTTAGCATGGTTTCAAAACTCCAATATGAGGGTTGTAAAAGTTGGGTCCCGGTGCGTTGGTTATCCCTTCACCCGGAATTCCTCGGGAAGGAAGAACAGAAAGTCCTGATCTTCGGCCACGCTAAGGTGGCATTCGTTACACGTTTCAACCGCTGCCGACCCGGCGCCCTTGGTCGTTCCCACGACCGAGCCGTTCGGCATGATCATTGTGTAGCGCCAATTGCCGGACGCTTTATTGAACCCGCCGCCAACCTTTTCCATCACGAAAAGCGGTCCGACCGCGACTGAGCCGTCGGTGTTCACGATAAAGCTGTCCTTGGCGATGACCGTGCCCGCAGGCATGAGACCGGCTTCTTCGTACTTCACGTATTTATGCGCGCCGTTTTTGTTTGCGTAGTTGTTCACATAACGGTTGCCGTGGGTGCTCGACTGGTACGGAGCAGACGCAACGTTGGTCCAGCCGGTATAACCGGCAACCGTGCTTATTCCCGCCTTGGCATAGGCGGCGGTCATTTCACCAATGAGGCAGTCGTAAACCGCCTGGGCTTCGGCCGGGGAAATCTCGGCGACTTCACCCGCGCTGCAGGGGTTGCAAGGATTGCAGGGGTTTTTTGCCGCACACGGATTTTTCGCTGCACAAGGGTTACAGGGATTTTTGGCTGCGCAGGGATTGCACGGGTTCTTGGCTGCGCAGGGATTGCACGGGTTCTTGGCTGCGCAAGGATTGCATGGGTTCTTGGCCGAGGCAGTTCGCAAGCTCGGAACAAAGCACTTGTCGGAAATCGCGCCACCGGAAGCCGCGCAGGGATTGCACGGATTGCAGGGGTTTTTCGCCGCACACGGATTTGCGGCACAGGGATTACAGGGGTTCTTTGCGGCGCATGGATTGCACGGGTTCTTCGCCGCACACGGGTTGCAAGGGTTCTTTGCTGCACACGGACTACAGGGATTGCATGCGGCGACCTGAAAGCCAATCGGCCTTGATTTGGCCATGGGCAGCGGCGACGCCAATTCGGTGGCCGGAGAAAAAGCGGTTGCCGAACCCGCGACAATCATCCCGCCCCCAACGATAAAACCGGCCCCAAGAATTAGCGGAACGGTCGCACCGGACATCAGCCTGTTTTTGAATGAGATCACCGCCATTGCCTCCTCGTTTTCCCCGCGAATGAATCATCTCGCTTGTGATGAGTTAACGTCGCAACGAATGGGAAAATGAGCCAATCACTCTGTATCAAAAAAACGTGAAGTTGCGTCTCATTCGCAACAAACGGAAAGGAGGTTGGGCAACGAAGAGGCTCCGGAAAGGAGGGATTGGAGGTAGTAAGGCAAGGGAATGGTTAGGAAATCTGATTTTCCCAACCCGTGGAGAACGACCCGGCCCGGTGGCGCTCAGGGCGAACCGCCGCCACGAGCGCCGCTGTGCCACGATTATTCATCCAGGCGTTCACCACCCGGATAATGCATGTGATTTTGCCGGTTAGCCGTCTGCCACAATCAGGCGATAGTCGGGCGTCGTATTCAACGGGCATGAATAGACGTACTCGCCCGCTTTTAACGTCACTTCATAGTCCTGGCTTTTCCCCGTGTGCAGACCGCCTCCCGAAACACTTGTCTTGGTCAATTTGTGCAGCGGGTTTCGCCAATCGTAACCTTTCGATCTGAGCCAAAATCCAAGTTCGTAGGGGACATTCCGGTTGGTTACGCGAAACACGTAATCGCCCGGCTGCAGCCGGATCACCTTCGAGTTCGCCACCCGTTCAGCACCGGTCTTTTTGTTGAGCGCTTCGCAGTCCGCCTTCCCGGTTGTTTGGTATTCATGATCCTTCCCTTCGGGCTCGACGAACTGGCACCCGGTCTGGGTCAATTCCACCAATTCGGCGGAATATGCCGCAGATGACACGAAGGCTATGGCCGCCAAGGTCATTGCAGTACTACGAATTGCGAACTTCATGGATGGACTCCCAAAAAAAATTGCCAAACCACAGGCCCGACCCGCTCGCGACGGGGCGGCTTCTTCGATCTTGTGAGGATGAGCGCAGGCCGCAATTCACCTTGACGTGAAGGTTTGGTTGAACGCGGATCACCAAAAAAACAATTGAAAAGTCATTAAAAAAGTGTAAAATTAAATAAAATAACATTATCAAAGTGTAGAAAAAAGGATAGAGGGATATGAGACACGGTGTTATAGGGGCGTTCGTCGCCTTCCTGCTTTTCGGGTCAAGCCCGCTATTTGCCGCGGATCAGGCCGCAACCAAGTCGCTGGTCGGGGCCGATTGGCTGGCCGCGCATCTTGACGCGCCCGGTCTTGTCGTGCTGGACATCCGTAACCGCATCGATGGCGGCTCGCGCGAAATCTTCGCCAAGGGCCACATTCCCGGTGCCGTTTACAGCGACTATCTGGGCGACGGTTGGCGTGTGGCCCGGGACGGCGTGCCTGGAATGTTACCACCAGTTACCGATTTGGAAAAATTGATCGGTGGATTGGGTATCGGCAACGATACCCATGTCGTGATCGTACCGGGTGGCGTCAGCGCCGTGGATTACGGCAGCGCGACGCGCGTCTTCTGGACCTTCAAGGTGCTGGGACACGACAAGGTCTCCATACTCGACGGCGGCTACAAGGGGTGGGTCGCGGATGCGAAACGCGCGGTCGCCATGGGGCCGTCAAATCGGCCCGCCCCATGCGTTTTAGGAGCGCCAGCAAGGCCATGT
>JABGRG010000096.1 GCA_018648445.1 Rhodospirillales bacterium | reverse complement strand
CCATGACCGTCAATGAAGTCGATGGAACGAACTTCGGCGTCAACGTCATTCCCCACACGCAAGAGGTAACGACCCTGGGAAAACTGGAACCCGGGTCACGCGTCAATCTGGAAATCGATATGCTGGCGCGTTATGTTGCGCGCCTTCTGGATAAGGAATAGCCGTGTCAAATCTCGAATATCTTTCATCGGTCGACGAAATCATCGAAGACGCCCGCAACGGGCGGATGTTTATTCTTGTCGATGATGAAGACCGCGAGAACGAGGGCGATCTGATTATTCCGGCCCAAATGGCGACGCCCGAGACGGTCAACTTCATGGCCAAGTACGGACGCGGGCTCATTTGTCTGGCTTTGACCAGCGGGCGGATCAAAGAGCTCGACCTGCCGTTCATGGCGCGTGACAACGAATCGCGTCATCAGACGGCGTTTACGATTTCCATTGAGGCCAGGGAAGGGATCACCACCGGAATTTCCGCGTCCGACCGGGCGCGTACCATTGCCGTGGCCGTCGATCCCACCAAGAAAAAAGACGACATCGTTTCACCGGGACATATTTTTCCGCTGGAAGGGCGTGACGGCGGCGTGCTGGTTCGCACCGGCCATACGGAAGCCGCTATCGACGTATGCCGGTTGGCCGGATTGAACCCTTCGGGGGTTATCTGCGAGGTCATGAACGAAGACGGCACCATGGCGCGCCTTCCGGACCTTGTGGCGTTCGCCCAGCATCACGGCCTGAAAATCGGCACCATCGCCGATCTGATTGCGTACCGGCTGCGCAATGACCGAATTGTCGAGCGAACCCTGGAAACGACCCTTGAATCCCGTCACGGCGGAACTTTCGGGATGTATCTTTATGTCAACCAACTGGCGCCGACCGAACATATCGCGCTGGTGAAGGGCGACCTTGCCGCTCCCGGCCCGGTTCCGGTTCGAGTGCACGCGCTGAATATCCTTGAAGATGTTCTTGGCGACGATTGCACCGGCAAGGCAGGCGAGCTGGCCCGCGCCATGTCGTTGATCGGCGAGGAAGGGCGCGGCGTCGTCGTTCTTATCCGCGATCCCAGGCCGACGGGAATATCGACCAGCCTTGAGGCCAAGAAAGGGGCTGGCGAACAAAAGGGCGGGGCGCTGAGGGATTACGGCGTCGGAGCGCAGATACTTCTGGATCTGGGTGTTCGCGAGATGATCCTTCTTTCAAATACGGACCGAACCATCATCGGGCTTGAGGGTTATGGCCTAAACGTGGTCGAACGCAGGCCAATTCCAGCAGCCAAGGATTAAGAAAATTATGACCGCCGAAAAACCCCGTGTCTTGATTGTCGAGGCCCGGTTTTATGAAGACATCTCCGATGAACTGGCCAAGGGCGTGATCGCCGTTCTGGAGAAGGCCGGCGTCGGGTACGAGCGCGTCGAGGTTCCAGGAACCTTCGAGGTTCCCGCCGCAATCCGCTTTGCCATTCAGTCCGCATCCGAAGATTACGCCGGTTTTATCGCTCTGGGCTGCGTCATTCGCGGCGAAACCGATCATTACGATCATATTTGCCGCGAGGCGTCGCGGGCCTTGATGGACATATCGCTTGATCATTGCGTGGCCATGGGATTTGGCATTTTGACGTGCGAAGATCGGGGGCAAGCCTGGGCGCGTGCCGCAGTGGACCGGAAAAACAAGGGTGCCGACGCGGCCAATGCCTGCCTTCGGATGATGGAGCTGCAGCGTGATTTTCGGCTGGTGACGCAATGAGTGAGAACAAGAACGAGGGTGGCAGGCGCACCGAAATAAGACCACGCAGCGCGGCCCGCCTGGCGGCCGTGCAGGCGATCTACGAAATGGAACTGGCCGATCGTGGTGCCGATGCCGTGTTGCGCGATTTCAGTGATCGCCGGTGGAACCTGCTTGCGGCGGACCGCACCGCCCTTGAATCCGTGTCGAAGATGGACCCCCATACGGTCTTCCTGGGCGAACTCGTGCGTGGCGTCGCCGAGCGCAATGCCGATATCGAAGGGATGATATCGCCCGCGCTTTCGCCCGAATGGCCCTTGGAGCGTCTTGAGGCGGTGTTGCGCGCGATCCTGAAGGTCGGGGTGTTTGAACTGTTCGCCCGCTCGGACGTACCGGCGCGGGTGGTTATTTCCGAATACGTCGATATTGCGCACGCCTTTTTCGAAGGAAAAGAGACCGGTTTGGTGAATGCGGTTCTGGATCGCATCGGCAGGGTGCTCCGGCCGGATGAAATCGGCGAGGAAGCCGAGGATAAAGGCGATGACCCGTCCGGGTGAATTCGAAGTCATCCGTAGGCACTTTGCGCCCCTCGCGCAGTCCTTTCCGGGCGCTCTCAATCTGACCGACGACGCGGCGGTTCTGGACGTTCCGGAAGGGCGCGAGCTGGTCGTTACCAGCGACGCCCTTGTTTCCGGCGTACATTTCCTGGCCGATGATCCGCCAGCCGACATCGCGGCGAAGGCGCTGCGCGTAAACCTTTCGGACTTGGCTTCAATGGGGGCGCAGCCGCTGGCCTACACCTTGGCCGCCGCGCTTTCAGACGTGATCGATGATGAATGGCTGCGTGCCTTTGCCGAAGGTCTCGGGCGCGATCAAGTCGAATTCGGCATCGGTTTGATCGGCGGCGATACGGTGGCGACGCCCGGTCCTCTGACGCTTTCCATATGCGCTTTCGGTTCCGTTCCCAAGGGTCGGGCTCTGCGGCGTTCCGGCGCAAACCCGGGTGATTTGGTTTTCGTTTCGGGAACTATTGGCGATGCTACTCTTGGATTGGCGGCTTTGACCGGCGACCTGAAGGGTCTGGACGAGGCCGACCGAAATGTCTTGGTGGGGCGATATCGTCGGCCCACTCCGCGAAGCGTCTTGGGCCCCGGCCTGATCGGCATCGCAACTGCGGCCATAGACATTTCCGATGGTCTGGTCGCCGATCTTGGGCATATCTGCGAAGTTTCGGAGGTGGAGGCGGTTGTCGAGGCAAGCCGGGTTCCCCTCTCGGCAGCCGCCAGGAAAAATGGCGCTATTGAGCAGCTCCTGAGCGGCGGAGACGACTACGAATTGCTTTTTTGCGCCCCCGCCAGCGCCCGCGAAGATGTGCGGCGTGCCGGAGCGATTGCAGGGGTTGAGATTTCCGAGATCGGTCGTATCTGCGCCGGTTCGGAAAGAACGGTAAGTATCATTGATAAAAAGGGTCGCCCCCTTGAGATAGGCGACGCAGGGTTCACGCATTTCTAATTAGGCGAATTCGGGGCTTTTCAAGGCGCGCCAATGCCCGAATAATAGAACGCTGGAGGTGTGTCATATGATTCGCACGATTGCCATTGCCGTCGCCGTTCTTTTGATGGTTGCCGGTGGCGCCATTGGCGTCATGAAGCAGTTCGAGTGGGGCCCGTTTGCCCCGGGAGATGGAAACGCGGATACCGCCGCCGCCGATTCCGAAAAGCCGCCCGAGCCGCCGCGATTTATCGACATGGATGCATTGGTCGTACCGGTATTCGCCGGAGATGCGCCGGTCGGAACCATTCAAATCCAAATCAAGCTGGAAACGCTTGGGGCGGAAAACGAAGAGGCGTTGCACCGCCTTATGCCCCGTATCAGCGACGCCTTCCTTAGTGACCTCTACGTCTATATTCCACGTCTTTTGCGCAAGACCGGCAACGTTGATGTGATTGCTATCAAACAGCGACTGCAGGCGGTGGCGACAAAGACGGCGGGCAAGGGTCGTGTCGAGAATGTTCTGGTTCAATCGGTCACCGAAACAGGCAAACGCTGACACCAAAATAATCCCGAGAATTTGCCGTTGATACGCGACGAAACCTGTTGTTGCAAAATGCTGCGGAGTCTGGCATTTTCCCGGCGGTTTTTTCGGGATGTGAAAAATCATCAAAACGCATCCTGACTCTCCCCCGGGAAACCCGGGCGGAACGTTCCAAGCAATAAAAGGAAACGGATAATGTCAACTGCGTACATACTTACGATCGCCTGTGGTGCGCTGGCGCTTGCCTACGGCGCCTACGCGATCCGATCGGTACTGGCCGCTCCGGCTGGTAACGAACGGATGCAGGAGATCTCCGGCGCCGTGCAGGAAGGCGCGCGGGCCTTCCTCAATCGCCAATACCGGACCGTCGCCGTCGTCGGCGCCGTCATCGGTGTTCTCCTTGGTCTGAAATTGGGCGTCACGGTGGCCATCGGCTACTTCATCGGCGCCATCTGCTCGGGCCTGGCCGGTTATATCGGCATGAACGTTTCGGTCCGCGCCAACGTGCGTACGGCCGAAGCCGCGCGTTCCAGCGGTCTGGACACAGCCCTTCAGATCGCGTTCAAATCGGGCGCCATCACCGGCATGTTGGTGGTTGGCCTCGCCCTTCTCGGCGTTGCCGGTTACTACATTTTCCTCCGCCAGACATATGATCCGTCCTCGGCCCAGGAAATGCGCCATATCCTTGAGGCCCTTGTGGCCCTCGGCTTCGGCGCGTCGTTGATTTCGATCTTCGCGCGTCTCGGTGGCGGCATCTTCACCAAGGGCGCCGACGTCGGCGCCGACCTCGTCGGCAAGCTTGAAGCCGGCATCCCCGAAGATGATCCGCGCAACCCCGGCGTCATCGCCGACAACGTTGGCGACAATGTGGGTGACTGCGCCGGTATGGCTGCCGACTTGTTCGAGACCTATGCCGTTACCATCGTCGCCACCATGCTGCTGGGCGCCATCTTCTTCACCGGCGCCGCGCAGGAAAACATGATGCTGTACCCGCTGGTTATCGGCGGCGTGTGCATCGTTGGTTCGGTTATCGCCACCTTCTTCGTGAAGCTTGGCGCCAGCCAGAACATCATGGGTGCGCTTTATAAGGGCCTGATCGCCAGCGCCGTGATTTCGGCGGTTCTGATCGCCGGTGTGACGGCATGGCTGCTTGGTTTCGACGTTGCTATCGAGTCGAGCAATGGCGCCATTACCGGCGGTGCGCTTTATCTTTGCGCCGTCTACGGCCTTGCCATCACCGGCCTGATCGTCTGGATTACCGAGTACTACACCAGCACGGAATACCGTCCGGTCAAGAGCATCGCCCAGGCATCAACCACCGGGCACGGGACCAATGTGATCCAGGGTCTCGCGGTTTCGATGGAATCGACCGCGCTGCCCGTGATTGTCATTTGCGGGGGCATTCTGGCCGCCTACATGACCGCCGGTCTCTATGGTCTGGCCATTTCGGCGACCACCATGCTGGCCCTGGCCGGTATTGTCGTGGCCCTTGACGCCTATGGCCCCGTCACCGACAACGCCGGTGGCGTTGCCGAAATGGCGGAACTGCCGGAAGAAGTGCGCAAGACGACGGACGCGCTGGACGCCGTGGGTAACACCACCAAGGCCGTGACCAAGGGCTATGCCATTGGTTCCGCCGGTCTGGCCGCCCTGGTTCTGTTCGCCGCCTACACCCAGGACCTCAAGTACTATTTCCCGGACCTGGATGTGACCTTCTCGCTTCAGGATCCGTTCGTGGTGGTCGGCCTGTTCATCGGTGGCCTGTTGCCGTTCCTGTTCGGCTCCATGGGCATGATGGCCGTCGGACGCGCGGGCGGCCAATTGGTCATCGAAATCAGGCGTCAGTTCAAGGAAATCCCGGGCATCATGGAAGGCACCGGCAAACCCGACTACGCCGCCTGTGTCGACATGCTGACCAAGACCGCGATCAAGGAAATGATCGTCCCGTCGCTGCTGCCGATTCTTTCTCCGGTGGTGCTCTACGGGGTCGTCACCGTGGTTGCCGGTCAGGCTGCTGCGTTCTCGGCTCTGGGCGCGATGCTGATGGGCACGATCGTGACCGGCATCTTTGTCGCCATCTCGATGACTTCGGGTGGTGGCGCCTGGGATAACGCCAAGAAGTACATCGAAGACGGTAACCTCGGCGGCAAGGGCTCCGACGCCCACCACGCTGCGGTGACCGGTGATACCGTTGGTGATCCCTACAAGGACACCGCGGGTCCCGCCGTCAACCCGATGATCAAGATCATCAACATCTTTGCCATCCTGCTGCTGGCCATTCTGGCCTAGGCGGGAAGGGCCGGACTTTTCGGCCTGATGAAATCAGCCCCGGAGGCCTGAGGCTTCCGGGGCTTTTTCTTTGATTGGGGTACTTGGAAATTACTGACTTTTGCCGAAGCGGCCCAGGTTGCCGATAAGCTGCTGAATAATGGTCATTTCGTTTCCGGCGGTCGGCGTTTCGCGTTCGACCGGCTCGACAATCCGACCGTCCTCAACACCGAGAGTTTCGACCGACGAGACATATCCTTCCGCATCGAAGCGCACGACCAGCACCTTGCGATCGGCAAGTTCCGGCGCGAAAAAAGCGGTAGTTTCCTTGCGTTCGCTGATGTAATACCACGTTTCTTCGTTGAACATGGCGATGCTGGAGGGCGAGCCAAGGGTTTCGGCGACCTCGTCCTTGGCGATCTCGCCGGGTACGATGTCGGCAAGTTTGTCGGGATCCGGCAGGTTGCCGTGGGTTGCTATTCTAGGGGTGCAAGCCGAAATGACGAGCGCTGCGCCCAGGCTCAGTCCAAAAAAGGCAACCCGCATAGTTCTCGAATTCGGCATGGTTTCAACGACCGTATTTATTGATGGACCGGGATCATAATGCAGATCGGTTCGCGATCCTAGAGGGCTTATCCGGCGCGCGGGAGGCGCACTTGAAGCTGTTCGGTTTATTTGGCGAATCGCGCGAAAAGGAGGCTGCCCGAGGGCTCTACGTGGCCGTTGTCGAACGCGCGCGTGAAGTGGCCTTTTATGAGAAGGCGGGGGTGCCTGACACTGTTGACGGGCGCTTTGATATGATTGTGCTTCATGCATTCCTCGTTTTTCGCCGGCTGAAGCGCGATCATGGAACGACAGCCCCGCTGGCGCAGGCGCTTTTCGATCTGATGTTCGTTGACATGGACGAAAACCTGCGCGAAATGGGGGTCGGCGACCTGTCGGTCGGGCCTCGGGTGAAAAAGATGGCCAAGGCCTTTTACGGCCGTGTCGCCGCTTATGACGAAGCGATTGCGGACGGAACCGATTCGTTGAATGCCGCACTGCGGCGGAATCTTTTTCGCAATGCCGAAATTGACCCGGCCGTCCTTGCCGTGATGGCGCGCTATGTTCAAGAGCAGGCTGCGGCTCTGGACGCGATGGAAATTGATACGTTTTTGTCTGGAAGGGTCAACTTCGCGCCTTTTCCCGAGTGGTTTGAGATGGAAAGCACCTGATGTCGAATGATTCCCGATCTACTTTTTTGAGGCCGTTCAGCGTCGACGAGCTCAAGACAGAAGCAAAAATGGATGTCGAGGCCGATGCCTCTGAACGCATGGCGTTGAGTGCGCGATTGAAGGTCGTTTCGGTCGATAGATTGGCGGGCAGTCTGCGTTTGACTCGCGAATTGGGTGCGATCATTCGCCTGCATGGCTTGTTGAACGTTGAGGTGACGCAATCGTGTGTGGTTACGCTGGAGCCCCTCAAAACCGTTTTTGAGCTTGAAATTGACCGCCGTTACGGGCCTCCGGAAGTGGTCGAGGAAGAAGGCGAGGACGAGGATGTCCCCTTCGATGAAGACGATCCTCCGGACGTTATCGAGGACGGTACAATTGATGTCGGCGAAGCCGTCGCCGAACAGCTGGCCCTTGAGATAAATCCGTTTCCGCGGGCCGATGGGGCCGAGTTTGAGGGCTATTCCAGCGCCCCCGCGGAGGCCGACAACGCAAGAAGTCCCTTTGCCGCCCTTGAAGAGCTTGTAAAGAAACCGAAATAAAGGGCGCAATCGGCTTGCCCCGGAGTGTTTTTCGGTTTAGATAATGCGCCGCCCATGAAAGGGGCGCTTTTTTATCGAGAGAATGTAGAAATGGCTGTTCCGAAGAAGAAAATATCCAAGTCGCGCCGTAACATGCGTCGGTCGCACGATGCGCTGACCTCGGCCGCGTACGAGGAATGCCCCAATTGCGGCGAGTTGAAGCGTCCGCATCATGTCTGTGCTGCCTGTGGCCAATACGATGGCCGCGAGGTGACGGAGGCGGCCGAAACCGCCTGAGATCAGGATCGGTTTTAGAGGAAGCCCTCTATTGAATACGCGATTTACTCTCTCGCTGGACGCCATGGGTGGCGACCACGCGCCGCGAATGGTAGTCGAGGGAATTGAAATCGCCTCGGAGAGGCTTCCCCACGTCGATTTCTTGCTGTTCGGGGACGAGAAGCGGATTGCACCGCTTATCGATGCTTGCCCGCGCGCCAAGGCCTGCTCGCAGATCATCCACACCGACGACGCCGTACAGAATGAAACCAAGGCGGCGGTGGCATTGCGCCGTGGCCGCAACACCAGTATGCGCCTTGCGATCAATTCCGTGAAGGATGGTCGTGCGGCGGGCATCATCTCGGCCGGGAATACCGGCGCGCTGATGGCCATGGCCAAGGTCGTGCTGAGGATGCTGCCGGGTATCGACCGGCCTGCCATCGCAACCTATTTCCCGACCCAGCGGGGCGATTCTGTGATGCTGGATCTTGGCGCCAATGTGGAATGCGACGAGCGAAACCTGGTTCAGTTCGCGGTTATGGGCGAGGTCTTTGCCAGAAACGTGCTTGGCATTCAGCAACCGTCCATTGGTCTTTTGAACGTCGGCGTCGAAGGCTTCAAGGGCAATGATGCGGTTCGCGCCGCCAGCGATATCCTTCGCGACAGTACGCTGCCCATCAAGTTCCATGGATTCGTCGAGGGCGACGATATTGGCTTGGGCACTGTCGATGTCGTCGTGACGGACGGATTTACCGGAAACATCGCACTCAAAACCACCGAGGGCACGGCCAAGATGGTCGCTTATTTCCTCAAACAGGCGTTGACCGGTTCGTTGATGGCCAAGTTGGGTGCTTTGCTGGCCCGGCCGGCGTTGAACCAGCTTCGCATGCGCATGGACCCGCGCCGTTATAACGGGGCGATGCTTGTCGGTCTGAACGGTATCTGCGTCAAAAGCCACGGAAGCACGGACGAGCTTGGATTTGCGAACGCCATCGGCGTTGCCGCCAATCTCGTGACCGGTGAATTCAACGAACGTATCAAAGAGGATATGGGCGGGATCAATATTGACCAATCCTCGAATGAGGTTGCCGAATCCTGATGACGATCATGACCCAAATCATCGGGACCGGTTCGTACCTGCCCGAAAGAATCCTAACCAACGACGATCTCGCAAAGATGGTCGATACCTCTGACGAATGGATCAGGGATCGCACGGGCATCGGGCAACGCCACATCGCGGCCGAAGGCGAGCTGACGTCGGACCTTGCCTTTCATGCTGCGACCCGGGCACTTGAGGCGGCCGGAATTCTCGCTCAGGAAGTCGATCTGATCATTGTCGGGACGACGACACCCGACCACACGTTCCCGGCGACCGCAACCCGCGTTCAGGCCATGCTGGATACGAGAAACGGATTCGCGTTTGATCTCCAGGCCGTTTGCTCCGGATTTATTTACGGCCTTTCGGTGGCCGACAACTTCATTCGTATGGGGCAGGTCAAAACGGCGGTGGTAATCGGCGCTGAAACCATGTCGCGTCTGATTGACTGGGAGGACCGCAATACATGCGTTCTTTTCGGCGACGGCGCGGGGGCGGTGGTTTTGCGCGGTGAAGAAATGGCCGAGGGTGAGAAGCGCGGAATTTTGTCGACCCATTTGCATTCCAACGGTCATCTTTACGATTTGCTGCACGCTTCGGGCGGTCCCTCGTGGACACAGACAGCGGGTCATATCCGCATGCAGGGGAAAGACGTGTTCCGTCACGCCGTTACCAACCTTGCGTCGGTCGTGGACGAGGCCCTGGAGGCGAATGGCCTGAGCAATGAAGACATCGACTGGCTGGTGCCCCATCAGGCCAATCAGCGCATTCTCGACGGAACCGCCCGCAAACTGCGACTTCCAAAATCTCAGGTCGTCCTGACCATCGCCGAACACGCGAACACATCGGCGGCTTCCGTGCCGCTGGCGCTGGATACGGCGGTTCGCGACGGACGCATAAAACGTGGCCAGTTGATCTTGATGGAAGCCATGGGCGGTGGCCTCACCTGGGGCTCCGGTCTGGTGCGCTTCTAGGGTTACCTGCTGCGTTCTTGGCATTCGCTCTCAACCAATCTACCCATTCCTTTGACATTGACGGATTAAGACGTCGGCGTTACCCTTTGAATGTATGTGAAAAAAGGGGAGTGGTTGCATGGCTGGACGGACGATTACCCGCGCTCAACTGGCCGAGGCCGTCTACCAGGAGGTGGGGCTTTCGCGTAGCGAGTCGGCCGAACTTCTTGAATCAGTTCTGAAATATACGGCGGAGGCCCTTGCTCAGGGGGAATCCGTGAAGATTTCCTCGTTCGGCAGCTTTTCTCTCCGCCAGAAGGGACAGCGGGTGGGGCGCAATCCGAAAACGGGCGAGGAAGTTCCTATCTTGCCAAGAAAGGTTCTTGTCTTCCGTCCGTCGCAGGTGCTTAAAGCCCGCGTCAACGAGAAGAGGCGACCCGGAGCCTAGCGAAAATGACGGAGGCGACCAGCGTTAACAATCCACCGTCGCGGCCCCCGTCGAGGCGGCGCGGAAAGTCAGAGACGGCGTTTCGAACCATTAGCGAGGTCGCAACCGATCTCGATCTGCCTCAGCACGTCCTTCGTTTCTGGGAAACCCGGTTCGTTCAGATCGCGCCCATGAAGCGTGGCGGGGGGCGTCGTTACTACCGGCCCGAGGATGTCGCCCTTTTGCGGCGAATTCGCGGGCTTTTGTATGACGACGGCTACACGATCAAGGGCGTTCAGAAACTTTTCAAGCAGAACGGCGGACAGGTGCCGGAACCGAACGCCGTCGCTGCTGTGCAAGATGCTGAAGGCGGTGAGGTTGCTGCGGCAACGGCTGCAGGGTTGAGCCCGCATCAACGTGGCGAATTAAATGCTCTTCTTGGCGAACTGGAGGATCTGCGTGATTTTTTGCGCGGTTCCGACAAGTGATCGGCGTTTGCGGAAAATTCTTCAAAAAAATGTCGGAGAAAGTTGCGCCGGGGCGTTGCCCGCGCGTATAGTGCGCCGGTTCGCCGATGAGGCGTTTATCGGGGCGTAGCGCAGTCTGGTAGCGCAACGGTCTGGGGGACCGTAGGTCGTAGGTTCAAATCCTATCGCCCCGACCAAAATTGACAAGGCCCGGCCTGTAAAAGGGCCGGGCCTTTGTTTTTGAATCGCTCCGGCATCGCTGTTACCTTGGGTTACAAACTATTCCAAACCCTGAAATACTCCAGAAACAATTTCCCGCCAAAATCCGGGATACCGATGGAGAGGTTCGAGTAAGACGCGCAAGGAGGGGAATATTTGGATGCGCAAGTTTGCAGTTCTTGTTGTGCTCGTTGGAATTGGCATCGGCTTCATTGCTTTCAACGCCTTCAACCCCGACGAAAACGGAAGGCCGGTTTACCGGCTTGCCGAGATCGAAAGGGGCGCGCTGGTCAGCAGTGTTTCGTCAAGCGGAACGCTAAGCGCGGTCGTGACCGTGCAGGTTGGAACACAAATATCGGGGCAGATTTCAGAGCTTTCGGTCGATTTCAACGACCGGGTAAGCAAGGGGCAAGTCATTGCGCGCATTGATTCGCGCAGCCCCGAGGCGCATGTCATCCAGGCCGAAGCCGAATTGGCCATCGCGGAAGCGAACGTTTCGGTTCAAAGGGCCGCCGTGGAACGCGCCAGGGCGTCCGTGCAGAACGCGCGCGCCGAACTGGTGGCCGCCGAAGCCCGGACCGAGAGTGCGCGTGTTGGCGTCGAAAACACGGCCCGTGATTTGGAGCGCAAACAATCCCTGCGCAAGCGTGGAACCATCGCGCAAAGCATGCTGGACACCACCGAAACCGCCTATGAACAGGCGGTCGCGCAATTCGACGCGGCCCAGGCCACACAGCGCGCGCAATCTTCGCTGATCACGTCCCGCGCCGCCGAGATCAAGATGGCCGAGGCCGAGGTCGTCAACGTGCTTGCCCAGGTCGAACAAAAAAAGGCGACGTTGACGCAGCGCCGCCTCGATCTGGATCACACGTTCATTCGATCGCCGGTCGAGGGCGTGGTCATAGACCGGGCGGTCGATTTGGGTCAGACGGTGGCGGCCAGCCTTCAGGCGCCAACGCTTTTCACCATTGCGCAGAACCTGCGCGATATGCAGGTCGAAGTCAGCGTTGACGAAGCCGACATCGGGCGGATCGAGGTCGGCCAGCGCGTTATTTTCGGCGTCGACTCGTTCCCCGAGAAGAAATTCGAAGGCCAGGTCAAACAGATCCGCTTGTCTCCGACAGCCACCCAAAACGTGGTCACTTATACGGTGGTCGTTTCCACGGCTAACCCAAACAGGATGCTGCTTCCGGGCATGACGGCGAACGTTCAGGTCATGATCGAAGAACGCGAAAACGTGTTGAAGGTTGCCAATGCGGCCCTGCGTTTCAATCCCGACGGCGCGAAAGCTACCGCATCGGACACCACAGCAGGCGGTGGCAGGGGGAAGCGCGATCCAGCGGAGACCATCGCGAAACTGACCGATACCCTTAAGCTGAACGAAGACCAGCAGACCCGAATTCTGGCGATCCTGAACGCGGGGAAGGAAGCCGCCGGTAAGATGCGCGAGCAGGGTTTGGAGCGCGACGAGATGAAAGCCCGCGTCAAGCAACTACGCGCGCGCAACAGGGAATCCATCAAGGCGGTTTTGACACCTGAGCAGCGCGCCAAATACGAAAGAAAGGCTGCGACGCGGGCGCAAAAAACGGTCCAGAAAGGGAAAATCTGGGTGCTTGGCGAGGACGGATCCCCGCAACCCGTGAATATCGAATACGGGGTCAGCGATGGCGGCCACACGGAAATTCTGCGCGGCGGCATCACCTCGGGGCAATCGGTCATCGTCGGCGTTAACCGCTTGGCCAATAAGGACGGCGGCGGCGGTTTTAGGATGTTTGGACTGGGAAGATGAGCGAGTTGGTTATCGAGACCGAGGGACTGTGCAAGGACTATCGGGTGGGCTCGCAGGTCGTTCACGCGCTAGTCGATTTATCCGTCGGCATCCATCGGGGCGAGTTCGTGGCCGTTATGGGGCCGTCCGGGTCCGGCAAATCAACCTTCATGCATTTGCTTGGATGTCTGGATACCCCCGAGTCTGGGCGGTATGTGTTCGACGGAACCGACATATCCTTGATGGATCGCGACCAACTGGCGGCGACGCGCAACGGCCACATCGGGTTCGTCTTTCAGACATTCAATTTGCTGGCCCGCGTTTCGGCACAGGATAACGTGGCGTTTCCGCTGATGTACGCGCGCGTTCCGCGCACCGAAAGACGGGCTCGTGCGGCCCAGGCACTGGAAGCCGTGGGCCTTGCCGATCGTGCCCACCATCACCCGGCCCAGCTATCGGGGGGCCAGCAGCAGCGGGTAGCCATTGCCCGCGCCCTGGTCAACAACCCAACCCTGATCCTTGCCGACGAGCCGACCGGAGCGCTGGATACCGCCACCGGGGCCGAAATCATGACCCTTTTTCAAAACCTGAATGATCAGGGCATTACCATCATTGTGGTCACCCATGAACCCGAGGTCGCGGCCTTCGCCGGTCGGGCGCTGCACTTCAGGGACGGACGACTGGTCGCCGATGGGCCGACGGGCAGGGAAGGGGACGCGCAATGACCGTTATGGACTGCATCTTGGCTGCCCTGCAGTCGCTTCGCGTCAATCTGATGCGCAGTTTTCTGACGGCGCTGGGCATTATCATTGGTGTCGGCGCCGTTATCACCATGGTGTCCATCGGGGCCGGCGCCGAGGCCCGCGTTCAGGCGCTGATTCAGAACATCGGATCGAACCTGATCATCGTCGTTCCCGGTGCGACCTCGGCAAGCGGCGTCAGGCTGGGCAGGGGGTCGAAAAAGACCCTGACCGAAGACGACGCCATCGCCATCCAAAACGAAATTTCCAGTGTCGAGGCAGCCGGTCCCTCAGTACGTGGCAGCGGCCAGGTGATTTATGGCAACCTGAATTGGTTCACCCCCCTTCGCGGCGTCAACCCTGCCTATATGGAGGCGCGGGAATGGGCCGTTGAAACGGGGCGCACCATCTCTACCGAGGACGTCAAGGCGGCAGCGAAAGTGGCGCTGCTGGGAATCTCGGTTGTCGAACAGTTGTTTCCCGGTCAGGATCCCGTCGGGCAGATCATGCGCGTCAACCGCGTGCCCTTTACGGTGATCGGCGTTCTTCAGGAAAAAGGCCAGACCCCACGCGGTACCGATCAGGACGACATCGTGCAAATTCCGATATCCACGGCCAAGAAACGCGTAATCGGCGGGCGCAAGGTCAAAGGACGGTTGGTTGACGACATATCGATCAAGGTGGCAACCGCGGAACTGGTTGAGGCGACCGAAACGGATGTGCGCGAACTGCTGCGTCAACGCCATCGCCTGCGGACTGGCCAGCCCGATGATTTTTCCATCCGCAACATTTCCGAGATGCTGGAAGCCCGCGCCGAATCGTCGCGCGTGATGACCATGTTGTTGGCTGCGGTGGCCGCTGTCTCGCTTGTCGTTGGCGGCATCGGAATTATGAATATCATGCTGGTTTCGGTGACCGAGCGGACCCGCGAAATCGGCTTGCGCCTGGCTATCGGCGCGCGCAGCCGCGATATCCTCAATCAATTCCTGATCGAAAGCCTGACGCTGTCGGTGGCGGGCGGCGCAATCGGACTTGTCGCGGGAGTTGCGGCGTCCGTCGGTATTGCGCAAATGGCTGGATGGCCTGTGCTAATCCGACCCGACGTGGTTCTGTTGGCAATTGGGTTTTCGGCGGCGGTCGGCGTGTTTTTCGGCTATTACCCGGCCCGCAAAGCGGCCCGCTTGGACCCGATCGAAGCGTTACGTTACGAATAACGCTATTGCAGAAGCAGCGACAATCCAAATGCCGTGGCGACGACAACGGCAAACAGCGCAAAGTGAATTGCGCGGTTGGGGCTTACCTGTCCGGCTTCTCTCATTTTTCTCTCCTGTTGATCGCGCTTGTACCTTGGGATGGGTCACGACCGTCCTTTGATCCACTCAAATCGTACCATTGCTTTGTTTCTGGTTTTTGATCGGTTTGAAGAAATTGTGTTTCATTTTGTAACATCGGCGTGACGAAATGGCCGTTCGTCCAGCGGTGGTCACAACAAACCCGTTATGGTTTTGAATGCAAACAAGTGCTAACCTAGGGGCGTGTGGGAATTGAAGTTGTAGGAAAATTTCGGCTCGGAAAAAGAGACGGGGGAAGTCATTATGGCGGAAAAATCCACGAAAGCATCACCGAAAAGGCC
>JABGRG010000095.1 GCA_018648445.1 Rhodospirillales bacterium | reverse complement strand
TATTTGGCTTCAGGAGGCATAAGCCCCAGGTCGTCGATCGTCAGGCCCGGACGCACGGCTTTAACCGCGGTTCCCTCTCCGATAACGTAAGGGGGGGCCGCTTCCGTGGTGGTAACAAACCAAAATTTCTCGGCGGCCTCGGCACCGCTTGCCGCAAGGACCGTCGCCAGCGTGAAAAGAAGAGGGAAACACCGGAATGAGTTCATGTAGACGAATCATTAGCAGCATCAAATGATTGTCAATTCTTTTCTAATGTTGCGCAAACACCCGGTAATTTGAAAACCCCATCCCGCCGCCACACATTGATAAGGTGGTGCGCTCGGGCACTACATGTGGTATTTCTATCGCGAACGATAACCCTTTACGGAATTCGAATGACCAAGACGGCTCCGATCGGAGAAATCCGCGATACCCCGCTCGCCGATGCGTTGGGCGAGCGTTACCTTTCCTATGCGCTTTCGACCATTATGTCGCGCTCGTTGCCCGACGTGCGCGATGGGCTTAAGCCGGTTCACCGGCGGCTTTTGTTTGCCATGCGGCAGCTCAAGATGGACCCCGGGTCGGGGTTCAAGAAGTGCGCGCGCGTGGTCGGCGATGTGATCGGTAAATATCATCCGCACGGCGATTCGGCGGTGTACGAAGCGCTGGTTCGTTTGGCGCAGGAATTTGCGGTGCGCTACCCGCTGGTCGACGGGCAGGGCAATTTCGGCAATATCGACGGCGATAATCCGGCGGCCATGCGCTACACCGAAGCGCGGCTGACCGAGGTTGCCTGGGCGTTGCTGGACGGCATTGACAAGAACGCCGTCGATTTTCGCGAGACCTATGACGGCGAAGACGACGAACCGGTAGTTCTTCCCGCGCGCTTTCCCAATCTGCTGGCCAACGGGTCGTCGGGCATCGCGGTGGGCATGGCGACCAACATCCCACCCCATAATCTGGGCGAACTGTGCGATGCGGCCATCCACCTGAACAAGTTTCCCAATGCCACCATCGAAAAGCTGGTGTCGCTGGTTCCGGGGCCTGACTTTCCCACGGGCGGCGTGTTGGTCGAATCGTCGGAATCGATTCTCGAAGCCTATCGCACGGGGCGTGGCGGTTTTCGCCTTCGCGCCCGCTGGGAAGTTGAAAAGCTAACCCGCGGCGCGTACCAGATCGTCATCACCGAGATGCCGTATCAGGTTCCCAAGGCGCGTATTGTCGAGAAAATCGCCGAGTTGATGATCGCACGCAAGTTCCCGCTGCTGGCCGATATCCGCGACGAGTCGACCGACATCGTGCGCCTGATTCTGGAGCCCAAGAACCGCACCGTCGATCCCGACCACCTGATGGAACATCTGTTCCGCCAGACCGATCTGGAAATCCGCTTCGGCTTGAACATGAACGTGCTGGGCGCCGACAACACCCCGCGCGTGATGAACCTGCGCGACGTGCTGGCCGAGTTTCTGGCGCACCGGCACGAGGTTCTGGTGCGGTGCTCGGAATTCCGTCTGGAAAAGATCGAGCGGCGGCTGGAAATTCTCGGTGGATTGCTGATCGCGTATCTGAACCTTGATGAAATTATCCGGATTATCCGCGAGGAAGACGAACCGAAGGCCGAATTGATCCGCACGTTCAAGCTGACCGACATTCAGGCCGAGGCTGTTCTGAACATGCGCCTGCGCAACCTGCGCAAACTGGAAGAGCAGGCCATCCGCGGGGAACACGACGAACTTACGGCCGAAGGCGCGGACATCCGCGATCTTCTGGGCGACGAGGAACGTCGGCGCAAGGTGATCGCGAGTGAAATATCCTCGGTGAAAAAGCAGTTCGGGCCAAACACGGAACTGGGCCGCAGGCGAACCGAGATCGGCAGTGCGCCCAGCGCCGTTGTCGTTCCGCTGGAAGCCATGATCGAACGCGAGCCCATTACCGTGATCTGTTCCGAGAAAGGCTGGATCAGGGGCGTCAAAGGCCATATCGAGGACGCGGGCGAGGTGCGCTACAAGGAAGGCGACAAGGCCAAGTTCGCCATTCATGCCCAAACCACCGACAAGCTGGTCGTCTTCGCCACCAATGGCCGCTTTTACACGCTGGCCTGTGACAAGCTGCCGGGCGGACGGAGCCATGGTGAGCCGCTGCGCCTGATGATCGAACTGACCAATGGCCACGATCTGCTCAATCTGATGGTTCACAAGCCCGACCGGAAAATCCTGATCGCGTCGGAAAAGGGCAGGGGATTCGTGGTTGAGGAAAATGCCGTGGTCGCCCAGACGCGCACGGGCAAACAGGTGTTGAACCTGCCGGACGGCGAAGAAGCCGCCGTTTGCATTCCCATCGAAGATGCCGCCGACTCGCTGGCCCTTATCGGCGATAATCGCAAAATGCTGATCTTCCCGCTGGACGAAATACCGGTGATGACCCGGGGCCGCGGCGTTATTTTGCAACGCTACGCCAAGGGCGGTTTGGCCGACGCCAGAACCCTCAAGTTGGAGGATGGATTGTCCTGGCAGGCCGGTTCGCGTACACGGACCGAGACCCGTCTGGTCGACTGGTGCGGCAAGCGCGGGCAGGCGGGCCGTCTGCCTCCTGTCGGTTTTCCGCGCTCCAACCGGTTTACATGAACCCCCGTTGCCTGATAGGAAGACGGTGCCCGGTTTAATGGGACTTAACGCGAATTGATGGAGTCGACGATGCGAGATCAGACAGCCGCCCAACCCACTTTGGTTTCCGCCGTCTGGTCGGCGAGTGAAAGCGCGGGCTTCCTGCGCCAGGCCCTTTTGGCGCTCGCCGGAACCGCATTGCTGACGATTTCGGCCAAGATGCAGGTGCCGTTCTGGCCGGTCCCCATGACCATGCAGACGTTCGCCGTTCTTGTCATCGCCATGGCCTATGGTCCGCGTCTGGGCGTCGCCACCATCGCGCTCTATCTGGCTGAGGGAGCGGCCGGGCTGCCGGTTTTCGCCGGAACCCCCGCCACGGGCATCGGCCTTGCCTATATGGCGGGACCGACCGGTGGATATTTGGCGGGCTTCCTGGTGTCGGGTTATGTCGTGGGCTTGCTCGCCCGCCGTGGCTGGGACCGAAATCTTTTCTCGGGGTTGGCCGCGATGTTGATCGGCACGGCGCTTATTTTCGCTTGCGGCTTTGCGTGGCTGTCCACGCTGATTGGCCCGTCGGCGGCATTTAGTGCTGGCGTGCTTCCCTTCCTGCCGGGAGCCGCATTGAAAATTGCGCTGGCGGCGGCTTTGCTGGCCGCTTCGTGGCATTTTCTCAAGCGGCGCGCCTGAGGGTCAGGTAAGGGCTTTCCAGCCTTCCGTGGTATAGGCTTCCACGGGACGGAAGCGGGCCTTGTAGGCCATCTTCTGGCAGTCCGCGATCCAATATCCGAGATAGGTGTAGGGTAGTTTGTGGCGTTGGGTTTCGCCGATGGTCCAAAGGATCATGTGCGTGCCGAGGCTGCGCTGCGCCGACGTCGAATCGAAAAAACTGTACACTGCAGACAAACCGTCGCCCAGACGATCAACCAGACAGCAAGCGATCAGCGCTCCATCAGGATCGCGGAATTCGACCAGGCGGGTTTCCACCGGACTGTTTTCGATCAACGCCTGATAATCGGCATCATCCATGCGCGCCATCTCGCCGGATCGGTGGCGGGATGACTGATAGGTGGAAAATAGCGCGAATTGCTCGTCGGTGGCGGTGGGGGGCACAGTCTCGACGGCCAGATCGGCGTTCGTATTCAACACGCGGCGCATGGATTTCGTCGGTTTGAAGCGTCCCGAAATCACGCGAACGGCTTTGCATTCGGAACAGTCCGGGCAGGCGGGTGCATAGACGATGTCATGGCTGCGACGGAAACCGGCTTGTGAAAGGATGTCGTGAAACAAGGGCGCATCCCGGCCCGCAAGCTCGGTCACGACCCGGCGCTCAAGCCGCCCCGGAAGATAGGGACACGGCATTAGGCCAGTCGCGAAGAAGAAGCGGCTTCCCAGGATCGCTTCGTGTCGCATTGGTTGCTTCTTTCAGCGGGGCAATTTCACGTTGCCCGATAACGTCAACCGGCTTCAAGCCCTGCCGGGGGCGGGGGAAGGGGGGTACCCGACTCTCCAGCCTCGCCGGTATCTCCCGTCTCTCCCGTCTCTCCCGATTCGCCCGAACCTTCAGTTTCGCCGGTTCCTCGCAGCAAAATAATGGAAATTCGCCGATTGCGCGCGTGATTGGGATCGTCCTTCATAAACGGATCCTCGGCGGCTTTGCCGACAACGCGCGAAATCCGATCTTCGGGTATGCCCATCTGTAACAGAGCGCGGCGGCTGGAATTGGCCCGATCCGCCGAAAGCTCCCAGTTGGTGTAACCTCGGGCGCCGCCGACGAACTTGGTCGCATCCGTATGCCCGGCGATGGAAATTTTCTGCGGCATCGTGTTGACCACCTTGGCGACGAGGCTCAGCATCTTTTCTGTGTGCTCGAACATATTGGCCGTTCCGCGCGGGAACATGGCCAGACCTTCCTGATCGACAATCTGGATTCGCAGACCCTCCGGCGTGTTGTCAATGACAAGGCTTTCGGCCATTTGCTGAAGCGCAGGAATGCTTTGGATGGCCTGATTGATGGCTTCCTCGGCTTCCTTGAACTGTTCTTCCTCGATCTTCTCCAGGACTTCCTCGGCGGTTTCTTCGTCGACGTCACTTTCGGGGGCGCTGCTTTCGGAATCTTCTTCTTCGGATTCGGAGGTGTCGCCCGATCCTGCCGACGGCGGTGCCAGATCCATGGTCACGCTGGGTGGGCGGTTGATGGGATTGCCCAGGGCGCCCGATTCGGCGATGCTTAATCCGCCGAGAACGCCGCCACTGCCGCTGGTCGTTGCCGAGGTGCTTTGCGGGGCAAAATAATTGGAAACACCTTCAAGCTGTTCCTGAGAGACCGAGTTCAAAAGCCACAACAACAGGAAAAAGGCCATCATCGCCGTCACGAAGTCGGCATAGGCAACCTTCCAGGCACCGCCGTGCGCCCCAGCGTGGCCGCCTTTCTTGACCTTCTTGATGATGGTGGTGCCTTGGTCCGCCATGCAGGCGCTTCCTTAACTCTGAACCGGAATGTTTTGCACCATCTCTTCGACCTCGGCGAATGTGGGTCGTACGTCCGAGGTCAAAACCTTTCGGCAGAATTCGACCGAAACCTGAGGTGCATATCCTTGCATATGGGCAATGAGCGCGACCTTGATGCAGGTCATGTACTGCGATTCGGCGTTAAACGTGTTTTCCAGCGACTTGCCCATGGGCGCAACGAGGCCGTAAGACATCAAAATTCCGCTAAACGTTCCAACCAGCGCGCCGCCGATCAAATGGCCCAGAACCTCCGGCGGTTCGGTGATCGACCCCATGGTGTGAATCACACCCAAAACCGCCGCCACAATGCCCAGCGCGGGCAGGGCGTCGCCCAACGTCGTAACCGCCCCCGAAATTGCGTGTTTTTCGCCGTGGTGGGTTTCCAGTTCCACTTCCATCACGCCCTCAAGCTCAAAAGCGTTGCTGGTGCCCAAGGTTAGAAGGCGCAGGTAGTCGCACAGAAAAATCAGCGAGTGGTGATCCTTGGAAAAACCGGGGAACGATTGAAACAAAGGGCTGTCCTCGGGTTTCTCCACATGGCTTTCAAGGGCCAGATCGCCTTTCGATTTTGCCAATCGGAAAACGGCGTACAGACAGCCCAGAAGCTCCAGATAGCTTGCCTTGTTGTATTTCGACCCCTTGAGAATCGAACCGAAGGATTTCGCCGCGCCGGACAGGATCGGTTTCGGATTGGCGATAATGAACGCCCCTATTCCCGCACCAAAGATGATGAGGAATTCGAAGGGCATCCAAAGCACGGCCAAGTGTCCGCCGCCGGCCATATATCCGCCGATAACGCTGGCAACAACAACAAGAAACCCGATGATGAAAAACATTCACTACCCTCAATTGCTTCACCGCTGCCAACCAAATGCCGGGAACGCAGCTCTTCTTATTGTTTTACCGGTCCATTCGCCGTCAGTTTATCACCGCAACGACAGCGCTTCGCACGCGAGAATAAAACATCCGAACGCGATACAGAACCGTTTTTCCAAAGTTTGTCGACAATCCCATTTTTTTTTGCGTCATTGATACAGCGGAATTCAATATTTAGTTGAAATCAGCCGTCAATGCCAGAAAATGAAGGCATGGATTTTTGCAATGATACATTTCGCCGCGTTCTGGGCAATTTCGCCACGGGCGTGACCGTCGTGACCGGAATTATGCCCGATGGCCGCGCCGTTGGTATGACCGTCAGCGCTTTCACCTCGGTATCCATGGACCCGCCGTTGGTGTCGGTTTGTTTTGCCAAATCGGGTCAAAGTCTGGACGCTTTCGTCAAGGGAACGCATTTCACGGTAAATGTCCTTTCCGACAGGCAAAAAGAGCAGTCGCAGCATTTTGCCCGCCGCGCCGAGGACAAGTTTGACGGGATTGACTATCGAATCGGTGAAAACGGGTGCCCCATTCTTCCCGGAAGCCTGGCCGCGGTACAGTGCGCACGAGAGGGCGTTCACGATACCGGCGACCATTGGCTGATCATCGGGCGGGTCGAAGCACTGGATGCGGCGCAATCCGGTGAGCCGCTAATCCATTTTCGCGGAGACTATCGCCACCTCGCTTAGCCGCGTTTCAAAAGCCCGGCCGCCTCAATGGCCAGATAGGTGAGGACTCCGTCCGCGCCCGCCCGCTTGAAGGAAAGCAGGGTTTCCAGCACAGCCTTGTCGTTGTCCAGCCAGCCCTTACCCGCCGCCGCCTTGAGCATCGCGTATTCGCCACTGACGTTGTAGGCGAAGGTCGGTATGCCGAAGGCATCCTTGACGCGCCGGACGATATCCAGATACGGCAAACCCGGTTTGACCATGACCATGTCGGCGCCTTCGTCGATGTCCATGGCGACCTCGCGCAGGGCTTCGTCGGAATTGGCCGGGTTCATCTGATAGGTTTTCTTGTCGCCTTTCAGAGCGCCACTTGAGCCGACCGCATCACGGAAAGGTCCATAAAAGGCTGATGCGTACTTCGCCGCATAGCTCATGATCGATACGTCTTCGTACCCGGCTTCATCCAGGGCGCAGCGGATGACGCCAATGCGCCCGTCCATCATGTCGGACGGCGCAATGATGTCGCACCCGGCTGTCGCCTGAACAACCGCCTGCTTGCACAGCACGTCGAGGGTTTCGTCGTTGAGGATTTCGCCGTTCTTGACGATGCCGTCGTGGCCGTCCGAATTGAAGGGGTCCAACGCCACATCGCAGACGATACCAATTTGCGGATGCGCGGCCTTCAGGCGGCTGACCGCGCGGCAGACGAGATTTTCCGGGTTGAAAGCTTCGCGCGCGTCGGCTGTTTTCGTTTCCGGGTTGATATAGGGAAACACGGCAACCGCCGGAATCCCCAGATCCCCGGCCTTGCCGACCTCGTCGATCAAGAGATCAATCGACAGCCGGTCGACACCCGGCATGGAGGCGACGGCCTCGCGTTTGCCTTCGCCTTCGACGACGAAAACCGGCCAGATCAAATCATCGGCGGAAAGAGTAGTCTCGGCGACGAGACGCCGGGTCCATTCCGCCCGTCGGTTTCGCCGAAGGCGCGCATCCGGATACGCGCCTCGCGCCACTTCCCGGGAATTTGTCATTTCCTGCTCAGATCTGTTTACACCGAATTCAGTGCCTGCTTTAGATCTGCAAGAATATCGTCAATGTGTTCAATGCCAATAGACAATCGCACATACCCCGGCGAAACGCCGGTCGCAGCCTGTTCTTCGTCGGAAAGCTGCGAGTGTGTCGTTGTTGCCGGATGGATCGCCAGACTGCGGGCGTCGCCGATATTGGCGACATGATAAAATAGTTCCAGCGAATCGATGAATTTACGGCCCGCATCACGACCGTCTTTAAGCTCGAAGCCGACCAACCCACCGTATCCGCCCGATAAATAGGTGTCCGCCCGACGCCTGGGCTCACCTGTCTGAAGACTGGGATGGATGACTTGAGCCACTTTCGGGTGGTTGTTCAGGAATTCGGCAACTTTATTCGCGTTCTCGCAGTGGGCGCGCAGCCGTAAAGGCAGGGTTTCCAGCCCCTGAATGAACTGGAAGGCGTTGAACGGGCTCATGGGTGCGCCCAGATCGCGCAGTAGAACAACGCGCGCCCGAATAATGTAGGCGATGGGTCCCAACGGCTTGACGGCTTCGGTCCAGACCGCGCCGTGATAGCTGGGGTCGGGTTCGTTCAGGGTCGGGAAACGTTCCTTGTGGGCTTCCCAATCGAAATTGCCGCCATCCACGAGCATGCCGCCGATCGAGGTGCCGTGGCCACCGATGTACTTGGTCGTCGAATACATTACCACCGCGGCCCCATGGTCGAACGGCCGGCAAATGACGGGGCAGGCCGTGTTATCCATGATCAGGGGCACGCCTTCGGAGCGTCCGATGTCTGCGACTTCCTTGATGGGAAAGACATTGAGCTTCGGATTGGGCAGGGTTTCGGCATAATAGCAGCGCGTTTTTTCGTCGGTGGCGCGGCGGAAATTCTCTGGGTCGGACGGATCGACGAAACGCACTTCAATGCCCAAGTCCTTCAGGGTATTGGCAAACAAATTCCACGTGCCGCCGTAAAGATCGGTCGAACTGACGAAATTGTCACCCGCCCGGCACAGGTTGACGACGGCGAACGTCGTGGCTGCCTGGCCCGAGCCCACGGAAAGGGCGGCAACGCCGCCTTCAAGCGCCGCGATCCGTTGTTCCAGCGCATCGTTGGTCGGGTTCATGATGCGGGTGTAGATGTTTCCGAATTCCTTCAGCGCGAAAAGGTTTTCGGCGTGTTCGGTACTGTCAAATTGAAATGACGTGGTCTGATAGACCGGAACGGCGACGGCATTGGTGGTTTCGTCGCGGCGGTATCCGGCATGAAGAACCAGGGTTTCGGGATGGCGTGAATCAACGGTCATGGGCCGCAGCCCTCCTTGCGTCATGTTGTTTCGGGGCCCACGAGATTCCCCCCCGTGGCGCATTCAAAGTCGAAATTCCCTATGTGCAAACTTACTTAAGGAACGATAGCGGTTTTTCCAATGTCGTTTAACCAAATTCAAAAACGTCGAATTCAAGTGCTCGCTTAAAAACACGAAAAAAATGTAGTCGTCAAGATAAAACCGTAAAATTTATGTGGAATAAATAAAAGCACATCGGCGCATAGATGCTGTCTCTTTTGGAATGGTGCGGGCAAAATACGATGGCGCGCCTCGCTTCGGTCGATAGGTTCTAGATGGCGCATGGCCGGATGGCGTCGGGAAGGAATGTTTTGCAGCGCACCGTCTATTTCGAGTTTATCCGGGTGGGAAACGTGGTGAAGGTCAGCGCCATCGATTCCAGAACGGGAACGGAGGTCTCTATCGTCGGCAGTCCGAAAGCCGGGCAGGAGACGTTAAAACGGGTCGCCGCACGAAAACTCAGATACGTTATGGAGAAACGCGCGAAGGAAGCGAAACGCTCGGAACGCGGGCTGTGATGGCCTATTCGGCGGCAGATATGCTGAGATTCGCTGGATTGATGCAGTTTCGCGTTGCTTTAGGCGGTAAGGTTACGTATTGATAATTAGGTGCATTGTGGAATTGCTCAATGCGCATTTTTTTGCTCGTTGATCGTGGAAAATGGTCACGAGAACAGGGATCCAAGGCTATCGCGTTTAGCGAATTATTGTGGAGATGGAAGATGATCAAAAAACTCACTTCGGCGGTCGCGATTGCGGCCGGTATCGGTTTTATCGGCATTGGCGCCGCTCAGGCAGATGATATTATTTTCGGCGTCCCGGGCGCGCATACCGGCGATTTGGCCTCCTATGGCCTGCCGACCATTAACGCCGCCAAGTTGGTGGCTGAGAAATACAACGCCAAGGGCGGCGTTTTGGGGCGGATGATCAAGGTTGTCCCGCAGGACGATCAGTGCAAGCCCGAATTGGCTGTCAACGCCGCGATGAAGCTGGTGAGCGAAGAAGCGACCGTGGCCATGGGGCATATCTGCTCGGGCGCCACCAAGGCTGCGCTTCCGGTTTACGTGGATTCCAAAATCGTGGTTATGTCGCCGTCGGCGACCAATCCGCCGCTGACCACCAGTGGTGATTATCCGAACTTCTTCCGCACCATCGCGCGTGATGATGCCCAGGGCCAGTTGGCCGCAGGCTTTACCATCGACAAGCTGGGCGCCAAGAAAATCGCCGTGATCCACGACAAGGGCGACTATGGCAAGGGCTTCGCCGAATTCGCCAAGGCGGCGGTTGATGGCTCCGGCAAAGCCGCTTCCGTGTTGTTCGAGGGCGTGACCCCCGGCGCGGTCGATTATTCCGCCGTTGTGCAGAAGATTAAGCATTCGGGCGCCGACGCGGTTATTTTCGGCGGCTATCACCCCGAGGCTTCCAAAATCGTGATGGCCATGCGCAAGAAGAACCTGGATATCGCGTTCGTTTCCGATGACGGCGTCAAGGATCCCACGTTCATCAAGGTGGCCGGCGTGTTTGCCGAGGGCGTGTTCGCAACCGGACCGCAGGATTCTTCCGGCAACCCGCTGTATGCGGTCGCTTTGGCCGAGCATAAGAAAGCGTTCAAGGCCGAGCCGGGCGCCTTCTTCTACAATGCCTATTCGGCGGCGCTGGCTCTGATGAATGCCATCGAAAAATCCGGTTCGACCGACTATGACAAGATTGTCAAAGCGCTGAAGACCGAATATGTCGACACCCCCGTTGGCAAGATTAAGTTCGATTCCATCGGTGATGCCGAAGGCGTCGGCTTCGACGTTTACATGGTTGCCAACGGCGTGTTCGTTCAGGCCGAATAATCTGGCGAAAAATTCGCCAACAAGAAGAAAATCCATGGGACGGACCCGCCGGGTCCGTCCCATGGTGCTATAAAAAAGAGCCGATCTATATGGAGTATTTCCTCGAACTTTTCTTGGGCGGTTTGACCCGGGGCAGCATCTATGCGCTGATCGCCTTGGGTTACACAATGGTCTACGGAATCATCAAGCTGATCAATTTCGCCCACGGCGAAATTTACATGATCGGGGCGTTTACCGCGTTGATCATTTCCGGCGTTTTGGCGACCATGGGCCTTCCCGGTTGGTCCATTCTGCTGATGACCCTGCCGATCGCCGTGATCTATTCGTCGGCCTACGGTTTCACCATTGAGAAGATCGCCTACAGGCCGTTGCGCGGCGCGCCAAGGCTGTCGCCGCTGATTTCGGCCATCGGCATGTCCATCTTCCTGCAAAATTACGTTTTGCTGGCCCAGACCGCCGACTTCCTGCCGTTCCCGGCCCTTCTTCCAGAACTGCCGTTCATGGAAGGATATGCCGGAATCATGAGTTCGTCGGAACTTTTCATTGTTCTGACCGCCGCCGCCGTCATGGCCGGTTTGACCGCATTCATCAAGTTTACCCGCATGGGAAAGGCGATGCGCGCGACCTCACAAAATCAGCGCATGGCCATGTTGGTCGGAGTCAATGTCGATAACGTGATTTCGATGACCTTCATCATCGGTTCAGCCCTGGCCGCCATTGGCGGCGTGCTGATTGCTTCGCACGTGGGTCAAATCAACTTCTACATCGGCTTCATCGCTGGGATTAAGGCGTTTACCGCCGCCGTCCTGGGCGGAATTGGGAGCGTTCCCGGCGCCATGCTGGGCGGACTGGTTCTCGGTTGGACCGAAAGTTTCGCCACCGGGTACGTTTCAAGCGATTACGAGGATGTGTTCGCGTTCGCGCTGCTGGTCCTCATCCTCATTTTCCGTCCGTCAGGAATTCTTGGCAAAGAGGAAGGGCATAAGGTTTAGGCCCTAACCGGCGATTGAGCCTCAATTGGGATGTGACTTAAATTGCACTTAGTAAAGTTATGCAAGACCTGAAAAAATCACTTCTGACCGCCGCATGGTTCATGTTTTTGACCTTTCCGATCATGGTCATCCGCGTGGACACCATCGAAAATACGATCGAATGGCGATGGCACAATCTTCTTCTTGTGGGCGTTAGCGCCTTCGTTCTGTCTTACGTGTGGCGTTATTTCATGGTGCGCCGCGAGCGTGGCGGCGGCAAACCGCAGACCGACCCTGCCGCGCAGACGCCCGAATGGGTGCGCATCGTTATTCGCGACAAGCGCATTCTCTACCCGTTGCTTGCCGCTTTCACAGGGTTCGTCGCGTCGTTCCCGTTCCTTTTTTCCATGTATCAGACCAACATCATGATTTCGGCCATGGTCTTCGTCATGCTGGGACTGGGGTTGAACATCGTTGTCGGTCTGGCGGGGCTTCTTGATCTGGGGTTTGTCGCGTTTTACGCGGTCGGCGCCTATTCCTACGCCCTTTTGAACGAGCATTTCGGCCTCGGTTTCTGGGTGGTTCTGCCGCTGTCGGCCATACTCGGGACGTTCGTCGGCGTTCTTCTGGGCTTTCCGGTGCTGCGCTTGCGCGGTGACTATCTGGCCATCGTCACCCTTGGTTTCGGCGAGATCATCCGGTTGGTTCTGGAAAACTGGGGCGCGTTCACCCACGGCCCCAGCGGCATCGCGAATATTCCGCGTCCGGGCTTTTTGTGGATCGAGTTCGGCCTCAAGGACGGCATCATCTTCATGTATTACGTGATGATCGGCCTGGTTCTGTTTACGATATTGGTGGTGACGAGGCTCAAGTATTCTCGCATTGGCCGCGCCTGGCTGGCTTTGCGTGAAGATGAAATCGCCTGTCAGGCCATGGGCATCGACAAGACCCGGACCAAGTTGATGGCTTTTGCGCTGGGCGCGACGTGGGCTTCCATGGCGGGCGTCGTGTTCGCCGCGAAAACGTCGTTCGTCAATCCTGCCAGTTTTACATTCATGGAATCGGCCATCATCCTTTCGATTGTCGTTCTGGGCGGAATGGGGTCGACCCTGGGTGTGATCTGCGGCGCCATGATCCTCATTCTGTTGCCTGAATATATGCGCGCGTTTGCCGAATACCGGATGATCGTTTTCGGCGCGACCATGGTGTTGTTCATGGTGTTCCGCCCGCAGGGCCTGATCCGCGACCGCCGCCGCCGCCACAAGTTCCGAAAACGGGACGATACGGCGACTTCGGGCGACGTTGCGAAGACGGTGGACGCTCATGGATAATTTGCAAGCTGTCCTGGACGTCAGGGATCTGACCATGGACTTCGGCGGTCTGCGGGCCGTGGATAATGTCAGCTTCGATATCAGGCCGCGCGAGATCGTCGCCCTGATTGGGCCGAACGGTGCCGGAAAAACGACGGTTTTCAATTGTATTACCGGCCTGTATGAGCCCAGTGCGGGCGACGTATATATCACCGGAAATGACAAGACCCACCGCCTGAACGGCCTTAAGCCCAACCACGTCACCGAATTGGGAATGGCGCGCACCTTCCAGAACATTCGCCTTTTCCAGAACATGACGGTTCTTGAGAACGTTATGATCGGCCGCCACTGCCGAACCAAGTCCGCCATCTTCGGCGCCATCGTCCGGCCGCCATCGACCCGTCGCGAGGAACAAGAGGTCATTGACGACAGTTATGCGCTGCTCGTGGAAATGGGCCTGGAAACCTTCGTTGACGAAAACGCCGGCAGTCTTCCCTACGGGGCGCAAAGGCGGCTTGAGATCGCTCGCGCTATGGCCACCGAGCCGAAGGTTTTGCTGTTGGACGAACCGGCCGCCGGCATGAACCCCATGGAGACCGGGGAGCTTCAGGCGCTTATCATTCGGCTGCGTGAAAAACACGATCTTTCGATCCTGCTGATCGAACATGACATGAAATTGGTTATGAGCCTTTCCGACCGCGTCTTCGTCCTCGAATACGGAACCGAAATCGCCCAGGGTACGCCCGAAGTGGTGAGTAAGGATCCGCGGGTTATCAAGGCCTATCTGGGGGAAGACGACGATGCTTAATTTGGTCGACGTGCATGCGGGCTACGGCGCGATTCCGGTTCTGCGCGACGTCAATATCGAAGTCAACGAAGGCGAAATCATTACCCTGATCGGGGCCAACGGCGCGGGAAAGACGACCACGTTGATGGCCGTATGCGGTTTGGTTCGGGCAAGGTCCGGCGATATTTTGCTGGAAGGCGAGTCCATCTGCGGATTGCCGACCAATCGAATTGTCGAAATGGGCGTTTGTCAGGTTCCGGAAGGACGTCTTATTTTCCCCGATCTGACGGTGACCGAAAACCTCGATATGGGCGCTTTCATGCGCCGCGACCGCAAGGGTATTCACGCCGATATCGACCACGTTTTCGACCTGTTTCCGATTCTCGCTGACCGGCGACATCAGGCGGGCGGAACGTTGTCGGGCGGCGAACAGCAGATGCTGGCCATCTCGCGCGCCATTATGGCCCGCCCGCGGCTGTTGCTTTTGGATGAACCGTCGCTGGGTTTGGCACCGCTGGTTATCCGGCAGATTTTCGATATCATCGTCAAGATTAACCGCGAAAGCGGGACGACCATTTTCCTTGTCGAACAGAACGCCAATCAGGCACTGAAAATCGCGGATCGCGGCTATGTCATGGAAAACGGCGTCATTACTTTGACGGACGCGGCGGCCGACCTTCTGGCCAATGAAGATGTCAAGAAGGCGTATCTAGGGATATAGGGCCTCTCGGCGCCCACGAAAAAGCCGCGCCATTGGGCGCGGCCGTTTTCGATCAAATGCGGTTTTCGTGTTAACTGCAAGCCTATTTACGCTTACCGGTCTTTTCGCCGGGCTTGCGCCCCAGGCCGATCTTTTTGGCGAATTCCGAGCGCTGTTTGGCGTAGCTCGGCGCGACCATCGGGTAGTCCGGGGAAAGGTTCCACTTGGCCCGGTATTCTTCAGGCGTCAGGTTATAATTCGTACGAAGGTGCCGTTTTAGCATTTTCAGCTTTTTGCCGTCTTCAAGGCAAATTATGAAATCGGACGTTACCGACCGGCGGATCGGAACGGCTGGTTTCTGCGGCTCGGGTTTGGCTTCCGCCATCGTCCCGTCCAACGCGTACAATGAACGAAATACCGTGTCGATAACTTCCGGGATTTGTCCGGAAGCAAGCTGATTGTTGCTCAAAAAGGCAGCGACGACGTCAACGGACATCCGCAAAACTTCATCACGCGATACCGTTTCAGTAGTTTCTTCATTTATCATTCGCTCACCTTGTTATCAAATTTCAACCAGAAATAGTTGTTTCGCACGCGGGGGTATGAGTGTCAATAAAAATCAAATGAGAGACAATAAATAGAGAGTTAATTAGAAGTTAGTTTCAGTAATTGACCTATTCCATGGAGGAATTTGCTGGATTCAAATTTCAAGTGCAACACCCAATGATTTGACGAAGGCTTCCAAT
>JABGRG010000094.1 GCA_018648445.1 Rhodospirillales bacterium | reverse complement strand
AAAGCATCGGGCGAGCGGAACAACGACGCGGGCGGCCTCCGAAGTGCACCCTTCGGGCGGGCCGTTTAAGGCCGTGCCGTCGTCGAACCCCTTGCCCGTAGCAAAGGCTACGCGCTGCACGGTTCTCCTATCCACGGCCTTAAACGGCCACGTCAGAATGACCGCATTTGGTCGGAAAGTGCTCTAACAATGGAACAGCGCATCAGCCTGATTACCCTTGGCGTCGCCGATGTTGCCCGCGCCACGGCGTTTTACAAACGCATGGGCTGGAAACCCGCCGAGAGCCCGCCCGAGATCACCTTCTTTCAGGCGGGCGGTTCGATCTTTTCGCTCTATGGCCGCGAGGCGCTGGCCGTTGACGCGGGGGTTGCGACGGAGACTTCGGATAAATCAGCAAGCGTCGTTCTTGCCTTCAACGCGCGCTCGAAGGAAGAAGTTGACGCCGTGCTGGCGGAAGCCCGTGACGCCGGGGCCGAAATCACCAAACCGGCGGAAGACACCTTCTGGGGCGGCTATTCCGGATGCTTTGCCGACCCCGACGGCCACCTGTGGGAAATCGCCTGGAACCCCCATTTCGCGATCCTTGAAAACGGCTCTATCCGGCTGCCTGAGTAGCGAGGGCCTTCTCCAAAATCCGGTGTAACGGTCCGGCGGTGATGCCCAGTTCGTCGAGGTGGGCGACCGTGTTGGCCAGGTATTCGGTGGCGGAGCCGTGCTGGCCGACGCCTTGCAGAAGCAATTCGACCATTCGTCCGTCGGGAAGTCTGCCGGTGTACTGGACGTGATCGCGGCGCGCGACGAAGCAGTAGGCGGTGACCCGTTCGCCGCCATCCAGCACCAGTCGCAGGAAGGTGGGCGTATAAACGCCGGTTCCCATTTCGCGATCGATCAGATAGGCGCGCACTTCTTCCCAGTTTTCAGGAGCAACGGAATAGGCCCGGCCAACGCATGAGCCGCCACGATCCAGGCCCAGAACCAGTCCCGGCACTTCGTCTGTTCCGCGCGCGCGGACCGAATAGATGCACAACGCGCGGTGATATCCGAACAGGCGCGCCGGGCGCATTTCAAGATAGGGAAAATCGGGCCGCCACATGAGCGAGCCGTAGGCGAACACCCAGACTTTCTCCGCCATCAGATGCCGCTCCCGCGTTCGATCTCGCCGGTCAACGCCTCGACCCGTTCCAGTAGCTTGTGAACGCGCCCGTCGGTGAAACCAAGGCTTTCAAGATGGCGAACCGTATTGATCAAATAGTCGCGGTTCAGGCCCGATCGCCCCTGGGCGTCCATGATAATGGATGCCGCCGCATCGGCTTCCAGATGGCCCGCGTACTGCCGGTGGGTGGGATCGGCCACGAAGGTATAGGCCGTGACCCGTTCTTCGCCCAATCGAACCGGCAGGGTTTTCGGAATATAGGCGCTGGTCACCAACTCGCGCTCATCCAGATAGGCGACCACATCGGCAACGTGGGCCGACGCCACGCGAAAGGCCAGGCCCCGGCAGCAGCCGCCCCGGTCCAGCCCCAGCACCAATCCGGGGTGATCGGAGGTTCCCCGGTGGTGGTGCGAATAGATGCAAAATTCCCGGTGATAACCGCCGAGCATGGCGGGTTGCACGTCGATGTGCTCGAACCCCGGACGCCACATGAGCGAACCATAGCCGAACACCCATAGATCGCCGTTTGCCGCGAAGTCGGCAGCTTGGAAAATTTCAGGGTCGGGCGCGTTTTTCTTTTGCATAATCCGATTGCAAGCTAATCACTCGATCCTTCGCGCGCAACGATCTATAACGAAGCCATGCGCCAACCAGAGAAAAATCAAGGCCACGAAACGGATCACACCCATCCGGCGTTCGATTACCGGCCGCCCCGGTATATGTCCGGCGTCAAATGGGCGGCCATAGTCGCGGGCGCGGTATCCCTGGTGTGCGCGCTCTATGTGGCGTTCTGGTTCTTCATGGCCGGACAGGTACGCGACGGAACGACCGCCTGGATCGACGAGCGGCGAAACGAAGGATTTCAGGTTAACTTCAAGCAACTCGATATCGGCGGTTTCCCGTTCAACCTCCACATGACCATCGTCGCCCCGTCCATTGCCGCCCCTGCAAGTCCGGCGCGCTGGGGATGGGAAGGCGAGAAAATTCGCGCGTCCATGCGCCCGTGGCGTCTGGGCCGGGTCACGGTCGACAGCCCCGGAAGCCATGCCTTTGTGTTCACACAAAACGGCGGAATTCAGTTTTTCCAGGGGCAGGCCGAACAGCTGCGCGCCCAGCTAAATTTTGGCGGAGAATGGCCGACGCCGGTTGCCCTCGACATCGCCGGATTGACGGTGAAGGCCGCCAAGCAGGGGGATGTCTGGCGCGTCGGTCGCGCGCATCTGGACGCCATCGCGCCAAAGGCAAAAGACGAATTGCGCGATACCCCGACCCTCGAAATCCGCTTGCGCCTTGGTGATGTCGGCGTCCCGGCGCGGCTCAAGCTGCCCCTTGGCGCTGATATCGAACGGCTGGAAGTCAGCGCCAATTTGGTCAGGCCCATCGCCGGTGGTCCCCTTGAAAAGGCGCTGGGTGACTGGCGCGACGATGGCGGCGCCATCGAGGTGCCAAGGCTCAGTCTGGCCTATGGCCCCCTTTTAATGAACGCCGACGGAACCATAGCGCTGGACGGCGGGCTGCAACCCATCGGCTCATTCACGGCACGCATCGAGGGCTTTTTCGAAACCGTGGACGCCCTGCGAAAACGCGGCATCATGAAGGCGCGGGACGCCGTCACGGCAAAGATCGTGCTGGGCGTCATGGCCCGGCGAAACGAAAGCGGACGGACCGCGTTAACCGTACCCCTGACGGTTCAGGAACGCCGTCTTTTCACCGGCCCCGTACCATTGGCGGAAATTCCCGAAATAATTTGGTAGAATGCTCGCATGGGCATGTTTCGGGTCTTGATCATCGTCGTCGCGTTTTTGCTTGCCGAGGATGGGCACGCGCAATCCTCCGTTCCCGGCGGTCAGGGGCATTTCACGCGCGGGCAGTTGCTGGTCGCCTCGCCAAAGATGCCCGACGGCCGGTTTGCGCGAACCGTCATCTACATGGTCGATCACGACGCCAGCGGCGCGTTCGGGCTGATCGTCAACCGGCCCATGGGCGTCGGCCCCATGAATGAATTCATGAAAGGTTTGGGGCTGGAGAACGGTGCAGGCCGCGAGATCACGCTTCACTACGGCGGCCCCGTCGATCCGAACACCGTGTTCGTGCTGCATTCCGCCGAATGGAAAGCCCGCGAGCCGATTTCGCGGCGCGGTCCCCTCGCCGTGACCACCCACGCCGACGTACTGAGCGCCATTGCCGAAGGAAGCGGGCCCCGCCGCAGCCTCGTCATCATGGGCTACGCGGGATGGGGGGCGCGCCAATTGGAAGGCGAAATGGCGCGCGACGACTGGATCACCGCGCCCATGGACTTCGACCTCATATTCGACGACGACGCGGACACCAAATGGGAACGCGCCTCAAAAAAAGCGGGTGTCGCGCTTTAATCCGAGCTCTTGCTGCCGTTCGGGCCCTTGGGCGGGATATGCTGCTTGGCGTCGATGACGCCGCGGCGGATTTCGCGGGTCCGGGTGAAAACCTCGTCCAGCGTCGCGCCCTCGCCACGCCGGATGGCACGTCGCAGGGCCACCAGATCCTCGCTGAACCGCCCCAGCATCTCCAGCACCGCTTCGCGGTTATTCAGGAAGACGTCGCGCCACATGGTCGGATCCGACGCCGCAATGCGCGTGAAGTCCCGAAAACCACCGGCTGAGAACTGGATCACCTCGTCCCGAAGGTCGCCTTCCAATTCGGTGGCCGTGCCAACGATGGTATAGGCGATCAGGTGCGGGACGTGCGAGGTGATGGCCAGCACCTTGTCGTGGCGCACCGGGTCCATCATCTGGATATCCGAACCGGCACTTCGCCACAGCTCGCACACCTTTTCGACCGCATCCGGATCGGTCTTCTTGGGCGGCGTAATGATGCACCATCGGCCATCAAACAATTCGGCGAAGCCCGCCTCGGGACCGGAATCCTCGGTTCCGGCGACGGGATGGGCAGGCACCAGATGCACGCCTTCCGGCAAATGGGGGGCGACGTCGCGTTCGACGCACTCCTTGACCGAACCCACGTCGGTAACAATGCAGCCGGGTTTCAGGCCACCTGCCATGTTCTCGGCAATCTCGCCATAGGTGCCCAAAGGCGAGCCCAGCACGACCAAGTCGGCCCCTTCGACCGCAAGGCGGGGATCGGTGGTCACGCTATCGGCCAACCCCAGTTCGACGGCCTTGTTCAGGGTCTTCTGCGTACGCGAACAGGCCGAAATGTGGCCCGCCAGACCATCGCGGCGCATGACGCGGGCCAACGACGAATTGATCAGGCCGATGCCGATAAAGGTAACTTTCTCAAAAAGCATTTCGTTATCCGTGAAATTCTGCGAGGGCGGCGACAAAGGCCCGCATCTCGTCTTCCAGTCCAATGGTTACACGCAGCGCCTCGGGCAAGCCGTAAACGGCCATCCGGCGGGCAATAATACCGCGCGATTTCAGGAATTCGTCAGCGTCCAGCGCGCTCTTCCCTTCCGCTGTCGGGAAGCGGACCAGAATGAAGTTGCCAATGCTGGGCGGCACCTCGTATCCGATATCGCGTACCTTTTGCGTCGTCCAGGGCAGCCATTCGTTGTTGTGGGCCTTCACACGATCGATAAAGTCCTGATCGGCAAGAGCGGCAAGCCCTGCTTCCTGTGCGGCCTGGGAAACATTAAACGGATTGCGCACGCGGTTCAGCACATCGGCGATCTGGGCCGAACCATAGGCCCACCCCAAACGCATTCCACCAAGCCCGTAAATCTTCGAAAAGGTTCTGGTCATGACCACATTGTCATTGGCTTCGACCAAATCGGTTCCGGGCGAATAATCTTCCAGATCGATGTATTCGGCATAGGCCGCGTCAACCACCATCAACACGTCGCCCGGCAGCCCGGCGCGCAGACGCTCCATTTCGCTTTTCGGCAAATAAGTTCCGGTCGGATTGTTCGGATTGGCGATAAAGACGATGCGCGTCGCGTCCGTCACCTTGGCCAGAATTTGATCGACATCGGCCGCCAGATCATCGTCGGGCGCGGGAACCGGCGTCGCCGAAGCCGCCTTGGCGGCAATGGGATACATCAGGAAGCCGTGCTCGGAATACAGGACCTCGTCGCCTTCGCCCGCGTAAGCGCGACACAGAAGTCCCAGCAATTCGTCCGACCCCGCGCCGAACACGATGCGTGAGGCATCCAGATCGTATTTGGCCGCCACCGCCTCGCGCAAGGCCGTGCAGCCGCCGTCGGGATAGCGATGAATCTCGGGTCCGTGCGCCTTGAAGGCTTCAATGGCTTTCGGGCTGGCCCCGTGCGCCCCCTCGTTGGACGCCAATTTGATAATCCGTGTGACGCCCGGCACTCCGGATTCGCCACCGACGTAAGGCGTAATGTCCATGACACCGGGTTGGGGGACGAGAATACTCATGACCGACGTTTCCTGCTTGCTGGTGTGGATTTGACTTTTGAGCTGGGTGCGCGTTTGGGTTTTGCGACCGTTTTTCGCTTTGACCGGGCCGCCGGTTTTTTTTCGGGCGCCGGGGCCAGTTCTTCCGCGCTCAGCGGAATTCCGTAAGTGCCCAGGCAAACGACCCGGTTGACCGGCGAACCAAGCGCCTCGACAAATCGCGATACGGCACGATCTTGCGCCCCGAAGAACCCGTCGACCTCAATCAGATAAAGCCAGGGCCCCCCGGCCTGTTGGTCGCGCCAGTTGGCCTTGAAGCGCACCGAAAAACCGGCCTTTTTCATGGCCGCGACCACCGGCGTCAGGCCGGGCTGGTCTTCGGCTTCGATAAGCAGCCACGAGCGGTCCCGCCCGGTTTCCTCGCGATCAACCGGACATATAACGATGGCTTCGGCGTTGGCGTCGCGACCGTTACCCGGACCGGCGAACGGTAGCCTTGCGATAACGCGCGGGGCATCCTCGTTCTGGCCAACCAGATGCGGCCACCAGGGTTCTTTGTCGTCGGGGCGGGGCAACGGCAGGACGCCCAGCGTCGCGCCATGACTTTGAACGGTCTCGATAACGCGCCGCGCCGACGGAAAAACGGTCATCGGTGAATAGCTGCCATAAAAATCCCGCGCCAGATTGCGGCATCCGTCGTCATCGTCATTTCCGTAAACGGCGACCGAAAACGGCCCTTCAAAGGAAAGCGTGGCGACGATCAGTTCGCGCCAGATGCGCGTCAACTCGCGCTTGGGAAAGTTTCCCGAATGCTCGGCCACCAATCGGTAAAGGATTTCATCCTCGCGGGCCGGGCGAATTTTTATGGGTTGCCCCTTTTTCAAATCGCGCACGGTTTCCACGACCTTCGTCCGCCGCCGGATCAGCTCGTGGATCTCGGTGTCGATCTGGTCAATCTCGCGTCGCAACGCATCAAGGGTTTTTGCCGCACTCATTCAATCGAGTCCCGGTATATTGTTACAGGTAATTGCCCGCCCCGCTCTAAGAGCCGGACAGTGATAGCGGTCCGCCCCTGCAAAATCAAAGAAAACGTTGATGTCGGGACCCATGTATCCTAGTACCCGTAGGACTTGATGGGTGTCACGAAACGATTGTTCGAACCAAACGATGACAAAGAGCGACGAAAAATCTTTCCGCAAATGGGATGCGGACACGTTCCCTGGGCACCGCGTGGTGTTGGGCCGGGACGAACCTCTGCGCCTTGATTGCGGGACCGGGCTGTCGAATTTCACGGTCGCGTATCAGACCTACGGCAAGCTGAATGCGAACAAAACCAACGCCATCATGATCTGCCACGCCCTGACCGGCGATCAGTTCGTCGCCGAACCCCACCCCATAACGGGAAAACCGGGCTGGTGGGACCTGATGGTCGGACCGGGCAAACCCATTGATACGGATCGCTATTTCGTCATCTGCTCGAACATCCTGGGCGGCTGCATGGGCACCATCGGCCCGCGGGAAATCAACCCGGAAACGGGCAGCCCGTGGGCGATCAAATTTCCGGTGATTACCATCGCCGACATGGTCCGCGCGCAGGTGATGCTGCTGGATCATCTTGAGATCGAGCGGTTGTTCGCCGTGGCCGGCGGATCCATCGGCGGAATGCAGGTGCTGGAATGGGCGGCGTCGTATCCGGAGCGGGTGTTCGCTGCCGCACCCATCGCAACCACAGTCCATCACTCGGCTCAGAACATTGCCTTCCACGAGGTCGGCCGTCAGGCCATCATGGCCGATCCTGACTGGTGTGGGGGCGACTACCAGACCGAGGGCCGCAATCCCGAGCGCGGTTTGTCCATCGCGCGCATGGCGGCGCATGTCACCTATCTTTCGGAATTGGCGCTGCAATCCAAATTCGGGCGGCGTTTACAGGACCGCGAGGCGATCACCTACGGCTTTGAAGCCGACTTCCAGGTGGAAAGCTATTTGCGCCATCAGGGCAGCACCTTCGTCGATCGCTTCGACGCCAATTCCTATTTGTACATCACCCGCGCGGCCGACTATTTCGATATGGCCGAAAGCCACGGCGGCAGCGTGGCCGACGCTTTTCGCGATACGCCGGTACGGTTCTGCGTAATTTCGTTCGACAGCGACTGGCTGTACCCGACGGCGGAAAGCCGCGTCATCGTCAATTCCCTGAATGCGGTGGCGGCGAACGTCAGCTTCGCGGAATTCCAAACCAGCTTCGGCCATGATTCCTTCCTGCTGAACGTTCCCGAGTTCCACCGGGTTTTCCGTGGTTTCCTTAACGGCGCGGCCGATCACTACGGCTTGCCGCGCAACGGGCACGGGGGGAACGCGCGATGATGACCGAGAACCAGCGCAAGGCCATCCGCGTTGATCTGCAGCTTATCGCCGACATGATCGAACCCAATTCGCGGGTCCTTGATATCGGCTGCGAAGACGGAACGCTGCTGGACTATCTGGTCAATTTCAAACAGGTGGACGGGCGCGGGATCGAACTAAGCACCGAAGGTGTGAACGCCTGTGTCAGCGCCGGGTTGCCGGTGATCCAGGGCGACGCCGACACCGATCTCGCCACCTATCCCGACAACGCCTTCGACTACGTGGTTCTGAGCCAGACGCTTCAGGCCATGGTGGCGCCGCGCACGGTGGTCAAGCATCTTGTGCGCATCGGCAAGCGCGCCATCGTCTCGTTTCCCAATTTCGGCCATTGGCGGGCGCGATCCCACCTTGCGCTAACGGGAAGAATGCCGGTAAGCGACGCCCTTCCCTACCAGTGGTACGACACGCCGAACATCCACCTGTGCACGATCAAGGATTTCGTGGAGATGTGCCGGGAAACCGAAACCATCATTGAACGCAGCATCTCGCTAAACGAACGGGGGAACGCCCGGCGTATCAATTCAGGGCCGCTGCTGGCCAATCTGTTCGGCGTGCAGGCGGTTTTCGTTTTGCGGCGTTGACATTCAAGAAAATCAGGCTCTTCCAATGGACATCGAATCCCTTTTCAAGTTGCACGAAGGCCTTCCGCGCGGAGGTCCCGGCTCCGACGATTCGACGCTTGCGGCGATCAAGCGGCTTCCGGCCTTACCTGCTGCACCCCGCATTCTCGACATTGGTTGCGGACCGGGGCAGCAAACGATCGTTCTGGCCCGCGAACTTCAGGGTAAAACGACAGCCATTGACGTCTACCCGCCGTTCCTTGATGCCTGCCGGGATGCGGCCCGGACGGAAGACCTAGGCCATCTGGTCGAGACGCGCGATCTTTCCATGGACGCGCTGGATTTCGATCACGAAACATTCGATCTGATTTGGTCGGAAGGCACCGTCTATATTATCGGTGTGGAAGCCGCCTTGCGTTTATGGCGGCCCTTCCTGAAACCGGGCGCGATTATCGCCTTTTCCGAAGCGACATGGCTGACCGACAATCCGCCCCATGAAGCCAAGGAATATTGGGCGGAAGCCTATCCCGTCATGGCGACAACCCAAGCCAACGAAGCCACTGCCGAAGCGCTAGGGTACGAACCGCTGGACCGCTTCACTCTTCCCGCCTCGGACTGGATGGACGAATATTACGGGCCGCTGAAAGAACGTATGGCGGAAACAAGAAACGGCGCCAGCGCCGAAATGGCCGAAACCATCGACGAAACGTTGGTCGAAATCGACATGTATGAGCGCTTCGGCGACAGCTACGGCTACGTCTTCTACATCCTCAGAAAAACCGGCTAAGCCCCGTTCGGCCCTTGCGGAATTGCGACGTAGGACCGGCGGCGACGCGGCACGGTGTGACCGGCGTAAATCTGCTTGGTCGCTTCGACCATAACGACGCCGGCAAACGGTGCCTTCCCGCGAATTCCAAGCTGCTCCCACGCGGGAGCTGAAGCCAGTACCATGCGCGAGCGCGTTGGCGGCACGAATAACGCCGCATGGGATTTGACCGGCGTGAACATGGTTTCACGCAGCAGCCTCGACAGCTGGCCCGACGAATACGGCTGGCCGTGACCAAACGGCGTGCGGTCCAGCCGCGCCCAAATCCCCCGCCGGTTGGGAACCACCACCAAAAGACGGCCGCTTCCCGAGAGAACACGCCAGACCTCGCGCATCATCGGGCGGACCTGCTCGGTCGTTTCCAGCGCATGAACCAAAATCATCCGGTCGATGGACAAATCGGGGAACGGCAATTCGGCCTCGTCAACCAGTGTCGTCAGTCCAGGGCCGTCCGATGGCCAATGAAGCACACCCTGGGCGGCGGGCATGGCCGCCATCGCATGGGCCGCGCCGTCGCGTGAATAGTTCAGATACGGCGTTGCATACCCGAGGCCAAGCACGCTTTGCCCGCTCAGGTCCGGCCAAACGGATCGAATGCGCCGACGAATCATTCGCGCCGCGATCTGTCCCAGACCGGTCGCGTAAAAATCCCTAAGATCAACGGCATCAAGGCTCATGGCGGCAAAGTGTAACACGACACCGCCACGGGTGGCGATGGCCGGGCGATGGTGTTAGCATCTGCAGAACGCGAGCATCTGCAGCGGGGGAGGTTTGGGTCATGAGCAATCTTGAAGTTCATCAGGTACCGGTTCTTTCGGATAACTACGTCTATCTGGTCCGCGATCCCGATACGGGAAGCTGCGCCGCAGTCGATCCGGCGGTCGCGGAACCCGTCTTGCAAACCCTGGACCGGCTGGGGTGGAAGCTGACCCACATTTTTTGCACGCATCATCACATGGACCACATCGGCGGCAACCTCGAGGTCAAACAGGCGACGGGCTGCACCATCGTCGGCGCGGGCGCGGACGCTGGCAGAATTCCGGGAATTGATGTCGAGGTCGGCAACGGCGATCTCGTTGAGTTGGGCGGCAAGACGGCTCGCGTGTTTGAAGTTCCGGGACATACGTCCGGGCACGTCGCCTATTGGTTCGAGAATTCGCAGGCTCTTTTTTGCGGCGACACCTTGTTTTCGCTGGGCTGCGGCCGCCTGTTCGAAGGCACCGCCGATCAAATGTGGGAAAGCCTTTCACGACTTCGCGGCCTTCCCGGTGAAACACGGATCTTCTGCGCTCACGAATACACCAATTCCAACGCCGATTTCGCTCTGAGCATCGACCCCAACAACCCGGCCTTAAAAAAGCGGGCCGACGAGGTGTTGACCCTGCGCGAGGCCGGAAAGCCCACCGTTCCGTCCACCCTGGCCGATGAATGCGCGGCCAATCCGTTCCTGCGGGCCGACGCGCCGGATCTGCAACGGGCGACAGGAATGGAAGGGCGCGACGCAGTTGAAGTCTTCGCCGAAATCAGACGCCGCAAGGACCGATTTTAAGATCTAACGGAGAATAACAAATGCTTCTCAGGTATCTGGCGACCTCACCCTACGTGCGCAAGGTTATGGTAACGGCCATTGAAACGGGTCTGGAGGGACTGATTGAAAAAACCCCCATGTCGCCCCAGGGCGACGAGGACCATCTGGCCGAGGACAATCCGCTGAGCAAGATCCCGACCCTGATTTTCGACGACGGCACCGTGCTTTTCGATTCGCGGGTCATCTGCGAATATCTGGACAGCCTGCATGACGGAAATAAGGTTTTTCCGCCCGAAGGACCGGCGCGCTGGGCGGCCCTTCGTCGCCATGCGCTGGCCGACGGCATCATGGACGCCTTGGTGTTGCGTCGTTACGAGGGCATGCGCCCTGAAAACCTGCAATCCGAGGAATGGGCGGAAAGCCAGAAACGAAAAGTCGTCCGCGCGCTCGATCTGCTCGAACTTGAGGCCGAAAACGAGGGGTTGCCCGACCCCGAAGGGCCGTTAGGCATTGGGGAAATCGCCACCGGGTGCGCGCTGGGATACCTGGACTTGCGCTTCGATTCAGACGACTGGCGCAGCAATCGTCCCGCGCTGGCTTCATGGTACGAGGACATGTCGGAACGCACGTCCATGAAGGAAACCAAGCCCGAATAAGGGCTATCAACCAACCGGGGGAAGCAAGAAAATGGCACATGCAATCGGCGTCATCGGCGCCGGCGTCATCGGCGGGTTCCATGCCAAGGCGATCGCCGCCCTTGAGGGCTGCACACTGGCAGGCGTGATGGACAACCACGCGCCATCGGCGGAGAAATTCGCCGCTCTTCACGGCTGCGCCGCGTTCACTGATTTACGTTCGTTTCTGGATCAGCCGGATATGGACGTGGTGACCATTTGCACGCCGTCGGGCAGTCATCTGGACCCCGCTCTCGCGGCCATCGAAGCGGGCAAGCACCTGATCATAGAGAAACCGCTGGAAATCACCCTGGAGCGCTGCGACGCCATTATCGAGGCCGCCGCCAAAAAGGGCGTCGAGATCACCGGCGTATTCCAGTCGCGGTTTCACGAAGCACCGCAACTGTTGAAAAAAGCGGTAGACGACGGGCGCTTTGGCAAACTGACGCTGGGCGACGCCTACGTGAAATGGTTTCGCAGCCAGCAGTACTATGACAATGGCGGCTGGCGCGGAACCTGGGCGCTGGATGGCGGCGGCGCGCTGATGAACCAATCCATCCACGCCATTGATTTGTTGCAATGGGTCATGGGACCGGTGGACAGTGTTTTCGCCTTCACCGAAACACTGGGTCACGAACGTATCGAGGTCGAGGATACGGGGGTGGCGGCGCTGCGTTTCGCCAACGGCGCGCTGGGGGTTATCGAGGGATCGACGGCAGTTCATCCGGGCTTTCTCAAGCGCATCGAGATTTCGGGAACACATGGGTCAGCAGTGCTGGAGGAAGAAAGCTTGACCACCTGGGCCTTTGCCGATGAAACCGACGCCGACCGCGAAATCCAGAAAAAATTCATCAACGCCACGACCTCGGGCGGCGGCGCGGCCGACCCGACAGCCATCGGCGTTCATGGCCACATCGAACAATTCCGAAGCTTCCTGAGCACGCTGCAAGGGGGGCCCGATTCGACCCCCGGCGGCGAAGAAGCCCGCAAGGCGGTGGAAATAATTCTCTCTATTTACGAGAGTGCAAGAACCAGAAAATCGGTGTCTATGAGTCGTTGAACCGCCTGGAGACACGATTCGAAATATCTCTGAAAATGAGGCGGGCCGGAGCCCGCCTCATTATTTTGTGGCATAAAGCCTTGTTAACGGATGGGCCGCGATTCCCTATCGGCTAAAATAGAAAGCATTGCCTCATCCAACAAATACACTACCATAGACTGAAACCGCAATCAAGGTTACGGGAGAAAGGTGCATGACGTATCGCCTGGGCGTCGATATGGGCACCAATTCTATCGGCTGGTGCCTTTTGGATTTGGGTGCCGACGGCGCACCGTGCGCCGTTCGCGACATCGGCGTGCGTCTTTTCCATGACGGGCGCGATGCACAAAGCGGCGCGTCCCTGGCCGCCGACCGGCGTGGTGCGCGATCGGCCCGGCGACGGCGCGACCGCTATCTGTTGCGCCGCAGAGACTTTATGGCGGCGCCTGTTCTTTTCGGCCTGATGCCCACGGAAAAGACGGCACGAAAATCGCTGGAGAAGCTCGATCCATACGAAATTCGCGCGCGCGGTCTGGACCACCGGCTCGAACTTTACGAATTGGGCCGGGCGCTGTTTCATCTGAGCCAGCGCCGGGGCTTCAAATCCAACCGCAAAACCGATCCAGGCGGCGGCGACGCCGGGAAGATCAAACGTGGCGGCGGAAGACTGGCTGAAGCCATGAAGGCCGAAAAGGCCCGCACGCTGGGTGAATTCCTTTATCGGCTTCATGCCGGGCGCAAACCCGTTCGCGCGCGTTTGAGCGGCGTTGGCGCAAAGGCCGCGTATGATTATTTCCCCCAACGCGCCATGCTGGAAAGAGAGTTCGACATCCTTTGGCGGGCACAGGCGGATTTTCATGCCCAGTTGAACGACGAAGCTCGTGAAGCCCTGCGGAGAGTTATTTTTCGCCAACGCCCGTTAAAACCGGCCATCCCCGGAAAATGCGCCATGGACCCGGCGGTCGACAGCCGAGATTTGGGGGGCCTTCGGGCACCGTGGGCGCTTCCGCTCGCCCAGGAATTTCGCATCTTGCATAAACTTTCCAACCTTCGTATTGAATTTCCCGACCAGTCTACGCGCCCGCTTAATATCCAAGAGCGCGACCGGATCGCTAGCCAGCTTTCGCGCAAGGGAACCATAAGTTTCAATGTCATTCGCAAAATCATCGGGCCTGTCGGCGACATCGGTTTCAATCTGGAAGGCGACAAACGCGGAAGGTTGTTGGGTGATCAAACCGCCCATGTGTTGGCCAACAAAAGCCGTTTCGGCCCCGGCTGGCGGGAGTTGTCCCGTCGGCGCCAGAGCGAAATCGTTGAACGCCTTGTCGACACAGAGGACGAAGCCGAACTCGTCGGCTGGCTGATGGACGAATGTAGACTTGGTGAAGAGACGGCGATGGCCGTCGCCAATGCACCTTTGCCGCAAAATCACTGCCGCCTGGGGCGCCGCGCCCTTATCGGCGTCGTTGCCGCAATGCGTGAAAGTTCGACCGAGGACGTTTGCCCGGCCACCGGCGAGGTGCTGGCGATCCCTATCAGCTATGCCGAGGCGGCGAGGCGAGCGGGCTATCATCATTCCGACCGGCGACCCGAGAATCTGTTGGGCGAATTGCCCTATTACGGCGAAGCACTGGCCGGTCATGTATCGGGCAGCGGCGATCCTGACCACGGAGATGAAATCCGTTGGGGCCGCATCGCCAACCCAACAGTACATATCGGCCTTGGACAATTGCGCGCGTTGGTCAACGCCATCATCCGGGATCATGGCCCGCCCGATGGCATCGTCGTTGAACTGGCCCGCGAGTTGAAGCTGGGCAAAAAGGAAAAGGACGAAATCAATCGAAAGCAAGTGTTGAACCAGAAAAGAAACGATGAGCGGCGCGAAAAAATGTCCCGGATCGGCCAGCGCGACAGTGGCGAAAATCGGCTGCGAATGCGCTTGTGGGAAGAGCTGAACCCGGATGATCCACTTGATCGTCGCTGCCCCTATGGCGGCAGGCAGATCAGCCTTGATATGCTTTATACCGACGAGGTTGAGATCGAGCATATCCTGCCGTTTTCGCGCACGCTTGATAACAGCGCCGCCAACAAAACTGTTTCGCTGCGCGTCTTCAATCGTCAAAAGGGAAATCGCTCGCCCCATGAAGCGTTCGGCCATGACGAAAACGGTTGGTCCCATGTTCTTGAGCGCGCGCAGGGACTTCCCAAAAACAAGCGCTGGCGGTTCGCCGCCGACGCCATGGCGCGTTTTGAGGGCGAGCGGAGTTTTCTGGATCGGCAATTGACCGACACCGCCTATCTGGCCCGTATCACACGCCGGTATCTGTCTTATATCTGCCCGGCCGAGCGCGTGGGTGCCATTCCGGGGCGACTGACCGCCATGCTGCGCGGCAAGTGGGGACTGAACAGCCTTCTCTCCGACGCCAATTTGAAGAACCGTTTCGACCATCGCCATCACGCCATCGACGCGGCGATCGCCGCCCTGACCGATCAAGGCATGTTGCAACGCATCGCCACGGCCGCCGAGGGAAGCCGCGCCCGCCTGATTGAGAAGATGCCCGAACCGTGGGAAGGTTTCCGCGACGAATTGCGTAACGCACTGCGTGAAATGACCGTTTCCCACCGGCTCGATCACGGAATTGAGGGAAAGTTGCACGAGGAAACCGCCTACGGTCTGGTGCGCAACGCCGATGCAGAAAATGGCTGTAATCTGGTTCGGCGCAAGCCCCTGGTCTCTTTGACAGACAAAGAAATCGAGGCCATCCGCGACCGCGATCTTCGCCAAAAAGTGCGCAACTTCGTTTTTGAAGGCGAGGCCGCAGGGGTGAAAAAAGAAAAAGCGCTGGCCGACTTTTCAGAAAAAGAAAACGTGCGTAGGGTTCGCATCCTGAAAAAAGAAACCGATGTC